>DAOMRS010000001.1:0-365300 GCA_035445995.1 Candidatus Dependentiae bacterium | reverse complement strand
CAGGATCGAAACAACAATCACACGTATCTAGGGTAATATTATTTTGATTTGAGAATGTATAGCCAAAAAGGAGTGATAAGCCGCGTGTAATATGATCAGCTTTTAAGTAGAGACCGGCATTCCAGAGTGAACGGCGGTCTATGGTTACTTGACCTTTTGCTAGCTTAATTAATCCACTTTGATAGAGTGCTGTTTTTAAGCGGATGTCACGAGTGGTTTTTGCAAAAAATATGGCATCTACATGACCACCAATCGTAAGCCAATCATATAAACCAAGCGCAAGATCGGCAGAGATAGGAACGCCCCAGTGGCCGTTGTAGCCCATAGGTAAAGAAAATACTTGGTCTTCATTGCGTTTTGCACCAGTTGGTGCGAGGATGCCGAACTTGAAGGTCATATCTATAAAATCGAGAACTTCCGTATCTTGATGATTGTGAGTCCATCCAATGAGGAATGAAGTATCACCAATACCGGTTTTGCAAAATGGTGCAATGCTTAAACAATATTGATTAAGCATGTCATTGAATAAACAGAGGAATGTCTGCCAAATAGGAGTTTCTTTGTTAGGACATAGATCATCACAGGGAGAAATATCTTTAAAACAAATATCATGAATTTGTAATTTACGGATGGGTGCATGGATTTGAAAGAAAAACCCTTTTGTTAAATTTTGTGTGTAAAAAATGTTTGCTTCAATAATATTGAACTCTCCGCCAACTGAAAAAAAGCCAAATTGGTATTTGGGATCGCAATTGCAATCGAGCACGGTACGACCTGGTGTGCGAGACAGTTCTACCAGGGTCATGTCTACTAAATTGCACAAGTTTTTACCAGGCACGCCTACACCCAAATCAATCATATTGTATGGTCCATAAATATCGAGCAGTGGAACAGTGTCTCGGTGAGAGTTTCTGGCTTTTTTTGTAGATCCGGCAGCAACACTAACGTCAAAAGTAGTCAAGTAGGATCGTTCAAATCGAGGTTCTTGAAACAGGTTTGTTGCACGATAGAAATGGGCATTATCAATAGCATGTATACTTTGGGTAAGTGTTAGTACTAACAGGAGCTGTTTCTTCATTAATTTTATCCTCAGTTAAAGAAGTAGCTTTCGCATGTTCTTGTTCTATGTATAAAAAAAATCCGTCAAAAAAGAAAGAGTTAATGAGTTTTGTACTGCCAACTGCAGTTGCGTTGGCACCATGCTATGATATACTACAAATAGGGCTAATTATAGCGGATTTTATATTTTTCTCATTTTAAATGTCAGATCAAATAATTATGAAAAACAATATTGAAGAACAAGAATCATTTGAAACAGTAGAACAAACAACACCTGAGACCCATACACAACCTGATAATGTATTGATGCAGTGCCAAGAGCAGCTTGCATTGTGGCAAGATAAATATATGCGTTTAAATGCGGACTTTGATAACTATAGAAAACGTACCGCAAAAGAACAGATCTTGTGGCGTCAGAATGGCCAAAAAGAAATTCTACTACCTTTACTTGATATTGTGGATAATTTTGATCGTGCCTTGAAAAAAGATGTTGCATCTGAGCAACAAGCATGGCAAGAAGGCTTTGTACTTATCCGCAAAGCGTTAGATAAGTTATTATTCCAATTTGGCGTTGAACCAATGGACAATTATCAAGTATTTGATCCGGTATTCCATGAAGCATTGGCACAGGTTGAATCACCTAATCATAAAGAGGGTGAAATCGTGGAAGTAATACAACCAGGGTATTTAATGAAAGATACTAGTATTAATCATACATCTGTGTTGCGTACTGCAAAAGTGACTATCGCAAAATAAAATTTTTTAGTCAGTATGATAACCTTGTTCTAAAGGTTCTAACAATCGATCAGATCCGGAAAAACTAGCGCTTCGAGGAAACATCGGAGAATCTTGTTTGTATTGAGATAGTTTATTAGGAGATGGTGGAGTGGATTGTCCGTTACAAAAAAAATTGTTGATAATACGTTGTGCCTCAAAAACTACACGTTGATTAATTGTTATATCATGTAGTTTATTTTGTAAATCTATACTCCAATTAATTTTATCTGCTAATTTATATACTTCGATTGCAAGTTGTACACGTTGATATTCTTTTTTCCATTCAAATTTTTCTCGAGCTAAATTAAGTTGTTCTTGTTCCATACTGATAGATGTACAACAGAATATCATAAGCCCGAGCTCATATATACATTTAATGTTCATAATCCACTCCTTAAAAAAATGTCTCAAGTGGATACTAATAATATGTAGCAGATAAATGCAACACTCAAGTATTATTGATTTTCGCTTAACTCATCTAATTCAAATTGGCATGTTTCATGTGGGGTATTTGGCGGTGCTGGTGTGGTAACTGGTACGCGCCGACGAGTTTTTAATTGTTTCATATTTATAACCAAAGAGCGTAGATAGCTCATAATTTGATTATTAGTGAAATGTTCAACTTCATCTATTCCTTCTTCATCAAAGAATGTGCCTCTTTTATACGATGAGTTATGCAGGTGTAAAGCTAGTTGAGTTTTGATTAATTCTTTATGCTCGAGCCATTGTTCTTGTTGTTGTTCAAGCATGCGTGTAATTATAGTATTTTGTTGCTGCTGCAGGGCTATATACTCGGTTATGTGATTGGTATATAAAGTCAGGAGGGTTTGAGCAAAAGCTTGTGCCTTTTGTAGTTGTTCGCTCAGTTTTTCGCATTCATATTCAGCAACGGTTTGGCGATCAGTGGCATCACGAACTTGTTGATTAAGACGTATAAAGTGCTGTTGATGGCTTGCATGAGATTCTTTTAATTGTGTAACTTCTTGTTCAAGTTGTTTTTTTTCTTTCTCGAGTTCTATATTTTTTTCTACGGCACGTGCAATTGCAGTACTACATTGAGTAATGTGAGTGCATGCAATTGGTGCACTAGTATTAAATTGTGGATTATCACCTGATTCCATAGCAAAACAAGAAACATTGATAGATAAAAGCAAAAATGCCATATGCTTCTTCATTACATATCCCTTTTTTTAGATACATTTTACTGTAAATAATTGAGTAAACCGACGATAAGTTCTATAAAAATTAATATAACAATAAGTAATGAGAGTATATCTTCCCGTACGGCGTCAGTTTTGTGCTGGTACACCATCCGAATATCTTGAATAATAGCAAGTTTACGATCAAGCCCATTACGCCAGTTGCGCAGATCTAATTTTTCTTCAAGTAGTTCATATACTTCAGAGAAATATGGCTCACCGGCAATTTTAATATTACCTTCCAAACGCTCAGTAATTGCAGAAATATCAACCTTGAGTTTACCCAAATCAACTACCGGATCATGGCCTAGCGTGCCAAGTAATGGTAAATAAGAAGAGATGGGAATTTTTTGCACACCTTTTTCGTAAATTCGATTGAGTTGTTGTGCAAGGAGGCTATCAAAATATTTCAGTTCAAGTTGTTGAATATTGGTAAATTCAAAAAAGTTTTGAATTTCTTCAAACTCTGCATCATATGCAAATGATGCATCGGTATCTATAATTACTAAATCACCACGGAAGTATCCAATAGCAGCATCTAAAATCTCATTCTTTTGATCTTCTGATAGTGTTTCTGTTTCAAAACGCAACATTGAAGCAATAACACCGCCAAATTGCTCTTGTAGCTGCGTTACCGAAATATTTGGTTTTGGATCAACCTGAATTACTACATATGATGCGTGTACATCAAAGAATTTTGGTTTTGTGATGTACGGGGAAATTTTATTAAAAACAGCTTTGACATCAAGCATGCTTTGTTCATGGCAATCATTATCTATAAAATCTAGGTTTTTGCGTAAATTGCTGAGGGTATCGGAAAACGGAATTTTGTAGGTTAATGATATTGCGCCAAAATCATGAATTTTACAACTAATGCATCTGCTATCTGCTGATCCATCAGGTACCTTGACTGCAATAGGTGCATGGTAGCTTTTAAAATATTTAGGTAGTGATAAAGGAATGGTAGTAATAGCCTGTTTTTCTTCAATAGCTTCGAGGTTTATATCATCGCCAACATCAAAGGCATGAAAAATATATATATTGCCAGAAAAGAGCTCTTTTGTTTCGGTCATACATTGTCTCCCGCATGATCAAGAAAGTAACTTAATGACTATAGCATATTTTCTGCAAGAAGAAATAGCTAACACATATGGGTATCTATTTGGCTTATATAATTTACTTTTTCAAGATACTCAAGAACGCTTCCTGTGGTACTTCAACATTCCCTACTTGTTTCATCTTCTTTTTACCTTCTTTTTGTTTTTCAAGTAGTTTACGTTTGCGCGTAATATCACCACCGTAACATTTTGCAGTTACATCTTTACGCAATGGAGCTACACGATCACGAGCAAGAACTTTTGCACCAAGTGCAGCTTGAATGATTACCTCATACAATTGGCGTGGAATTGCTTTTTTCAGGCGAGCAGTCAATTCACGGCCAATATAATACGCTTTATCTCGGTGCACAATGCAAGAGAGTGCGTCAACTACTTTACTATTAAGTAAAATATCCATTTTGACCAAATCAGCAGGTTCATAACCAGCTTCTTCATAGTCAAAACTTGCGTATCCAGAACTGAGTGATTTGAGTTCATCATAAAAATCAGTTGCAACTTCATTGAGTGGTAAGCGATATTTTAATATAACCCGTTCCTCATCCATGTAGCGCATATCTTTTTGAATGCCACGTTTTTCTTCACAGAGTTTTATTAAATTTCCTAAGTATTTAGTAGGTGTAATAATAGTAGCATTGATGATTGGTTCTAAAATTTCTTCAATTTTATTTGACTCAGGAAAATCAGCAGGGCTTTCTATATTAAGAATTTCACCGGTATGAGCGAGTTTTATTTTATATAGTACGCTGGGTGCTGTTGCAATGACTGAGAGATTATATTCTTGTTCTAGACGTTGTTTGAATACATCCATGTGCAACAAACCCAAAAAGCCACATCTGAACCCTAGACCAAGAGCAGCCGATGTTTTTTTCTCAGTGGTGACGCTTGCATCATTCAAGGTAAGTTTTTCAATTGCTTCACTGAGCTCAGTAAATTCATCGGAAATAACCGGATATATGCCGGCAAAGACCATTGGTTTTGCAGGTTTGAATCCCGGAAAAGGTGTTACCGGTTTTTTATGGTGATAAATAGTATCACCAACACGTGCTTCACGTACGGTTTTCATGCCCGTGATTAAGTAACCAACTTGTCCTGGATAGAGTGCTTCAAGTGGCGTTGGCTCTGGATACATAATACCAATTTCTAAAACTTCATACGTGGTTTCAGATCGTGCTAAGTTTATTAAATCGCCTTTTTTGATAATACCATCTTGTACCGCGATCAAGCATATTACGCCACGGTATTCATCAAACCAAGAATCAAATAAAAGTGCTTTGAGAGGTAGGTTAATAGAACCTTTTGGTGCTGGAATACGTTCAATGATGGCATTTAGAATGTCGGTCATACCAATATTTGCTTTTGCAGAAGCAGCAATAATTTCACTTTTTTTGAAATCAAATAATGATTCTAACTGGTGTGAGATACGATCCGGATCTGCATTAGGAAGATCAATTTTATTCAAAACAGGAATAATACTCAGATCTTGATCAAATGCTAAGTAAAAGTTTGCCATAGTTTGTGCTTGCACACCTTGTGCTGCATCAACTAAAAGCAGAGCTCCTTGGCATGCGTATAATGATCGAGATACTTCGTAACTGAAGTCAACATGGCCTGGTGTATCAATTAAGTTGAGCAAATATGTTTTGCCTTGGTACTCATAAAACATAGAAGCACTTTGTGCTTTTACGGTAATACCGCGTTCGCGCTCAACTTGTAATTTGTCTAAAAACTGTTCCTTTTTTTCACGGTTAGTAATGGTGCCAGTATCTTCCAGTAATCGATCTGATAAAGTAGATTTACCATGATCGATATGTGCAATGATAGAAAAATTCCTGACTAAGTCAGGACTAAAATTCTTGAGATCTATTTTTTTTGTAGCCATATTGTTCTTCCGTATAATTGCTTATTGTACGGCAATATGGTTATTTTGTAAATCAGGTGGTTACTAGATGTATTTTGGTAGTGATTGATTTACGTACTCATTATAATTTACTGATTAAATTGGCTACTGACTTACTGCATATCAGGTGTAAAGAACATAATCATTATTTCTTTTCCACACTTAATAGTGATTGGTAATTGAGCAGGTACAGCTGATTGATGCATTTCTTCCATTGAATCAATTACGTCTGCCAGTATAGGTTGCTCTGTTTCATATACTGATTGTTGATCATCTATAGACGGTTGTTCATCGATAACAATTGCATCATATATAGGTTGTTTATCTATCAGTGCATTGGTAGATAATTCACTATTACTCGACGTGTTGTCTTGATTTAACCGCTTTTCACCGGTATGAGTTCTGGTATGTCTTTTTAAATCTGATGAGCTTGCAAAACCCTTATTGCATGTGGGGCAGATATAAGGCTTTTCGCCGGTATGAGTTCTGGTATGTCTTTTTAAATCTGATGAGTCAGCAAATCCCTTATTGCATGTAGGGCAGACATAAGGCTTTTCACCGGTATGAGTTCTGGTATGTATTTTTAAATGTGATGAGTTAGCAAAGTTCTTATTGCATGTAGGGCAGACATAAGGCTTTTCACCCGTATGAGTTCTGGTATGTCTTTTTAAATGTGATGAGTTAGTAAAGTTCTTATTGCATGTAGGGCAGACATAAGGCTTTTCACCAGTATGAGTTCTCATATGTGTTTTTAAATGTGATGAATCAGCAAAAGCCTTATTACATGTAGGGCAGATTTGGTATAGCTTTTTATAAGCATCAATTATTGATGCGGGTTTTTCTCTATAGACACTATCATGTTCCATAGTATCATGTGTACGCTTCATAGCGACTGTAGTGTTACTGATAATACCGAGCATCAGCATAGGTATAAATAGACTTAGATTTTTCATAATAACCTCCATTATTATTAATCTATTATATAGCGTAAATCTATGTTTTCTATTTGTCAAAAGGGGGGAGGGAGTCCAGGTAGGCTTGCCAAGCTATATCCCTGTATTGTTTGGCAGCTTGTGCTTGATCAAAAGCCTGGTATATACCCCGGCCAACTATAATGATATCAGTGCCCAGTGTGCCTATTGCATATGCAGGGGTATTATATTGTTGCTTGAGGTCATCTCCTGATTTGCTGAGGTGTACTCCAGGGGTTATATGAATCATGCATGGATCATTGCTTAGTTGTTCCTGGCATATAAAACCAATGACAAAATCGCTATAGTGGTGTGCCAGTTGGATTGTTTTTTGTGTGTATTCAGCTGAGATTAGATTTTCTTTTGAACTCATCTGTGCAAGTAGTAATAACCCTCGCTGGTTTTTGGTGTGGTCATTGAGTCCAGCGTACAATCCTTCAATAACGCTAGGGCCAGAGACTGTATGGGCATTAGTGATGTGTGCCCATTCGACTATACGATGCACGCCCTGTGTGTACTGATGAGTTACCGTATTGCCAATATCTGCAAATTTACGGTCTTCAAAAATTAAAAAATTATGCTTATCAGCGAGTGCTTGCAATTGCTCAACAAGATCCCAATCAAAATCGTTGATAATATCTATATGGGTTTTCAGCATACATATATAGGGACCAACGGCATCTGCAAGTGTAAGTAACTGTTGTTTGGTAGTTACATCAGCACTTACTGCAAGGTTGGTTTGTTTGCCGGCCATGATCGTAAATAGTTTTTTGCTGATCGGATGCGTGCATAAAGTTGCGCGTTCAGCGAAGCTTAGTTTTACTGGTGCAGATGGAACATGTCCATGTGCGGGAGTTGTAAGCATTCCTAATCCTAAGATGATAGTGAATAGTATCATGAACAGCATTGCTTTGGTTGTTCTATGAAGTAGCGCACATCTGCTGCTTGTTCATCGGTGATTCTACCTGCATGCTCCAATACCGTAATCACTTGGGATATGGTAAACAGCGAGTGTAGGTGGTATCCTCTTTCTGCTAGTTTTTCATTACCACTACTTTGATAGTTAAGTAAGGTAAATATATCATGAACTTTAAGGTTGTTATTTTCGAGGTTATCAATTACTTCTAAAATGCTTTGTCCACTTGTGATTACATCTTCAATTACTATAGCTGTGTCGCCATCATTATATATGCCCTCTATAGCACGTTTAGTGCCATGATCTTTAACAAAAGGGCGTGCAAGGATCAGTGGTTTAGTACGGTTAAAAGCAATACTAGATGCCAAAGGGATTGCCGCCATTGGTACTGGACATATGACATCAAAAGAACAATGTTTAATTTGATTCCATAATTGTTGTTCAACTTCATGTAACACCTGTGGGTGAGACATAATTTTACGCAGATCGACATAAATCGGTGAAATAATTCCACTTTTGAAAGTAAAGGTGCCAAACATGATAGAGCCAATATCATGCAGGGCAAGGATAAGTTGTTCCGTATCGGAATCTAGAGAAAAAGTTGCATGGGATTTAATATTACATGGTGTTATGTTCATGAAAATTCCTAGTGATAGTATGGTCAAAACTTTGTGAAGTGTGTGCATAGTATTTCTCCTGTAAATAATGTGCTGCCAAATATGGGTTCCACATAGTGCCGGTGCCACTCATGGCTACTGCTGCTCCTGCATATAAAAAGACATCAAATTGTTCGGGGAGTGTTATACCACCGGTTCCTACTATAGTCAAACCCAAATCATGTTTCTTATTTATGGCATATGCATGTTGAATCCAATCAAGCGCAAGGTTAAAAATAGACGCACCACTTACGCCGCAGGTGCGGCGCGCTTCGCCAAATACTGGATTGTTGTGTTCATCGAGTACTTGCATGCTCAGTGTATTAATACCACATATGCCACGTGCACCAGCGCGTGCTATAGTGATCATGACTTCTTCCATCAGATGTTTGTCGGGGAATATGCCGACTTTGATGACCAATGGAATTGGATTAATAGCATCAACTAATTGTTGTACCAATGAGCCGAGTGTTTTGGGATCAAGATAGAGCGCGTTACGGTATCCAATGTTGGGGCATGATACATTTGCTTCTACTATGTGTGCGCCTGCCTCTACTACTTTGCGTGCAAGAAATACCCAGTCTTGGTAAAATGATCGTTGATCATTTTCTGCACCATAAATAGAAGCAGCTAATACTTGTCCTGGTTGAAGTATCATGCGTGTATCACTAATATTTTGTAATGATGTAGTCAGTTCTTGGGATGAGTTGCCTATTGAATTGGCAATAGTTAATGTGCTCATGGATGAGGGGTGTGTTTGTGTATATTTAATTGGTGTGTTTACCTGGGCTAAGGTGAATGGTGCAGTGTGCTCAACATACACCACATTAGGGAACGGATATGCGTGGTGTTGAGTGCTGCGTATTGTTTTTTGTGTGAATACGCTGAAGCCAAGTTGAGATAGTAACTTTATATGATTGCTTGTAGCAGTGATAGGGCATGCCGGTACGCCAAGTCGATTTGCAATTTTGTATCCGAGAAAATCATGGAACTGTGTAGGATTGACGGTTGGGATCTTAGGAATTAAAACATGCAAAGATGATGCACGCATCATGTTATCATCAATGCTCGTATGAATATCAAAAATTGGATTTATATGGGTAGAAAAATTGCTTAATTCGTACTTTCCCTTTTTTTTCATAAAATTCCTTTGATTTAGTTGCATGATTTGATACAGTGTATCCAATTGTCCAATTTTAATCAAAGAAGGAGGAGATAGAGGA
Organism: Candidatus Dependentiae bacterium; assembly: GCA_035445995.1. NCBI lineage: Bacteria > Candidatus Babelota bacterium. Next base: position 355,484 of record DAOMRS010000001.1, on the reverse strand, counting down.
TGAATGATAGGTCAATTACCGCGTTTAATACGGTGGAATCGTATCATAATATCGTACAAAAATTGAGAACATTTTTTCTTGATCGCGGATTTCTAGAAATTGATACACAATCACGGTTGAGTATTTTGGCTGCATGTGAAGACCCACGTACTATTACAACATTTGAGTTTGCCGGTACAAAATGGCCACTGCCACAAACAGGTCAAATGTGGTTAGAACATGAGTTGTTAACAAATCCGCGCCTTCCCGGCGCTTTTTGTTTGACTACAAGTTATCGTGATGAGCCAAATCCAAATCCAAATCGACACCTTAAGATATTCAAAATGTTTGAATTCGAAACGCATGGCAATATGGAAGTGTTACAGCGATTAATGGAAGATTTATTTGAGTGGCTTGGATTGGGGTCAAGAGATCTGTATCGTCAAGGCGATTATGCATTTGTTGCAGATTATTATAAGACCAAATTTATAGAAGCAGAGCATGAAGAAAAATTGTGGAAAGAATTTGGCCCGGTTTTTTTCCTGAAAAATTTTCCTGGTTATACGCATCCTTTTTGGAATATGAAAAAAGATGGTGATGTGCATAAAAAAATTGATGCTATCTTATATGGTGTAGAAACTATTGGTTCAGCAGAGCGTAGCTGTAATGTAGATGAAATGCGTGATATATTCCATACAATTAGTGATGGTCAATATGCGAGCATTTTATTTAAACATTTTGGTAAAGAACGGGTAGAAAAAGAATTAGAAGAATTTTTAAGTTATGATTTTTTCCCACGTTTTGGTGGCGGTATTGGGATAGCGCGATTAATGCGTGCAATGGAACTTGCCCAGCAAGAACACACAGGAATAGTTACGCCAGTAGCTGGAGCAACAAAAACGCAAACAACATATACGTTGTAATAATTTTATTGAAAAAGCACGCCGGATATTTTATTGGATATCCGGTGTGCTTTGTGGTTTTTTATCAAGTAACACTTGTTCAATTTGATAAAGAACTAATTTGCAAGATCTGTGCTTGAGTTTGTCTTGAAAGGAGCGAATAAGCGTAAGTGCTGATTCGCCGTTGTTGTTAGTATGACTAATATCTATGTTGTGTTTTTCAAGTAATTTTTGAATAGTTTGTCTTAATTGGTTAACTTGGTTATTTTCAAAAAAAGCATTCTCATCCTTAGGATGGCGTCCTACCGCAATACCATAATCCAAAAATGCATATATGCACCACATGAGTGCTGCTTTTTCTATAGCAGGTAAGAAGGCGTTTATAAGTCTTTTTATCATAAGAAATGTTGGTGAATTATTAATGTTACCTTGTTCATCATCCTTATTAAATTCATCATGGATCGTATGAGATGCATATGCAAGTAGACATGATACGACAAATTTTCTAAAAAATGATCGAAAGTCGTCAGTAAGATTGCCGGCTTCTGATAGACGCCCCAAAACGGAAGATGCTTCTATTTCTATGAGTGCTTGACCAATCTCTTTTATTGCTTCCATCAATGGCGTATTGCCATTATAAGGACGTATTGTATTGATAGATACACCCTTATTAAGCAATTGTTCAACCTTTTTATAATTTCCTTGTGCAACGGCAATAAAAAGTTGACTGTCCTTGATGATTGATTGCGTACATGAGTGAAATACGAGAAAGAAAATAATGATATATAACATGTGCTTCATTAGTTCTCCTGCGTATATGAAAAATATGTATAAGTCTGTCCATAATCTGAGTGTTACACAATGCTTAATAAAATGAACAGTAAAAATGTTTTTATCCTTATTATTTACGTACATAAAAAGAGCTTTTTCTTGTCTGATTGAGTTATTCCATGTATTATACTAGAGTGTTAATAATGTCTATTATTCTGATAAAAAATGTCTAAGAATATTCTGTTTTGTCAATAAGAAATAGTTTAAGAAGGGGCCAAGTTGTATGGAACCGGTAGAATCGAAAAAAAATAATGGAAATGCCCAGGTAAAACCGGTATTAGTTGAAAAAGAATTGAAAGATTCTTTTTTAGATTATGCAATGTCGGTTGTTGTAAGTCGTGCAATTCCTGACATACGCGATGGGTTAAAACCTGTACATAGACGTGTGCTATATACCATGCATCAACTTGGTTTTCATTATAATAAACCATATCATAAATCTGTTCGTGTAGTTGGTGAAGTTCTTGGTAAATATCATCCACATGGTGACCAAGCGGTGTATAATACCATGGTTGGTATGGTACAAGATTTTTCTAAAAGATATCCATTATTAGATGGTCAAGGTAACTGGGGTTCAGTTGACGGTGATAGTGCAGCTGCAATGCGTTACACTGAAGTTCGTATGGAAAAAATTTCACAAGAAATTTTGGCCGACCTTGATAAAGAAACCGTTGATTTTGTTCCAAACTTTGATGAGTCTACGGTAGAACCGGTGGTGTTACCAAGTAAACTCCCTAATCTATTAGTAAATGGTACATCAGGTATTGCAGTTGGTATGGCAACCTCTATTCCTCCACACAATTTGGGAGAGGTAGTTAATGGGTGTTTAGCGCTTCTTGAAAATCCTAATTTATCGGATGATGAGTTATTTAAACTTATTCCTGCACCGGATTTTCCAACGGGTGGTATTATATGTGGTCGTGCTGGCATTGTTAAGGCATATACTACAGGCCGTGGACGCGCAATATTGCGTGGTGTAGCTGAAATTCAAGAAGATAAAAAAGGTACGAGCATTATTATTACTGAGCTGCCGTACCAAGTTAACAAGGCAGAACTTACTATAAAAATTGCAGACCTGGTAAAAAATAAAGTTATTGAAGGCATTTCGAATATCAAGGATGAGTCTGACAAAAAAGGAATGCGTTTAATCATTGATATTAAACGAGGAGAAATCCCACAGGTTGTTTTGAATTTATTATATAAACATACTGCATTAGAATCACCAATTTCTATTTTAATGCTTGGGCTGCTCGATAATCGCCCGGTGATATTCAGCTTACGACAATTAATAGAAGAATTCTTATATCATCGCAAACAAGTTATTTATAAACGAACTGTATATGACCTTAAAAAAGCACAAGCACGTGAGCATTTGTTAGAAGGTTTTATTATTGCGCTTAGTAATATTGATGCAATTGTAGCGTTGATTAAAAAAGCAACAGATGCGTTAGAAGCTATAGAGCATTTAGGCAGAGAGCATAAATTTAGTGAAGCGCAGGCAAAAGCAATTTTAGAAATGCGTCTACAGCGCTTGACTGGTTTGGAGCAAGAAAAAATTCGCGCAGAAATGGAAGAGATCAAAAAGACTATTGCATATTTGCGATCAATTATTGAAAGTGAAACAATTCTTAAAAAAGAAATTGTTAAAGAATTGCAAGAACTCAAAGAAATGTATGGTGACGAACGCAAAACACGCATAGAAGGTGCGGTCGATGTGTTGACCGAGGCTGACTTAATCCCTGATGAAGAAGTAGTTATTACCTTAACTATGAAGGGATATATAAAGCGTGTTCCATTAGAAGTATATGGCGTGCAGCACCGTGGTGGTAAAGGTAAAATGGGCATGGCGAGTCTTGAAGATGTAGATGATGCCGTTCTTGATATGTTTGTGGCACGTAATCATGATGATTTATTGTTCTTCACTAATTTTGGACGCGTGTACAGCTTGAATGTATTTGAAATTCCTGAAGCAAGTCGTACGGCACGTGGGCGTGCAATCATTAATCTACTACCATTGCAACCTAATGAAAAAGTAGTGAAGTTGTTATGCACACGTGATATGGAAAATAAATTCATTGTGATGCTCAGTAAACACGGTATCATAAAACGTACTGACGCTATGAGCTTTGCAAAGATTCGTGCAACTGGTATCCGTGCAGTAACACTCAAAGAAAATGATGAGCTTGTGTATTGTGACTTAAGTTCAGGTAATGATACCGTTATTATTGCAACTAAGAATGGCCAAGGTATTCGCTTTAAAGAAGAAGAAGTACGTGAAATGGGTAGACAGGCGAGTGGTGTAATTGGTATTCGCTTGCGTAAAAATGATGAAGTTGTTGGTATGGAAGTAGTATCTAATAGTGGCGATATCTTATTTGCAACTGAAAATGGATATGGTAAGAAAGTGCGTATTGAAGATTTCCGCATTGCACATAGAGGTGGTGTTGGCGTGCGTACTATACCAACCGGTGGACGTAATGGTTTTGTAATTGGTCTTACGGTGGTACGACCAGAATCAGAATTGATGCTTATTGATAAAGCAGGAAAAATTATTCGTCTACCAGCAACCGAAGTCCGCACAATGGGTCGCCAAGCAAAAGGTGTACGCTTGATTAAGCTTGATGAAGGACAACAACTTGCAACTATTTTTGCATTTGATGTGGATCATGAAGAGCAAGAAAAAACACACGATTCTGGTACGCCCGGTGGCAGTGGTGGTGAGTTCGTAGAAGAAGTAACGCAAACATCTGCCAAAAAAGCATCCGCGGATAATGAAGACAAAATGGAAGCCGGACAGCAAGAAACAGAATTTGATATTTTCGATTTCCATGCTGGACAACATGAAGAGCTTTCTTTTGATGAACCAGAACCATCTCAAGAAGATGACGATTCATTTATGGCGTTTTAAATAAACAATAATTAAGTTATATATCCCCGTTTACGTATTTAATAAACGGGGATTTTTTTTATGAAACTATCTGATCAACATATTATACTTCATCTTTCATTAATCACCGGAATTGGACCAGCAACACTGACCAATATGATTCAAGCGAAGCCTGAATCTATGACATGGTCCGATGTATATGCATGTGATGTTCAGCAGCTTGTGTTATGGTTTGGTATGACCGAACGAATAGCACAGAGCATAGTTACTGGATTGCAAGATTTTTCTCTCATACATAAAGAATTGGATCTTATACAACGGCATGATATATCTTGGGCTACCTTATCAGATGCTGAATATCCTCAATTGTTGAGGCATATCCATGCACCGCCGGCAGTTATTTATTGGCAGGGCAGATGTCCCCAAGTAGATACTATGATTGCTATTGTAGGTGCTCGTAAAGCAAATTATTATGGTCAGCGTGTGATCAATCAAGTAGTACCTGTGCTTGTAGAAAATGGATGGACTATTGTAAGTGGTGGTGCAATAGGTGCTGATACCATGGCTCATCGGGCAACCCTTGCGGCAAAGGGTTCTACGGTGGTGGTGTTAGGGTCAGGCTTATTGGAGCCATATCCTTCTTCAAATAATAAGCTATTCAAGGAAATTGTGGCTTGTGGTGGTACGGTACTAAGTTCTTTTCCATTAGGAATGCAAGGACTTCCTGGTAATTTTCCCGCGCGCAATAGAATTATCTCTGGGTTGAGTAAGGGGTGTGTGGTAGTGCAGGCAGCCATACAAAGTGGCGCACGCATTACGGCGCAATATGCCTTAGAGCAAGGGCGCGAGGTATTTGCTGTACCGGGACCGATTGATGACCCTTTGAGCGCAGGGTGCCATGCACTTATTCAGGAAGGTGCAAAATTAGTAACTTCGGCTCAGGATATTATTACTGAATTTACACAAAGCTATGGTGTGGGATATGTGCAACAAAATCTCTTTGTTGAGCCAGCTTGTGAATCACCAATCATAACAACATTAGAGGGTAAGATTGTGCGGGCATGTAGTCAGCCAAAATCCACAGATGATTTGGTGGCAGAATTTGGTCTTGATTTGTCACAAATACAGGTTAAACTTTTTGAGTTACAGCTTGCAGGCCAGGTAGAACAAGACTTTACCGGCATGTGGGTAGCACGTTAATTTTTGCGTTTTTGCCTAAAATAGTATACAATTTCAGTATCTTTGATTGTATATAACCATGGTAACATTTCAAGTAGAAAAAATCATAATTTCTATAGTTCACAAGGATGATAGATGCCAGTACCAAAGCGTAAGCGCTCCAAGTCGCGCAGAGATAAACGATTTGCAAATAAAGGTCTTTTAGAACATGCAATTACTCGTTGTAAGAATTGCCAAGAACCATTGACTCCTCATCAGGCATGTAAAGGTTGTGGTTTTTACAAAGGTGCAAAAGTAATTGCAACCAAATCTGACCGTGCAGTCAAACGTACAGAAACTAAGTCTAAAGAAGCACAATCAAAGCAAGAAGTGCCAGCTACTGAGTAAGTATGAGTATAACTGCTTGTGCTGATCAAGGAAAATCCATGATTGCAGTTGATGCAATGGGTGGTGATTTAGCACCACACGCAATTGTACAAGGTGCACTTCACGCAGCGCGTAGCGGTATACCTATTACATTATTTGGTGACGAACAGGTGATAACGCCTATTCTGAATGAATTAGATGCGCAATGGCGTAAAACGCCTATTGCGCTTATTCATTGTACAGAAAAAATAAATATGGATGATGCGCCAACCAAAAGTGTAATCCGTAAAAAAGATGCGTCATTAGTACGTGCCATTCAATTTGTCGCAGATGGCAATGCAGATGCAATAGTTTCTGCGGGTAATTCGGGTGCCGTACTGGTTTCAAGCACGTTATTAATTGGTCGTGCATCAGGTATTAATCGTCCTGGTATTGGTGGTTTTTTACCAACAAGCAGCGGTAACAGCGTATTTTGTCTGGACTTAGGTGCTAATATAGACTGTAAACCTGAGCATCTTGAGCAGTTTGCTACCATGGGACATGTGTATGTTCAGTTGATGAAAAATATTCATAGCCCACGTATTGGTCTTCTTGCTAATGGGCATGAGCCATACAAAGGTTCCGCTTTGGTAAAAGAAGTGTATGCGCGGTTATCCCAACACAAAGAACTTAATTTTATAGGTAATATTGAAGCACGTGATGTGTTTGATGGTCATGCAGATGTTATAGTTGTGGATGGTTTTGCGGGTAACGTGTTACTCAAAACGGCACAAGGAGCTTCTCGTATGATTATGCATTTGCTTCGTACAGAAGTTAATAAATTATCATGGTGGCGTCGCTTATTGTATGGGCTTAACCGAGGTGTGATAGAAAACATCAAAAAAAATACTGATTATGCGCGCGCTGGTGGTGCATTATTATTGGGACTAAAAAAACCCGTTGTGGTAGCGCACGGTTGTTCTCATGGACGTGCGATTGAACAAGCGATACGATTTGCACATCGTGTAACTGAGCAAAAATTTATTTCGATATTCAATGAACGTGTGTTTGAGTGTTTGAAGAAGCAAAATCGGCACACAGGGTTCGTAGCAAAAAAAATAAAATCTGTTATAGAGTGGGTGCAGTCATAAATAGGCTTCATCTTTTTACATAAATGTGATAGCTTTCCTTTGTTTTTATGTAGTTTTGAAGGTTAACCACATTACAAAAATTATAAAGGAATATAATGGCAGTTCATGGATTTACGCAAGAAATTCGCTCTACGGTATATGGCTGGTACAACAGAATGATGGGCCGCAAACCTCAACGTTCACCGTATTTGAAATATGTGTTTATAGGTTCGGGCATTGTGCTGGCAAGTGGTATTTTGTTTTTTATGTATCGTTGGTATGTTTCTTACCGTGAACGAGCGGCGCAACGAGTTTTTGCACAATATGTTACTGAATATCGTCGTGCATATCAACAAGGTACTGGATGGGGTGCAGTGCAAGATTTATTCCAACTAGGTGCTGATCAACAGAGTGGTTCATATCTACAGCCGTATTTTTTAGCTTTTCAAGCTGATGCTCTTCTTAAAGAAGGCAAAAAAGATGAGGCATTAGCAGTATTAGATAAAGTAGTTGCGTCTTTGCGTAACAATGACCCAGTAGCACCATTATTTAAAATGAAACATGCATTGTTGCAAATAGATATGTCAGATGCAGCTGTACAACAAGTTGGGGTACAAAGTTTGATCAACTTAGCGCATGATGAGACAAATAAGTTTCGTGATGCAGCACAATTCTTTTTGGGCGATTACTATTGGGCACAGGACAATATGTCAGAAGCACAGAATGTCTGGAGTGCACTGGTACAATCACAACATGATATAGACATGGTTGCTGTTTCGCCATGGGCCCGACAAGCTCAACAAAAATTAGCACAAATCGCATAAAATAAAAATATTAGGAATTGTATGAGTACGCATACTAATAAAACTATTCGGGTGCGTTTTGCACCATCTCCAACAGGGCATTTACATATAGGTGGTTTGCGTACTGCGCTATTCAATTGGTTGTTTGCACGTCATAATGGTGGTACGTACTTAGTACGTATTGAAGATACAGATCTAGAACGATCAAAGCCAGAATATACTACATCAATTCTTTCATCATTAACATGGGCAGATCTATTGCCTGATGAACCGATAGTAACACAATCTCAAAATATTCAGAAACATAAACGAGTATTGCAGGAGTTGCTTGTTGCAGGTAAAGTGTATAAATGTTTTTGTGACCCGGAAGCACATATTAAACGTTATCAAGCAACGCATACAGAAGATAATCCATTTATTAAATATGATCGGTATTGTCGTACACAGCAGCCAAAAGAGCAGGGCAAACCATATGTCTTACGGTTTGCATTACCAGATGACCGTTCAGAAATTGTGTTTGATGATTTAATTCGTGGACGTGTTACTTTTCCTATAGATCAATTTGATGATTTTATTATTGCACGTTCTGATGGTACCCCAATGTATAATTTCGTGGTTATAGTAGATGACCATGATATGCACATATCGCATGTTATTCGTGGCGAAGATCACATTTCCAATACACCAAAACAAATATTGCTGTATGAAGCATGTGGGTATGAAGTACCGCAATTTGCGCATTTACCTCTCATACTAGGGCCAAGCGGCGATCGGTTGAGCAAACGTGATGCGGCAACTTCTGTGCTCGAATACCGCACTGAGGGGTTTTTACCTCGTGCATTAGAAAATTATTTAGTACGATTAGGCTGGGCGCATGGCGACCAAGAAATTTTTACTCGCGATGAATTAATTCAATATTTTTCATTAGCAGATATCGGTAAAAAAGGCTCAATTTTTGATGTTAATAAGTTGCGATGGGTCAACAGTGTATATATGCAAGCAGCATCCGCAGCAGAGTTATATGATTACATAGTTGCAGATGTAGAACCACATATATTAAAGCGATTATCAAATTGGAATCAAGGACAGATTCAGCAAGTGATTGATTTGTACAAAGTGCGTGTACAAACTTTACGTGAACTTGTGCAAGAAATGATCCGTTTGCATGATGGGGTAACCCAATATGATCCAGCTGCTTTGACCGAATGGATAGATTCTCATTCTCCTGAGTATCTACAAGAGTTGATAAAAATTCTTGAGAAACAACCTGCATTTGACGTAAATATAATAAAAGAAGAAGTAAAGAAACTTGCAAAAGAACATGCTATTAAATTGGCACCATTGGCACAATTAGTACGTATTGCATTGATCGGCACGAGCTCGGGGCCAGGAGCGTTTGAATTGCTTGTGGTAATGAACAAAATGGAGGCTATTACGCGTATGCAGAGGTTATTAGATACTATCAAGTAATGTGTGCAATACGCTACAAACCTTAATAAGGGGCTTTATGAAAATAGCATTATTGTTTCCCGGATATGGAAGTCAATTTGTTGGCATGGGGAAAGAATTATATGATGACTATCGTATTGTACAAGAATATTTTGAAGAAGCAGCAAATTGCTTGGATCATAATTTTGTAAAGTTATGTTTTGCTTCTTCAGATATTGAACTGAGCAAAATGGATCGTGCATATGCAAGCATATTTTTAGTCAGTTCTGCCATTTATGCGGTATTAAAAGAAATTGGCGTAGAACCTGCGTTGGTAGCTGGATATAACATAGGTGAATATAGTGCACTTTTTGCAGCTGGAAGTATTACGCTGCCAGATGGTTTATATTTGATTAACAAGTTTGCTGGTTTTTATGAAAAAGCACTTGAAACTATGCAGATAGATGTTATTCGTGTGCGTGGTATTGATGCCAAACGTATGAAAAAAATTTGCATGCAAGCTAGTGCTGATGATGCACAGGCTGATATAGCAATATATAATAGTGATACTGATCACGTCATTTCTGGGCATACATCGGCTCTTGTACGTGTGCGGGAACTTAGCAAGAATGAAGATGATGCGATTATAGAAGATCTCAGCCCAGAAATTGGTTTGTATTCTAACTTGATGCAACCAATTGCAGATGAATTTAAAATTTACTTGGAAAAAGTAGATTTTAAAGATGTCAAAATTCCCATGATCTCTGGCATAGATGGTCGGGTGATCATTCAAGGCGAGGATATTAAGCAACGCGTGGTTGCGCATATTACCTCTCCAATTATGTGGGCTCGTGTATTGGAAGGCTTGCAGGATGTTGATCTAATTATAGAAGTGGGTCCTGGCAATACATTAGAAGGTATGATTACTCAGATGTATCCAGAAAAAAAATACATATCAATTAATAAGCGTACAGATATTGAGGCATTGAAAACATTGCTTCCACAAACAGAAGTCATAGAACAAACTGAAACAACGGAATCATAATAATGGCAGAATTCAATAGACAAGATACCTTTGATAAGGTAGCAAAAATTATTGCAGATAAATTGAGCATAGACACAAAAACCATTTCTGGTACTGCTACATTGCAGGATCTTGGTGCAGATTCACTTGATATTGTTGAAATCATCATGAAAATGGAAGAACAACTAGGGGTAATGATTAGTGATGAACAAGCAGAGAAGTTGCAAACGGTAGATGATGTAGTGGGATATGTGCATAGTCTACGAAATAAATAAGTACATGGCTCTGGTCATAGCTTAAGCGAAGTCGGAAGTACAATCCGAAGGATGCACCGTTTACGGAATAAGTAAGATTTGTAAGAGCAAGGTTTCATGGCATGCTAAGTAGAGAATACTTTGGTGTGCCATTTGCGATATTAGAACGATCTAATATATTAAACAATTTTGTCTATAAGAGGTTTTTTAGCAAGCAATGTGTACCTAAAAAGGTACCTGATTAGGCTTTGCGAGTGGAAGTTATTTATGAAACATCCTTTCTTAAAATTTCAATTTTAAAAGACTATAATTTGTAATGAAATAATAAGAGTGCAAATAAGGTCAATCAATCTCTGTGATTCCACATAATTCAAAGAGTGTTCGAATATGCCTTAAAGTAAAGTCATATTCAAAGTCAATTATTGACATATAGAAAATATAGTTAAACTCACTCCTGTCTTATTATAGTAAAACATTAATTCTATAGGTAACGTTTATCTGTAATTAAATCTACCACTTGAACTTTTATATAAAATCCCTAATATCGAACAATAGTAGCAGTTATTCTAAGTATACTTTTTTGTTAGGGGTATCGCATGAAAGCCATGCAAAAATTCTATGCACTTTTCTTAGTGTCAATTCTTACTATCTCATTTTCTTACTCTATGGATCATCCAACTGATTGGCGCAACCTTGCCAAATCAGAAATGAGGTTTGAAGATAGTTTATCTTCTTCAGAATCAGAAGAAGTATTTTACTCAGAAGAATCAGATCAAGAAACTCCAGAAGAAAAATTAAATGATGATCAAATTCTCAACAAATATGGCTATAGTAAACAAAAATTAAATACCGCATTTGATAGTGCACCAATCGAGGCGAAAAGAATTCTCAATATGCTACAAAAACCTCACTTATATACAGAATTGTATCCGATGATGCTGTTCTGGGGACCATCAGGTACTGGTAAATCAATTTTTTCTCATGCACTTGCGTATAAACTAGGTTGGAACCATCATTCTATTATTGGGAAAGATATACGAGAGAAAGGCAGAGGTAGCACTGCGGCTAATATGATGAAAATTTTGAATGATCTAGTTCGTAAAAAAGTACCGACTATCATTAACTTTGAAGAAATCAATCTGTGGTTTGAAAACTTTAGTGATGCTAATTATGATACGCAGGAGAACTCTACTGATTTTTGGACTTTTATGGACTACATACAAAGGCTAAGATATTTATATGTTACCGGCACATTAAACCGATTAAATAAATTACCAAAACAATTTCTGAGCAGAGCGCGTGGTAATTGGGTTGAGTTTACTAAGCCACTTACACACGCAGATACACATAAAGTCTTTACCGATGTGTGTAATAAAGATAATGTGCAATTAGATGTTGCATGTGATACAAATTTTTTAAATCAATTCTTACAACCATTATTTAATGATGGTTGGGTTGGACGTGATTTTGAACATTTAGTAGCCATAGCAGTTAGATTAGTACGTGATAGTGATGATGAAAATCCAATAGCTATTATTAAGCAACAACATTTGCAAGATGCACTCGCATATATCCATAAGTTTGATGGTTATACCAGTTATAGGCAAGAAGAAGAAACAAAAGAGCAGCGCCAGGAAAAACTTCAAAAGAAGAATATTAAGTTACAAAAGCAAGGATTAGCGTTGCAAAAAGAAGGCATTGAGGTGCAGCGCGAAGGCCAATTGATACAAAAAAGTCAGTTTGTGCGAAATCATTTAATTCAAAGAGCATTACAATCAAATCAAGTAAGTATTAACGGATCTGGTCAGGCTGGAGTGAATGCCTCTGCAGGACTATTTGGTGTTGGAACATCCCTAGGGGGATCGGTTGGAGGCAATAGTGGTGTTGCTTTGCATAATATTTCATGGAGCGATCAAGCGGTGCGCCAGCATTTATCTCGGGATGAAGAGCTTATTATTCGTCAAGAACAGACATATGATACGGCAGTTAGTGTTCTTAAAAAACTAAAAGAAAAGCTGCCAACTCAAACGGATACACAAGCTGCTGATACGAAAAAAGAAATCGCAACATTAGAACAGCTGATTCATGATCTACAAGAGCAACGAAAAAATTGGAGTGCTGATGCGGTAGATACTATTTTGGCAAAAATTGATCGTGTTACACACGATAGGGATCAGGGGATTTTGGGGTTTATTTGGCATAAGATAACAAGTTAAGGAAGTATGTTATGTTAGTTCCTATTTATAAAAAAATAACATTACTTTGGCTGGTGTTGATGAATCCGGGCATGTCGGTTCCTCCTATGCGGTATACAGTCCTATATGACCAAAGCCATATAACATTTACTAATGCCCAAGAAACGCTCACATTTTCAGGGGAGCAAATAGATGCAATTGTATCGTCTATGCCGTCTGATATTCAGGTAAACTTTGTAAATGGGCGATGGGATTGGAACAGGCTTGCTGATTATGTGCAAGATAATAATATTACACCAGCCAGTATTGTTCCTGATCAAATACAAAGCAATCATCAACCACGTGCTCCAATCAACCGTGCTACTTTATATCACAATAATGCCAACAAAGAACACTATATGGTAACGGTTGCTCATGTGAGCGAAAGTAAGCTACATAAATTATATAATCATCGTGATATACAAGCATTGCAAAAGATCAGAGATGAGTTACAAAGTGAGATTAGATGGTCTTATGTTACGGCATTATTTTGGCCATCAGTACGCAAGCCAATGCGGGAGCTACTTGCACAAGCAGAAAGCTATATACAAGATATACAGGATGCAATGGCAAATAATGTTAATCATATAACACGGCATGTTTCTGATCAAAATTCACCCCGATTGCGTATGATCTTGTCTACCGGAAGTAACCACGCATTACAACAAAAGAAAAATATTCTTTTGCAAGAATCGCGTACAACTTGGCATGCAATTAAACAAGATTATGCATATAACCAAGCGATGCATGCAGATACTATGCTGAAAGAGCCTATAACTGAAATATTGTTTACTATTATGACAGCTGATTTGGCAAGGGCACAGGCAGAATTTAATGCATTGGAAGACAGTTGGCCTTGGTATGGTGGAGAATTATGCGTAAGTAAACAACAGGCGCATGAAATATTGCAATACATAAAAAGAGTGGGTTTTAACGAACTGCAAGTAGCACGGGAAATTATGCAGGTACGTTTGTCACAAGAAGGACCAGTAAAACGCAAAAGTGCTGAGCAGAAACCGGCTATTGCAATGGATCACAATCAAATACAATTCGATGATAGTATAGAACTTGTTTCTACACCAGCGTATAACTATTCCTATAATATTAGCCCAGAAAAAGATACTTATCTAAATAACTTATTAGACAAGATAAAATCAGATTCAAGCGATTTCGATCAGTATTTAGAATGGTCAGCATTGGCCCTTGAGGCTAACAGTAAGAGTGGCATGTTGAAGGCGGAACAACCAGTGAGTCTGATTGATCATGCAGCGTATGCAACGCACTTGATAAAAATAGCTAGTGCTGAATGCTTATCTCGTTTTGATCCAACGTTGCAAATAACTGACTATGTTGTGCTCATCAAGGAACTAGGGTTGCTTACGATAGATATGGGATTGGGTGCAGCGCATGTATTGCAATTTGGTGATTTGGCAAATAAAGATATTCAAACAGAACAACATGGTATCGTAAATACACGAGAACTGATGCCGCAACGATTGAGAAATCGTATAGAAATGTTTGAAACATTATGGCACACCATGCCAGATATTATGAACCAGTTAGCCCAAATGCCAGCAGAAGATCAGGCTCGTATTATTGGCCGTATCATTGGTGATATTGCATTTGCTAAAGGAATAGCAAAAACTATTTCTCTTATACGTAGTGGAGAAATAGTAACCTTATTGCAAGAAGGCGGTGAGCTTGCAGCTAACTTTAAAAATACGATAAAGAATGGCATTAAAAATATAAGCAATAAACCGACTGTTGTAACGCCTGAGGGTTTGACAGTAAAAGTTGGACAAGAAGCTGGAGAAACATCATCATGGTTTCAGAATACAACAGACAAGGTTGTTGGCGGTGCACAGAAAGCATTGTCTGCCGAGCAGACTTTGTTAGAAGCATTTGCTGAGAATATATTGGGGCGACTCGAAAAAGAAATAGAGTGTCTTCGTAATATGTTTGACTTTAAAAGAAAAGGATTTGGTAAGGCAGCAAATAAATTTTTGAAGTTTAATTACAAGCATATACTAGGATTTGATTTACATTTTAATAAGAAAGGAGTAATGAGGTTTGGGGGGTTACATCATGATTTTAGGAATATTATTGAACAAAGTCAGTCATTTAAATTTATCAATAAGATAACACATGAAAGTGGCTTTTATAAAGCTGACATCTTAGTTAATGGAAAGTTGCTTAAAGATAAAACATTTTTTCCTTCGCATTGGACGCGAGAGCAAGTTCTAGATGCCATTTGTCAAGTATATGATAGTTTTGTTAAAAATATACCTAAAGAAATTATGGAAAAAGGTGGCAAATATGTAATCGAAGCTTCTTTTACAGATGGAGTTAAGATTCGCATGTTTATGACAGAAAATGGGCTTATAACATCAGCATATCCCATTTTAAAATAAAAGGGTTTAAATGGATTTTGTAAAATTATTATTTAATAAAAATTTGGGAACTTATAGTTACGAGAATGCATCTAATATAGAAATGAGTAATCTGAGTTTTTTCTTAACTGATGATGTGGGTTGTTCTAAAGAAGATTCATTCAAAGGTTTTATTTTAGATAATCGATTTTCTTATACAAGTAGCAATGCAACATTTTTAGAGAAAGAAGATGGATATATTTTATTAAGTAGCTTGCATGCAGAAGATTTAGATAATCCCATTGAATTTAAGATACCTATTAAAATGTTTATAAAATTACTCGATGATTGGCAGGAAAAAGTTTGCAAATTAAAGCCTAAAGAAGTAATTATCAAATACGAAAATGATGAATTTATTTTTGAAACTAAAGAATAATGAGTTATTTGATTCATCAGCTAGAAAAGCCCCGAGTAATCGGGGCTTTAGTGTTTTCAGCATTTACAAATAAATGATTATCAACATATATAGGATTTGATTTACATTTTACTAAAAAAGGTGTGTTAAAACTTGGGGGGTTGCATCATGATTTTATGAATATTATTGAAAATAGTAAATCATTTAAATTCGTGAATAAAGTGATGCATGAAAGTGGCTTTTATAAAGCGGATATATGGGTAAATGGTAGACTATTTAAAGATAAGACATTTTTTCCTGCACATTGGTCACGGGAAAAGGTTGTTGGTATTATTTGTGAAGCATATGATAATTTTATAAAAGATGGAGCTAAGTTTGTAGAAGTTCCTGGTGGAAAATACAGAATTGATAGCTATGTTCAGAATGGAGTTGATATTCGTATGTTTATGACGGAGAATGGACTTATAACATCTGCATACCCTATTCTTAAGTAAGGTAAAATATTATGGAATTTGTAAAATTATTGCTAAATGATCGTGGATATTATTCATATCAAGGTGCATCTAATGTAGAAATGAGTGATATAAGTTTTTTCTTAACTGATGATGTGGGTTGTTCGGGAAGAGAATCATTTAGAGAATTTGCACTAAATGATAATGAAACAGGTACAAGCAGTAATGCGACTCATTTAGAAAAAGAAGATGGATATATTTTATTAAGTAGCTTGCATGCAGAAGATTTAGATAATCCCATTGAATTTAAGATACCTATTAAAATGTTTATAAAATTACTCGATGATTGGCAGGAAAAAGTTTGCAAATTAAAGCCTAAAGAAGTAATCATCAAACATGAAAATGGCGAATTCATTATTGAAACTAAAGAATAATAACCTTTTGGTTAGTTAGTTTAGCCCCGATAAATCGGGGCTTTAAAAATGGCGAGAGGAGGCCTGTAAAAAAGATTTAAGGCTAATTTAATTAATCTCTTTGATACTTGTACTCATATATTTTAAATCCTGGTGGGGATAATTTTTTACCTGATGCATAACGCGCAAGATCGTTGATAATAATGGTATGGGTAATATAGGTATTTTCTACATTGTGTCCTGGGTTAGTTGGATATTCAACAATGTAATGTGGCCATTCATAGCCGGTATCGATATATATTTTACCCGTATCACTTGCGTCTTTGTTAACTAAAATTTTTTTCAATGTACCTTTGTTAATAGTGCATTGGCGTAGCCCATAGTGTATGGTTACTTGTTCAGGTGATGACATGTCGTCTTTAAACATAAATATAATGGTATCAGGGAATTCTTGCTGATTAATGGTATCGAATCCTGCATGCACATAGCACATATGTGTGATTAATACTATGGTTACTATGGCGCGTATACGTATCATATTTTCAACCTTTATAATAGATTCTTATAATAGATTCTTATGTAGTAAATCCAGCCTTAATCCAGAAGCTCCATTGTGATAAGGTAGTTTTATCTGGTTGAATGGTATCGCGTGTATTGATACCTTCGAATTCTATATCGGCACCAATACCAACGAATGGCACATATTGGTTTTGTTCAAAGCGTTCTTCCCATGCATAACCCAGGTAGGTAAAAATCTTATGTGTCATTGCACGTGATGCAGCAGCAGAATGCAAGTCTATATTTTGTTCGGTGAGGAACACCGGTGAGTTGACGTCAGCTACCAAGAGTTGATCAGCAAAGTTGTTCCCCATTAAGGTTGCGGTACTTTGTGTAATGTTGCTTGGTGCACCACCGCCAAAAAATGTGTCTTGAATACCTTTTAACGCATAACGATTATCGGGAAAATTACAATTCAATTTTATTTTTTCTCGACTTCTAATCCAACCATTGTAACCAATATCAAACAAAAAGTTATTATAGGTATAACCAAACATAAAAACCATATCAATTTGCATAGATACATGCACGTCACATGATAGCGTAGATTTATTAATGAGTGGTGCGAGTTCACCAATTGCATTGCCATCAGCATCAAACTCTTTAATTAAAATATAGCGGCTGCCAAAATTTATATCATCATCACAATCGCATGGCCCATTGTGTACATCGAATGAACGTAGTTGTCGTGAGCTGAATAAGTGGGTCAAGTTAACATCAGCAAAAAAACGTAATTCTTGATCACCGTCTTTTTCCCAAATTAATACATCGCCGGAAAATCCAACGCCCAGTTCCCAATGCTTGCCATTACCTACAACTGGTTCAAATAAGAATCGACTATTAGGTCGTGTGCCTGTTGGGATTGCAATTCGTATGTTTAATCCTGCATGACCGTGTTCGCGCAAGATAAAATCATAACCCAGTGCCATTTGAATGTCTGAAATGCCGCCTTTTGATTGTGCACCATTTACTTTGCCAAATTGTAAAGGAGTTTGCATAGCACCAAATGTAGTGTTGCCTTTCAGAGCTTCAACAAAAGAATCTACCGGTGCAGGTACTGCATCCAGGGCCATATAGAGCGGTGGGAATGGTACCGTGCTGCCTGTGTTATTTACCAACTCGGTCATGTTCATATCCCACTCAGTCCAAACTGCAGGTATTTTTACTTGTAAGTATAATCCACGAATCCATTCATTAACCCCCCAAAAACCTTGGAAGGTTACCATAGCGTTTTGTATGCGTGGGGCTAAATGTACTTCTGAAAGAAACTCAGGCGATAATCCAAAATAATCCGCCAAGATATCATTATGTCCACGATTAGTGACCATACTGCCTGATATGGTTAATAAATCTGTCCCAAATAATGCTTCTGCTATGCGGTTAGCACGGATAGAACGTGCATAGGTCATATAGAATCCATAGGTGCCATAATTTTTTGGCGTGTTGCGATGGATGAATGGGTGCCAGCCGGTCAGTTCACTTGCAGCATCTTCGCTTTGTGAGCGTGCGCTGAAAAAAGATTTACCTTGTAATACGTTGACGAAAGAAGTATCAGCGTGGATGTATGTACTCAACATACTTCCACATATGAGCAGATATAACTTTTTATTCATGGCAAGCCCCTTTCGCACCAAGTATAAAAAAATAGAATTCTTAAGAGCAAGCATCTTATTATTTGTACAATACACCGTGCTTCATCAGAAGATGTATCAAAGCATAGATTATCTAAACGTACATCCACATTTTATCCACACGCCCCAATATGAAAGTGCCGCATTAATACAGCATGATACTTCTTTTGCTGGTGTGCATCCTGCCCGACGCCCGAAATCAATTTCTGCACCAAAACCAAAATATGGTTTGACTGAAGTGTGATCAATGAGCGTGTAATTAAAATGCATGAATAATTTTTGTGCGACATAGCGTGCACTGGCACTAGACAAGTCAATATCTGCGCGCGTGAGTACAATTGGGTTGATTGATGTATTAATTTGATTATTGCCTGGATCACCAATACCCGGTGCATAGAGCAATGCGGTATTGCTTGTGCCGGCGGTAGCTGCTTGCGGGTTATCTATGTTGGGATTTTTTTGACCTGGTACAAAATCTGTAGTATCGCGTGGAAAGTTTGTACCTGTATGTACTGTTGCTTGACTTTGGCTTGCCGATAGGGCAACAGGATCATCTGCTTGCAGTGGCGCATCATCAGTACTCATAAAGCCATACATCTGTGCATCACCTTTGAGCACCCATTTAGTAGTATCATCATCAAAAGGGGTTTTGCATATGCATAATTCTTCACAACTGCGTGCCCAGAATCCATAACCAATGTTCCAGCTGGACCGTTCATGAATGTACGAAAGCATGAGTGCTAGATCAACTTGTAGACCAACGTGTACATCAATGTCCAAGGTAGTTAAATTTGCAACAGGAGTATAGGTACCGGCAAATAAAAAGTCGGGCTGTGTTGGTGTACCATCTACCGTGCCGCGTAAGTTATCAGGATTATTTGTGTTGAATTTTGCCGCAAGCATGTAGCGACTATTTGGTTTATTTTTTATATCAAAAGAGCGCCTTTCTTGTGAACTCAGTACGCTAGTTAAATTAATGTCACCATGAATCATAAATTGTTCACCGGTGTCTTCATGGTTAATAGCCATTACATGTCCTGAAATACCAATACCAGCTTCCCAGTGATGACCATTACCAACCATAGGCTCAAACAAAAACTCACCATGTGGTTTATTGCCTGCGGGAATAGAAGTGCGTACATTGACGCCCAAGTGATACCAATCAGCAAGTAAAAAGTTCCAGCCAAGGGCAAGTTGTATTTCAGCAAAGCTTGTTTTATGTAACGTGTGTAAACTCATTTTAGCATGTTGTAATGGTTCAAATGTAATGTCTGCTATGTCTGGTGTTGCACATCCGCTGATAAAGTCTAAAAAACTGGGAACTAAATCATGGCGTTCTGCACCATCTGGATTAAAATATCCCGGAGCATACGCATTAGTGCCTGTCTTTAGTATATCTTCGCAGATGTATAAATTCCATTTGGTGTATTCGACCGGTGCGTGTATGCGTAGATATAGTCCATGACTGAACCCCAGGTACCAATCAAAATCAACGATAAGATTATTTATTTGAGGTTTGACATGGATTTCACTTTCATAATCAGTTGGTAATCCAAAGTAATCAGCAAGCCAACTAGTTGCAGTACGTCGTGCGCTATGACTACCGGCTACTAAAAAACTGCTTTGGCAGGTTCGATATTTAGTTAAGTTTGGTTGAAAATTATCACAACATTTGTGTGTATTCGCATGTTTTTTACAACAGACAGGAATATTTTCTGGGCAATTGAGTACATCATCACCAAAGAGACATTGGGCGATACGGTCTGGGCGGAATGATTTGGTGGCTTCAAATGCAATTGCAAGCGTTGAATAAAACTTATTATTGTTATAAATATTGACGAGCCGTTCCCATCCGGCAAGTTCTAATGCAGTATTAGTGCTTGCCGATCGTTGATTGATAAACGTGATAACTTTTTTTTCTGATTGAGCAAAAAGGAGTGAACTGGAGCATATAACTATGAGAACTTGATATATTTTTTTCATAGCATGTCTCCTTTTTTTTGTTCACTCCTTTTAGCTTAATATCTTTCTTGGGTATAGTTCAATATTCTGAATTATCTGAATGCAAGGCCGCCCTTGATCCATATTCCCCATTGAGATGCTGCACAACGTACACATGGACCATTGCAATAAGTAGGGCATGAATCATTTGCATCTTGGCAGGTATCATTTTTTGCAAATTCAACTTCAAAACCTACACCAAAAATTGGTGCAAATGTTTCGCCCCATTTTTTACGTTCTGCACCTTCGTAACTGAGGTAAGTAAATATTTTGTTGGAAAAACCTTGTGTACGTACTAAATTCAAATCCATATTTGTGATGACTATAGGATCAATTGATGTATTAATTTGGCCGTTGGTGCCTACTACTGCATCGAGCACTTGATTACTTCCTGCAAATGCTTGGTTGGCATGATCTATGTGTGGATTAAGACGTCCCGCAGTAACTAAACCAGGTGTGCTTGCACCGCTTGCAAGATAGTTAGTACCTGCATAAATGGTTGCATCGCTTTCTGACGCGGATAGTTCTACGGCAGCGCCTTCTAGTAATATATCGGTAGTACGTGCAAATCCATAGACTTGTGCATCACCTTTGAGTACCCAAGCATTTCTGTCAAGTGCGGTCGGACAACCTTTTCTT
This sequence comes from Candidatus Dependentiae bacterium, assembly GCA_035445995.1. Classification (NCBI taxonomy): domain Bacteria; species Candidatus Babelota bacterium. The sequence continues at coordinate 334,010 of DAOMRS010000001.1, read as the reverse complement.
GGATGTATTGATTCGCATGAACGTGCCCAAAGATTGTAACCCAGGTCAAAGCTCCACTGGTTCCAGGTGTAGTTGCACATAAGTACCAAATCAACTTGTACGCCAATACTTACATCAACATCAATAGTGGTCAAATTTGCTACCGGAGTAAATTCATGATCAAATTGCAATATAGGTGCAATGTTAAATACATTATCTAATCCTTTGTTGACTGGTGCAGTCATTTTAGCTGCAAGCATATATCTGCTGAGTGGTTTATCTTGTAAATCGAACGTGCGTGATTGATGATTTTTAAACATATGGGTAATGTCTGCGCCCATATAAAAATCGAGCGAACGATTTTCATCTTCACTTAAATATAATTTAAGCTGCGCGTTACCGCCAATGCCAAGTTCCCAGTGGCCATCATTGCCGTTTTGCGGTGCGAATAAGAAAGCAGGTTTTACTTTATTTCCCGTTGGGATAGAGACTTGGACATTCAAACCTGCATGGTAATGATTGCCTAACAACGCATTCCACCCAAGTGCAGCACGTACTTCTGAAAGTGTAGTTTTTGTTTTGTTTCCGCAATTGCCCATTTTTGCACATTTGAGTGGATTGAATATAGTAGTAATTGTTTCAGATGTAGTTGTAGTTGCGGTAACATCCTGAATAAATATGTTATTTGCGGGAGCATCACCCAATGCATATGCAGAAAAACTATTCAGCAAATGAGTACGATTGAGTGCAGCAGGCGTAAAATACCCAGCATCGTAACCATTGGTACCTTCAGTTATATGTTGTTCGCAAAAGTTCAAATCCCATTTAGTCCAGGTGATTGGTGCTTGAATGTAGAAATATAATCCCTTGAGCCAATTATCAAGACCCAAATGATAACACATATCTACCAAAAAGTTTTGTATGATCGGATCTACGGTTACTTCACTTTCAAAGTCAGTTGGTAGATAGAAATAATCTGCAAGTAACGCATTACTGTCGCGATTGTCTACGCGGCTACCTTGAATTTTTAGCTTGCAATCGCAGAGCGCATCTCCAAACAGACATGATGCGATATCATCCGATCTGAATGAGCGGCTATATTCAGCAGCAAAGTACAAATTATCATAAAAGTCAGTTTGGAATGGACGATAGAATTCATCACTAAATCCTACTATGCGACGTGGTTGATTTAGGCCTTGTGAACGAGTAACAAATTTTGGTGTTACTACGTTATTGGTACAACAATCGGATGCGGCAGTAGGTAGTGCATAAAAAGCAACGATACTCAGAGCAATTATTTTTTTGTGCATAAATTTCCTTTTTTTTGAGAGTGATAAAAGCGTAGTTCAAATAGTGAATATGTTGTTATTCAAATGCAATACCACCTTTCGCCCAAATACCCCATTGTGATACGCTACAATTAAGGCAGGTTGTTGTACATGAACCTACGCAATTACTTTTGCATGCATCATTATCACCAGTGTGACCAAATTCAACTTCTCCACCCAAACCAAAAAATGGAATCCAACCGGTACGTTTGTTCCAGGAATGGCTTATGTGGAAAAATATTTTACTCGAGTGAGCACGTGCGCTAATGAGTGCAATATCATCAGCACTAATTAATATAGGATTAATTGATGTGTTAATTTGGGTATTGCTATTAATAGTTGTGTCTAATTGCGTGTCATCATCAGCAAAGGCGAGTTGTGGGTTATCTATATTCGGGTTGGTGCTTGGTGTGCTGCCATTTGTACCATTGGTAATAGTTGCGTTATTTTCTGTCGCAGAAAGGGCTACTGCATTATTATCATCGCGTCTAAATCCAAATACGTGAGCATCGCCTTTGAGTGCCCAGGTGCCAAGGTGTAGTGGCTCACACTCTACAATGCGTTTAATCGTTTCACATCCACGATACCAGAAATTGTAACCCAGATCATAACTCCAATCACCATGGGTATGATTGAGCATAATAGTCAAATCTGTTTGCAGATTTATTTTTGATTCAACTTCCATAGTGGTTAAATTAGCAAGAGGTGCCATTTGATTATCAAATTGATACGAAGGTACTACCGCACTAGCTGCAAGGGGGCCACCTTTCAGATCTTCAACATCAGATGTCATTTTTTGTGCTAACATGTACCTACTGAATGGTTTATCTTGTAAGTCAAACGTGCGCGTTTGTTTTTTTTCCATCAGATGTGTCAGGGTAAGGTTAAAGTAGACACCACATGTTGCATCGGTTTCTTCGTTGTGGTACCCCACATATTGACCGCCGATACCAGCGCCAATTTCCCAATGGTATGCATTGCCAACAATTGATTCGAAGAATACATCACCTTCTGGTTTGTTACCGGTTGGTGCAGCAACTTGTACATATAAACCTAAGCGTCCTTTTTCATTGAGCAGTGCGTTCCATCCAAGATTGGCACGTACATCTGCAAAGCGAGTACGAATACTTTTTTTATGCTTAATACGTGCTTTATCAAGTGATTGGAATACGACCGGTTGTAAGGTAGTGGTTGGAATGATACTCAGTCCACACGCATATTCGGAAAAATTATTCAGAAGTTCTTGGCGCCCAATACCGTCAAAGTTTCCATTAAAATAACCAGGTTCGTAATCATTGGTCCCTGGGTTAATTACTTGTTCACAAAAATTCAAATCCCATCGACTGTGTACAACTGGCGCAAATAATTCGAAATATAGTCCTTTAATACATTGGTCAAGACCAAAAAACCACTGTAAATCAACAATAAAATTATCAATGACCGGCTTAAAACGAATCGTACTTTGAAAGTCGGTTGGTAAATAGAAATAATCTGCAAGCCAATCAGTTGCTGCACGATCTGCTACTTGACTGCCAGATATGGTAATTATTTTGCAATCAGTTTTGCAACCAAACAAACATGCGTTGATGTTCTTTGGATCAAATGTGCGGCTGTATTCAGGAGTTATGGCAAAATCAAAATAAAATGTGTTGTGATCAAGTAAAAAAACATGGGGAACCATGCCTACCATGTGTCGGGGCGCATTGACACCTTGTGATCGCATCATAAAGAATGGAGTTACTAACTTATCAGCATAGGCTGTACAGGTAATGAGGGTAACAATGGTGTATACCAAATAGTTGGTAATATTCATGAGGACTCCTTTTTTGTTATGCGATCTTTTGTCTTATTTATATAATGGATATGGATAGAATGCAACAAAAAAAGCCCAGCATAATATGCTGAGCTTTTCTACAAAATTGCTTGTAAAATTATTCGAAAGAAACACCACCTTTAACCCAAATACCCCATTGTGATAAGCCGCAGGTCAGGCATGCCCCATTGCCGGTATCGCACGTGGTGTTACAATTGGTTTGACAATCGGTATCGCAAGATTCTGTGCAATCATTATCACATGCAAATTGATTGCAGCTACTTTTGCAAGAAGCGCCACCATTTTGTGCGAATTCTACTTCAGAACCAAATCCAAGGTATGGAATCCAGCGTTCTCTATCAGGCCATGTGTAATTGAAGCTGATAAACAATTTGTGTGTTAGTCCTTTGGTGCGTACAAAATTTATATCAGATTGTTTGATGAATATTGGTTGAATAGATGTGTTGATTTGCGGATTTGTTGCATCATTAATATCGGCAATAGGTAATACGCGTAATTCAGTATCAGCAGTAAAAGGGTCTGTTACATCACCGGTTGCAAGCTGCGGGTTATCTATATTAGGGTTTGTTTTAGCGGTTAAGATATCACTTGCAGTAGTCAGACCACCAACACCAAAATTTGTACCACCATAGATGGTTGCTTCACTGTTTGTAGCGGATAGAGGTACAGCGCCAAAAACATCTACAGCATCGACATCAAAACCATATACTTGCGCATCACCTTTGAGAGCCCACGTGTTTTCTGTAAATTGGCCACAATCGCAACGTACATCTATTTTTTCGCAACTTCTGCCCCAGAAATTATACCCAAAATCTATTGCCCAGTTACATACGGTGTAGTTAAACCATACGAGTACATCTGCTTGTACGCCGACTTTTACGTCAACATCAAATGTTGTGATATTTGCGACAGGAGTAAATATATTTTTGAACTGCGCATCTGGTGCTGTGCCATTGCCTTCTAGGTTAAATAAAATTTCAGATCCCATTTTTTCTGCAAGCATATAGCGGCTTAATGGTTTGTCACATAAATCAAATGTGCGACGTTGTCTTTTTGCAAACATATGCAATATATCAGCATGAAGGTTAATACTGCATGAATGATTTTCGCATGCAGAACGCCAGAAGGTGTAGTGACCATCAATATTGACCCCGAGCTCCCAATGCTTGTCATTACCATTTTGCGGTTCAAATAAATATTCTGCTTTTGCACGTGTACCAGTAGGGAATGCTGTTTCTATACCAAGACCAAGGTACCCATTTTCTGTTAATAAGAAATTGTATCCAATGCCCAATCTAATATCAGCAATATTGGTTTTTGATTTACTTTTGCGCATTTTTGCAAATTGGAGTGGGCGTAGTTGTGCTGTTATTTCTTGTTGCGGATCATCAGTACCTATTGTTTGTGTGAAAGTTCCTGGTGTATTACCAAGTGCGTAGTCTCTGAAATCTTCGAGCAATACATCGCGGCTGAGTGCGTTAGGAGTAAAATAGCCAGCATCATAACCATTAGTACCGTAGTCTTGAACATTTTCTCTGATATTGAGTGCCCATTTAGTCCAGTTGAAAGTAATAGTATTCCATGCATATAGCCCATTAAGTAGATAATCAAAACCTTTGTAGCTATATAATTCAGCAGTTATATTTTCAATACGAGGACTAAAACACACAATACTATTAAAGTCGGTTGGTAAATAAAAGTAATCAGCAAGCAAAGCATTTGAATCTCGATTGGCAACCCGGCTTCCTTGGATACTCAATGAACCATCGCAAACTGCATCACCAAATAGGCATTCAGTAATTTTACTGTTACGGAATGAACGGGTAAATTCAGGCGTGAGTGACCAGGTAGCATAAAAATTATTGCGATCTTCTTGGCCAAATAAATAAATGTGATTGTCAACTAAGCCTGGCAGACGGCGTACACTATTAAACCCTTGTGAGCGAATGGTAAATTTTGGGGTAACTTCTTTTTGGTTTGTATGCGCTGCATACATAACCGGAATGCTCAGTAATGAGGATACCGTAATAAGATTCTTGATGTGTTTCATTATTATACCTTCTTTTATAAACATCATAGATATTCCAATTTCTATATATTGTTTTAATTAAAAATTGGCGCCAGCTTTAAACCATATGCCCCATTGGCTGAGTCCACATTTTACACATGAACCAGATGCATCGCAGGAGTCATCACATTTTTCGTCACATTTTGTGTCTGCATCGCAACATACGACAATACCGCAACAGTCTGTTTCGCAATCATCTTTGCAGCAGCTAGAACCGCTTGTTGAAGCCCATTCAACTTCTCCACCTATGCCTACATACGGAAGAGCATGGTTTTTTTCTGTCCAGGTATAACCCATGTGGTAGAATATTTTATTTGAAATACCTTTAGTACGTACAAAGTTCACATCAGATTGTGCAATAAAAACTGGTTGTATTGAAGTATGAATTTGACCAAGTCCACCGCTACTACGAGATGCGTTCAGTGCAGTATCACTGGTGTCTGCAGTTGCCAATTGTGGATTATCAATATTTGGATTTAATCTACCGGCATTAATTTGTGCGGTAGTGATGGTACCAGAAGCTGGGAAGTTTTTGCCTGCGTTAATAGTAGCTTCACTTTGGGTAGCTGATAATGCGACCGGATCATTAATTAGTAAATCCGTGTCACTAGCGCTCATGTAGCCATATACTTGTGCATCACCTTTGAGCGCCCAGGTATTTTCTAAGAATGTAGGGCATTTACAATCAAGTTTTATTTTTTCACAGCTTCTGCCCCAGAAGTTGTACCCAAAATCCCAACTCCATGAGCCGGATGTATAATTAAACATAGCAACCACGTCTGCATTAACCGCAACGCTGACGTTCACATCAAAGGTAGTCAGGTTTGCAACCGGTGCAAATACTTCATTAAACTGTGCAGTTGCGGCGGTACCGTTTCCTTCAAGATTATCTGCAACATCAGTAGTTAATTTTTCTGCGAGCATATAACGACTGAGCGGTTTATTGCACAAATCAAAACAACGGCATTCATTATTGTTGAACATGTGTGTAATATTTGCATCTAGATAAAATCCGAAATGTTTTTCTTCGTCTTGTGAACGCCAGAAGATATAGTGTGCGCCAAGCCCACCACCAAGTTCCCAATGTTTATCATTACCATTTTGTGGTGAGAACAAGAATTTGGATTTTACTTTATTACCTGTAGGGGCAGATGCTTGAATATTGAGACCAAGATGGTAATCTTCTTTAAGTAAAAAATTCCAGCCCAATGCAAAGCGTAATTCAGATAAGCTCGTATTTGTTTTGCTGTCAGGACATATTCTTGCACATTGCAAACTTTGGAATGTTGTATCAAATTGTGCATTTATCGCATCAGCTCCTTTGGCTGCAAATTGCGTTACAACATTATCGGTACCTGGTGCATTGCCACTGACAAATTCTGCAAAGCTATTGAGTAATTGATTACGTGGTAACGCGTTGACGGTAAAATATCCTTCATTATAGGCATTTATACCAGGATCAATAACACGTTCATGGTAACGTAAATCCCATTTAGTCCAGGTGAGCGGTGCTTGTACCCAGAAATAAAGACCATGCACTAAATGATCAAAACCAACATAGTAATTAAAATCAATCAGTACATTTTGAATGAGTGGTTCTATAATTACTTCACTCGAAAAATCAGTTGGTAGGTAGAAATAATCAGCAAGTAAAGCACATTCATCTCTATTGCATGCTTGGCTACCTTGAATTTTTAAAATACGTTTATCACATAAAAAACTGCCAAACAAACATTCTGCAATTTGAGGAGCATTGAATGAGCGTGTGTATTCAAGCATAGCTGATAAGTTGTGATAATTTTCATCCATATCATAGATATCCACTTTGTCTACCGTGCCGACTAATCTGCGCAGTGCATTGGTACCTTGTGATCGAATGGTGAATTTGGGTGTTACTGTTTGGTGATCGGCTGTTATGATAAGACTAGTGGCTAACAGTATGAGTGATAAATATTTTGCATGTTGCTTCATTAGTAAGGCTCCTTTTTTTACATGAATAGTAGCTTTGCTTCTTTATTTTGTTTATACATTCCTTATATAAAAAATCAACAAATTTAAATAATTACATATCTAATACAATAAAAGAAGGCCCGGATAAAACCAGGCCTTCTTTAGAATTGTCTGATGTACTAAATTAACGATAAGAAACACCACCTTTGATCCATACACCCCATTGGCTTAAACCACATTTGAGGCAATTGCCATTGGTACTGTCATCACAGCAGCTGGTATCGCAGCAGCTCGAGTTGCTGGTGCACGGTGAACAGCATTCATCTTTGCAATTATCGCCATGTGAAGCCCATTCAACTTCAAAACCAACGCCCACATATGGCATCCATGTTTCGTTGTTGATCCAATTGTAGCTCAAATTAGAGAATAATTTATTAGAAATGCCTTTGGTTCTTGCAAAGTTAATATCAGATTGGGTGATGAATACCGGTTGAATTGAAGTGTTAATATTTTCAACATCAACAATGTCACCACGTTGTGGAGTGAGGAACTCAAGGGTATCTTCTGTAGCACCAGCAAGTGCAATTTGTGCATGATCTATATTTGGGTTACCTTTACCAGCAAGAGCCGCTACGCTACCACCAGCAACACCAGCAGTACCAAAGTTTGTGCCACCATTAATAGTAGCTTCACTTTGTGTTGCAGATAATGCAATAGGATCATTTGCTTCTAGAGGGTCGCTGTCACCAAGCATGTAACCATACACGTGCGCGTCACCTTTGAGTGCCCATGTATTTTCTTGGAAGGTTGTGCAGTTGCAATCAAGTTTGATTTTTTCACAGCTTCTGCCCCAGAAGTTGTAACCAAAATCCCAGCTGAGTCCGCCACTGGTGTAATTGAACATAGCAACGATATCAGCATTTGCACCAACACTTACATCAACTTTTAAGTTAGTAATGTTAGCAACTGGGCAGAATTCTTGCGCAAATTGAGAAGTTGCTGCAGTTGTTGCGGTAGACGCAAGATCAGGTATACCAGTTAAATTATTTTCCACTGGTCTGCCAAGTCTTTCAGCAAGCATATAACGGCTGAGTGGTTTGCCACACAAATCAAAGCAGCGGCATTGGCTGTTTTTGAACATGTGGGTAACGTTTGCATCCAAGTAGAAACCGAAGTGTTTTTCTTCGTCTTCACTTCTCCAGAGTAAAAAGTGTGCGTTTAATCCCACACCAAGTTCCCAGTGGTGGTCATTACCATTTTGTGCTGCGAATAAATAAGTTGGCGCTACATTGTTACCAGTTGGAGCTGAAGCTTGGATGTTAAGACCAAGGTGGTAATCTTCTTCTAATAAGAAGTTCCAACCTAAAGCAAAGCGTACTTCAGGAACGGTAGTTTTAGTATCTTCACCACAACCACAGATTTTTGCACAACCAAGTTTGCAGAACTTAGTTACAAATTCTACATCTGCTTCGCCACCAAAATCAGCTTCTTGAGTGATGGTGCCATTGCCCGGCGCATTACCACTGATATATGATTTAAAGCTTTGGAGTAATTCACTACGTGGTAATTCATTTGGTGTAAAGTAACCTTCGCAGTGGTTGTTAGTACCAGTGCTTACAATTGTTTCACAGAATTGTAAATCCCATTTTGTCCAAGTAATTGGGAATTGAACCCATGCATATAGACCAGTTGCCCATTGATCTAAACCAAAGTAAAGAAAGAAATCTGCAGAGAAATTTTGAATTTTAGGATCAATGCTGAAAGATCCATCATAGTCAGTAGGTAAATAGAAGTAATCAGCAAGTAATGCATTTTCATCTCTGCCTACCAAGTGGCTACCTTGTACATTTACTTTACAGCCGCACAACGCATCACCAAATAAACATTTTGCAATATCATCATTATTAAATGATTGGCTGTATTCAAGTGTTAACGCATAGGTGCCATTAAAAGAATCCATACCATATAAAAACATGTTGCCAACTGATTCTACCATTCTGCGTACTGCATTGGTACCTTGTGAACGAATGGTAAACTTTGGTGTTACCGATTGTTCAATTGCTCCAAAAGCAAGACTACTGCTCAGTAGTAATGCAAATGAGAGTTGTTTACGAAATTGCTTCATCCGGGACTCCTTTTTTGAAAGGTGGGTTAATGATACTCTTTTTTTTCTTTTATACATCAAGCCTATAAAAAAGCAATAAAAATTCACAATAAATTTTAACTAAAAAAACAAGGCCCGGAAAAATCCGAGCCTTGAAGTACTAGTTTTTATTTGCTCGCTGGTTATTAATTTCTTAACAACTAACGTTAAACAAATAACAAGAGAAAGCACGAGGCTTTCTCTTGTATGATATCATTAGTTAAAGGACAAGCCACCTTTAACAAACACACCCCATTGGCTTAGGCTGCATTTGAGGCAGTTACCATTGGTGTCGCAATCGCCACAGTCGCCACAATCACCGCAATCGTTGCAGCATTCATCTGCACAGTCACAGCTGCTGTTTGAACCGAATTCAGCTTCGAAACCAACGCTTAAGTAAGGGATCCAATCTTCTCTATCAACCCAAGTGTAGCCAAGGTTTGCAAACACTTTGTTTGAAATACCTTTAGTACGTGCAAAGTTAATGTCTGATTGTTTAATGAACACTGGTTGGATTGAAGTATTTGTTTGGCCAAGAACGTCAGCACGTGCTGCGTCTATTACTACTGGAGTAGGTCCACCAAAAGCAAGTTGAGCATTATCAACATTAGGGTTTAGAGTTGGTGTTCCACCATTTGTACCAGCGTTAATAGTAGCTTGGCTTTGTGTTGCAGATAACGCGATGAAATCGTTTACTGCAAACGGTGCATCTGCTACGTCAAAATAACCGTATACTTGTGAATCACCTTTAAGTGCCCAAGTGTTTTCTGCAAATGTTGTGCAGTCACAGTCTAGGCGGATTTTTTCACAGCTTCTGCCCCAGAAGTTGTAACCGAAATCAAAGTTCCATGCGTTGCATGTGTAATTGAACATAGCAACGATATCAGCATTGACTGCAACGCTTACATCAACTTTAAAGTTGGTAAGATTTGCAACCGGTGCAAATTCTTGTGCAAATTGGTAGTCAGCTGCAACCGCTGTTTCATCAGTAGCACCACCACTCAAGTTATCAGTTGCACTAGCAGCTGCTAATTTTTCAGCTAACATATAACGGCTTAATGGTTTGCCACACAAGTCAAAGCAGCGGCATTGGCTGTTTTTGAACATGTGAGTAACGTTTGCATCTAAATAGAAACCAAAGTGTTTTTCTTCGTCTTCACTTCTCCAGATGATGAAGTGTGCGCCAAGACCTGCACCAAGTTCCCAGTGTTTGTCGTTACCATTTTGTGCTGCGAACAAGAATGTTGGAGATACATCATTACCAGTTGGAGCTGAAGCTTGGATGTTCAACCCGAGGTGGTAGTCTTCATCAAGTAAGAAGTTCCAACCTAATGCAAAACGAACTTCAGATACTGTTGTTTTGCTAGTTTCGCCACAACCACAAATTTTTGCACAGCCAAGAGCGTTAAAGACAGTTGCTACTGCAGTGTCAGTATCTTGAGTAGATGCAGTTTGAGTTATGGTGCCAGGAGTATTACCTTGGATATATTCTTTGAAGCTACCTAATAATTCGCTACGTGGTAAAACGTTTGGTGTGAAGTAACCTTCAGCGTGGTCATTTGTACCAGCATCGTTTACTCTGTCGCAGAAATTAAGATTCCATTTAGTCCAAGTTACCGGGAATTGTACCCAGAAATAAAGACCTTGTGCCCATTCATCTAATCCAAAATAGAAGAAGAAATCAGCCATGAAGTTTTGGATTTTTGGATCAACACTGAAAGATCCATCATAATCAGTAGGAAGATAGAAATAGTCAGCAAGCAATGCATTTGCATCTCTGCCATCTACGTTGCTACCTTGTACTTTAATATTGCAATCACATGTACCAAACAAGCATTCAGCAATTTTATCGTTGTTGAATGATTGAGTGTATTCTAAAGTCAATGCCATAGTACCATTTAATTTGTCCATATCATACAAATTCATGTTGCCAACAGAATCAATCATACGGCGAACTGCGTTTGTACCTTGTGAACGAATGGTATATTTAGGGGTTACTGAATTGGTGCCTGTATTGCCATCACAACAGTCAGTTGTGCAGCAACTATCTGCTGATAACACGGCGCTGCTTAATAGTAGCGCAATGGAAAGAACCTTTTTTAACGTACGTTCCATAACGTCGACTCCTTTTTGAGTACTTGTATTAGTGAGTTACTACCTTTTTCGGGATGATGTTTTTAAAAAACATCGCAAAAGATTGAGTATATATGATTATGATTTGTGGTGGATTAGCTCTCCTTTCATTTTTTATAGGGGTTGAACCTATAATTTTCTACTTCTCATTCACTACTTTATTAGAAACTGGTTGGTATGGCAAGATGTATTAGACCATTTCTTAAATGACAGTATAATATGTTGATATTTAAAATGTAAAGAGAAAATATTATCAAATTAACGTGTGGATCGGTTTTTCCGTAGATTTAAGCATTAAATGAGGCTTCCCATGCTATTTTTTTATATATGGATTGCTTGCCAAATAGTCTTGGAGAGTCTTCCAATTAGCAGCTCAGGTCATATACAATTGCTCGAAGCCTTTAGTTCACGGATTTTTGGGCAAAGTAATAATTTTTTTGTTGGATTTAAAAGGTTTTTTGCGCGTGCCATACCAATTGATACACTTGCGCATGTATTGCATGCTCCCACAGTATTGATTGTTACGTGTTTTTTTTATAATCGTTGGATGTTTTTACTGCAACATATACAAAGGACATGGCGTATTATATTAAAAATTGTGTTTTTGGTCGGTATAGTTGATACGATTACTGCGTTGTTTTTTATTATATTTAAATGTGTATATCAACCCGAAATACCTTTGGGGTTAGGATTTTTTATTACCGCATGTACATTATATTCAACGCGTTATTGTGTATCACTTAAACCCAAGCAGTGGTCTTGGCAGTATGCTATTGTTATAGGTGTAGTACAAGGGATTACCTTATTACCAGGAATTTCTCGGTTTGCATCTGTGTATGCCGCAGCGCGGTGGTTGGGGTTGCCTCAAACTAAAGCATTTGAAATTACCTGGTTAGTTCAATGGCCATTAATTTTTGTAGCAAGTATGCATGGGATATATGCACTTTATACATATAATATGTTCCAACTATTTATACAGCCATATACGCTCATGGTCATGGGTGGTGCAACAATAATGGGATATTATATATTATATTGGATGTATGTACTCGCGCGTACCAATATGCTCTGGCGATTGAGTTATTATATGTTGGTGCCTATACTAGGGTGGTTATTATTATACTGCAACCTATTACTTTCTTAAGATTTCTTGTTTATAGTGTGGCAATAGCGGTACACTGAAAATAAATTTAATTCTTGAGTTATGAAGGAACTAGTATGCGAGTATCTTTTAATAAAAATACATTCATTTTATATGGGCGAGAATTGGTAGCATTGCTTGTATCATTGATAGCAGTTCTTTTTGCCGTTTCTTTATATTCATATAATCCAACAGATTCTTCGTGGTTTTTTATTACCAGCTTAACTCCGCGAGTGACGAACTGGTGTGGGTGGGTTGGTGCGCATATTGCTGCATTAAGTTGCTATTTATTTGGTGCTGCAGCCTGGTTGTTAGTGTTTGTGTTATTATTTAGTGCATATATTATTCTACGGGCACGGCCATTTTCTTATGAGTGGGAACGCTTTGTTGGTTTTGGTGTATTAATTTGGGTTGGTGCCGCATTATGCCGTGTTCATGCATTAGATTTTTGGGGTAGCCCCGTGTCTGGTGGTATAGCGGGACGTATGCTATATACCGGTTTATACGTAGGTATGAATCATGTGGGAACTATTATCTTATTATATGGTATATTTTTTGCGAGTGCTATTCTGGTGATTCGTTTTTCATGTATACGGTTTGTACAACAAGCAGTTATATTTAATCGTAAATTATTTGGTGAATATAAAGTGGCGCACAAAGCGTATGCATATGGCAAATTTATAGTGCTGCATATGGTATTTAAACCAATTGCTGGATGTGCGTATCATATAAAAGCATTACTTGATGGTTCTGCATTAAAAGAAACAGGTTTACTTGTACCAAAACAAGATGAAGATGAGCAAAACGTATTTTATTGGGATCCACAGTCGACGTCACAAGCATATGCTATTGAACATCAGGATGAAGATGACAGTGATTACATGATAGCGTCACCATCATTTAACGTTAATGATGCAGTGGTATCTCCAACGGTAATTGATATGGCACAAGGAGTTTCATCTGATCGCGCACAGATAGTGCCTAAACAGAAAATTAATACGTACTCTTTGCCGAGTTTAAATATTTTTATCTCAACTGCTGCTGAGCAACAAGATGCTGTTATTCGTAAAGAATTAGAAGAGCGAGCACACGTGTTGGAAGAAAAATTGGGCAGGTTCGGCGTGAGTGGTAAGGTAACAGAAATACGTCGTGGACCGGTGGTGACGGTATTTGAGTATGAACCGGAAATCGATACAAAGATTAGTAAAATTTTAGCGCTTGAAGATGATCTTGCCATGGCACTACAGGCATTGAGCATTCGTATTCTAGCTCCTATTCCGGGCAGATCGGTTGTAGGGTTTGAAGTTGCTAATAAAAAAAGAGAAGATGTATTATTTGCAGATGTAGTGCGTTCGGTAGATTTTACTAAATTTAAAGGATCATTACCGCTTGTGCTTGGTCAAGACACGGTGGGGCATAATGTGATTGTTGACCTTGCTAAGATGCCTCATTTATTGATTGCAGGATCTACCGGATCTGGTAAATCAGTTGCATTGAATGCTATGTTGGTGAGTTTGTTATGCAGGCTTAAACCAGAAGAATTACGTTTGGTACTCATTGATCCAAAGCGATTAGAGTTTGCTTCATACGCTGATATTGCACATTTATTGTTTCCTATTGTGACTGATCCACGTCGTGCAGCACCGGTGTTACGTTGGGTGGTTAAAGAAATGGAACAACGGTATGAAAAAATGGCAGCGTGTGGTGCGCGCAATATTTTTGATTATAACAATTGTACGATACATGCAGAGCATCAAGAAAAATTACCATTTATTGTGGTGATTATAGATGAACTTGCAGACTTAATGATGACTGCAGGTAGAGATATAGAAGATTTAATTACACGCATTGCACAAATGGCGCGTGCATCTGGTATTCACATGATCGTAGCGACACAGCGGCCATCAGTTGATGTGATTACAGGACTTATTAAAGTAAATTTCCCAAGCAGAATTTCTTTTCGAGTTACATCTAAGATTGATTCACGTACTATTTTAGATTGTGTGGGTGCAGACAAATTGTTAGGTCGAGGGGATATGTTATTTCTTGATGCAGCTACCGCTTCACTCAATCGTATACATGGCGCTTATCTGTCTAATAAGGAAATAGAAGATTTAGTACGTCATATACATGCAGAACGTACCGTGATGTACCTTGATTTGCATGAACAATTATTAAAGGAAGAAGACGCGTTATCACAAGAAGATGGCGAACTTATGCAAGAGATAATGGAATTTTTGCAAGATATTGATGAAGTTTCAATTTCATTACTACAACGTAGGTTTAGGATTGGTTATAATCGTTCGGCGCGCATTATAGATTTACTAGAATCGCGTGGTGCAATTTTACCAGCAGATGGTAGTAAGACACGCAAGGTTGTACGTTAAAATTCATATATGTGATTTTAGTAAGATAAATAAAAGACTGTATTTTACTCTGTAGACCCATTTTAGCTTGACAAATGAGCAAAAAAAAGCGATGTTGTTGTCCTTGCAAAATAGAGTGGTAAAAATAGAGAAAAAAATAAGCGTAATTAAGGTTGTTGTAGTGGTATGTTTACCTGGAGATAATCGATGCGATTTGATGAGCATTTTGTAACTGGTGTACTTTCTGACGTATCGATTTTATATAATACGTTTCCTCAAGATCATAAATTTTCAATAAATTCACGTACGTTGTTGCCCGGAGATATTTTTGTTGCATTGCCCGGCATGCGTTTTGATGGTCATGATTATATTGCACAAGCTTTTGAAAAAGGCGCAGCTGGGTGCATTATTTCTGCCGATAAAAAACATGTTTTGGATGCGCTTGATACTACAATGCTTAAAAATAAATTGGTATTAGTTGTTTCTGATACACTGCAGGCATTATTACGCTTAGCCGTTGCATGGCGAGCACAGTTTACGTACCCCGTTGTTGGCGTGACTGGTTCTGTTGGCAAGACTTCAACTAAAGAATTACTTGTAAATATTTTTACGCAGAATGGTACGAGCTTTATTGCTTCATATGATAATCAAAATACGAAGATTGGTCTTTCATTAAACATATTACGCATGCGTGCATCACATCAAGTTGCAATTTTTGAATTGGGTATTAGCAAACGTGGTGAAATGGCAGAATTAGCTGAGTTAGTTCGTCCAACCAGTGCGATTATCACCAATATTGGGCACCAGCATATGGATGGTCTTGGGTCGTTATATGATATTGCATTGGAAAAACGCGATATTTTTAAATGTTTTACTGAAGATAGCATAGGTATTGTTTTTGGTGATCAATCAGTACTTTCTCATGTTGCCTATACGCATCCGGTAATACGGTTTGGTTCAAAAACTACCAATCAAATTCAGGCGCGTAAAATACGTGTAGATGGAACAGATTTGCATTTTGTGATGAAAATTTATAAAAATAAATATCCTATTACGTTAAAGCATACACATATGGGTGCGGTATTTAATATACTTGCCGCAACAGCAGTAGCATATTTATTACGAGTTCCCGACAATATAATTGTACAGGCAGTGCAAAAGTCGCTTAAAGTTGCGGGTCGGTTTGAGCAGCTTATGCTCAAAAGATATCCTGGTACGCTTATTAATGATTGCTATAATGCAAGCCCAGAAAGTATGAAAGCATCATTGCTGGCGTTCCAAAATCTTGAAACATCAGCTCAAAAAGTTGCTGTGCTTGGTGATATGTTGGGACTTGGCGTTAACAGTCAGTTCTGGCATCGCCAGATAGGAAGATTCCTGCGTAAAACGCCATCGGTAAAACAAGTGATTTTAGTAGGAAATATGGTACAATGGATACAAGAGACCATTCCGGTAGGTACGCAGGTTGACTTAGTATCATCCTGGCAAGATGCGGTAGAACTCTTGGATAAAAAATTATATAAAGAATCAGTAGTACTGGTAAAAGGATCACATGATGTTGGTCTTGGAAATCTTGTTGATGTTATCAGTACCTAATTAATAATGTTCATATGCATGAAATAAATAAACCCTCGATTCACAAAACAGTCTTAGTACAAGAAGTGCTTGCGTATCTTGATCCACAGCCGGACAAGGTATATGTGGATGTTACATTTGGTGGCGGTGGCCACACGCGTGCTATTTTGCAGCATGAACCACGTTGCAAGGTTATTGGCATTGATTGGGATGCTCAGTCGTTAGAAACCTATGGCCCATCTATGCAAGAAGAGTTTGGTGATCGCTTTTCATATATATGGGGAAATTTTGGCCATATATATAGGTTGCTCAAAAAGGTTGGTATAAAGAAGGTTGATGGTATTTTAGCAGATTTTGGAACATCACAAATTCAAATTATTGAGCGTGCAGGGTTTTCTATCTATCGTGACACACCATTGGATATGCGCATGTCTGCTGGTCATCAGAGGACTACTGCTGAATATGTAGTCAACAAAGAACCAGAAGAAAAATTAGCGGATATCTTTTTCCACTACGGAGAAGAGCGTCAAGCAAAAAAAATTGCACGACTTATTGTGCAAGAGCGTAAATTGAAAAAAATTACTACGACCAAACAACTTGCTGAGCTGATTGAACGTATATTGCCCAAGCATCCTGGCATTAAAATACATCCTGCTACCAAGGTATTCCAGGCGTTGCGTATTTATGTAAACCGTGAACTCGATAATATTATATCATTTTTGGCAGCAGCACCGACGCTTATTACGCCGGGTGGTAGGCTTGTATGTATCAGTTTTCACTCGCTCGAAGACCGTTTAGTCAAACAGACATTCAAGGAATATGAAGACCTGGGAAAAGCAAAAGTTTTGACCAAAAAGGTAGTAGCTGCTACGCAAGAAGAAGTACAGAGAAATCCTTCCTCGCGGTCGGCAAAATTACGGGCCATTCAGGTGTTATAAGGACACCTTAGAATGGGTCAAAAATTATTTGACAAAACAGATCTTTATACTACAATTAAAGGCAGTTGTAGTAGGAATAGAAGCACTATTAAGGGATATTAAATCTCTGAAGGATTACAGCCATGGAAATAACAGAAGTCAAAGTTTTTCCAGCAAAGGACAACGGGCGTTTGAAGGCGTATGCAACAGTAGTTTTTGACGCTTGTTTTATTGTCCGAGATTTGAAGATTATTGAAGGTCACAAAGGTTTATTTGTATCGATGCCTTCACGTAAGCGCAAAGATGGTACCTTCAGAGATATAGTTCATCCACTTAATGCAGATACGCGTAGCAGAATTGAAGGCCGCGTGATAGAAGAGTACAACAAGGTAAAAGACGAAATTGGTGCAGGGACTTACCAAGTACCATTGGAAGACTAGAGATTTAATATCCTTCCTTTTTTACCAAAATCTGTTGTTTAACTTAGACATTATCTTAATTTTCTACTGGGGTGTAGCCAAGCGGTAAGGCAACGGTTTTTGGAGCCGTCATACGTAGGTTCGAATCCTACCGCCCCAGCCATTCATTTTCCCATTTTGTAAAAATCTACTATGAAGTATCATATGGTACTAATCAATAATAATAATTTTCTGTTTAAAGAATTTGAATTTAAGATTAATTAAAAGTGATTTTTTACCTCACTATAAAAAGTATTAACAATAATTATTAAAAGTCTCTTAATTTAAGAGACTTTTTTTGTTGATAATGTAACCCCCTGATTTTTTATCTGCAAAGCTTACATACCACTTGAACTTATTGTCAGATTGGGTACTATCGAAGATAGTAAGCGTGTTTGATTATCTCTGTAAATGGGGGCCATAGGCATGAAAATTATACAAAAATTGTCTATTTTTTTTCTTTTATCAGTAGTTGTATTACCATCCTATTCAATGGAAAAACCATCAGAAGACCAGAAAAGGGGTTTTCGGCAAGACCAGTCAAAGGGTAAAGGTAAGGGTAAATATAGAGAAAACATGGATCAATCGAACTCTACTTCTCAAGATTCCCGCAAAACTTCAATGAGGCCCTTTCATAAACCAACCACCTCAGGTTCTAAAGATTCCTCTTCACCTAACCCTGATCTATATACCATTAATTTTACTGATGATCTTATCAAGGAGATGAAGCAGGTTGCCAAAAATGTACCTGAAGATGCCAAGAATATTATCAATCACCTGGAAGACCCTACATTTTTACGTGATGGGTATTATCGCTATGCAACCTTTGTGGGAGAGCCAGGGACAGGTAAATCTACTCAGGCGAAGTTTATTGCATACAAATTAAGCAAGATAGGTTGGCAGCATAGATTCATTTCTAGTGGTGAACTTTTAGAAGATACACGGAATAGAACATTAGTACGTTTGCGCAATATGTTACACGAGCTTATCAGTAGTGATATTCCTTTTATTTTCATCATTGATGAGCTTAACGAATTATTAGAAAACACAGAAAGTGCTCATTACGATACCAGTGCGACGGCTAAGTTTTTGTGGCCATTTCTTGATGCTCAAGATAATAATCATAATTTCTTTTTTATAGGTACTATGAACAGAGACTCAAAATTACCTCATGCATTTAAAAATAGAGTTTGTTTACGTCGTATTAAATTTCATCTGTTTACTGATATAGCAACAAAAAATGCGGCTTTTCGTAGTAAATTCGATGAATATATAAAATTTGATCAGGATATTGATGATCAGTATTTGGATGCCCAGCTACAAAAGATAGGTACATGTAGTGGGCGTGATTTGCGTGAATTTTCTTCATTACTTAGAAGAATATTCCGTAGGTATGATAAGAAAAGCCCTATATTTCTTATTAATAAAAAATACCTAGAGGAAGGCATAAATGAATATATTGAAAATCGTGATGATATTCAGCATGATGACCGTGAAGAAACAGAAGCAACAATTCGCGAACGTCATTATGTGCAAGAAAAGATAGAAAAATTATTAGAAAAGCTTGGTGAAGAAAGAGTTTATTGTGTAAGATTGCCTAACGGTAATCCTCAATCTGGGAAACAATACATTATTAGTCTAATAGAAAGCGGTAATATAAATACTATTTATGATTTGGTGAGTAACAAAAATAAGGATCAGGATTGTAGGTATATTATTGAACAAATGTTGATACTTTTTACTGATGAACAAACAAAAATCGCTGAAGATTTGTTGCAAAATATTATTAGAAAAAGAAAGCGGGCATTAGAGGCATATAAAGTTCAGCCGCAAAATAATGAGGGTTGTTCTATTCTGTAGATTTTAATGAAGGAGAGTAGCAGAGAGATCATAGTTTAATAATGATTCAATATAGTTTTTACAAAATGGTGATTCATGCTACAAAAGAAGTTTTTTATATGGTTAACTTTAGTTCTTTGTTTACCTGCCCACACAGTTCCATCTGATGCACAAAACAATCAGAATCAGCTCCCTCGTCATGTAGATGTTAGTGCACCAAGTTCAAAAAGTAAACGTAAGACACGGTTAAAGCCATATCATAATCCTAATCCAGACAACAATAATCAGATACCTGGTAAGCAAGAGAATGCAGCTCCAGTACCACCACAAAAACCGATGCCTGATTGGTTAATACGTGCCAGTATTAAAAATGCACCTCCACTTTTAAAAGGTATTGTTTTTTATTTGGGTTCATTGCCTGATTGCGCTTTGGTACCATCATTTCATCGTCTTATTCTGGTAGGTCCACCGGGTACAGGTAAAACGACTTTAGCTCGCTCATTAGCGCATATGCTTGGATATTCGTCGGTGTATATTGCGGCTTCTCAGCTACTTGGTAAATATCGCAATGAAACTGCAGTTAATATACGAAATTTCTTTAACACTTTTACCAAAGACCATACAAAAAAAATTATTATTATTGACGAACTGCATAAGTTGTTTGAGCATTATGCGCAAGAAAAGACTGATCACTCTGAAAATGCTGCAGCGTTTTGGTTGGAGCTTGATAGATTAGAAAAAAACAACCCAAATATAATAGTAATTGGTACAGCAAATGATGCAAGTAAGCTGCCAGCAGAAATAAAAAGTCGTTTTCATGGCAAAATTATTACCATGCCATTACCTGATAAACAGCAAAAGATAGAAGCGTTTAAAAATATTATTAATCATGATGATTCTGTTATGTTTGATGATTCTATAGATGATACATTTATCACAAGTATTATTACGCGATGGCATGATTGTTCATTACGCGATGTGCAGTTACTTGTTGATACGGCAAAAATGTTCAAATATGCAGAGATTGGTTTTTCTTACAACTACCATGTCACATTAAGTCGTATTCATTTTGATTTGGCGTTAATGCAATTACGCAGTGAAACAGAGAATTTTTCAGAAAGTTTTGCCGACAAAATATATCCAACTGTCAAAAAATGGGGATTATTTGTTTCAGTCGCACTCAATTGCATTGCTTTAGCAAAGATAATGTCTAAAGTTGTTGGCAACGTGCAGCCCCATATGGCGCATGCTTAAGTAGGGAGAAATATGAATTGTAGATTAAAGAAAATAAAATACTTATCCGTATTACTGAGTATTTTAACACTTAGTTTTAATACGTACTCTATGAAATTGAGTGATAATGATTTAAGCGATGCTGATTATAGTTATAGTATTAGTGATAATGATTTGACTGATGGAGAGCTAAGCGATAACAATTACTCAGATCAAGATTATGATTACAATAATAATTTTTATGGTGTTCATCCTGATACAATGGAGCTGCTAGGCCCACCGGATGATCCAGAATACAGAGATGATTTTGATTTTCCGGATCTGTATCCGGTATCGTACCCAGTTACTATTGATCGTTCAGATCTTCAGTATAATAATTTAGATAATGATACGAATAATTCAGTAGACTCTTGGCATGAGTATCAAAGAGACCAAAACATAGATACTGCTCGAGAACGAATGGATCAAGCGCAACAAGAACCTACTAGTCCGCAGTTGCAATCGCAAGATGATCAGCGGCAAGCCGCGCCTGTTAGATCCTCTATGCCTCTTGCTAATACGATCCGAGCAGTTAATCAAAATATACAATCCGATGCATACCAACAAAAACTTGCAGACTTAAAAACTAGTCTTGATGAAAAAATAAGTCACGCATGGCATTGGCAAAAAAATGAACTTGAAAAACAAAAAGATTTTATAGATAACTTGCTCGATGGAACTGTATCTAATCTGCTATATACCATTCAATATGGTAGTCAAAGAAAAGCCGGGCGTGCTTTGCGTACCCTGCATAATTTATGGCCATGGGGTAATCATTTGCAAGAACCAAGCCAAAAAGAACAAGAATTTTCTCGTGCAATTGGCTCTAATATTATGCAAAAAGCGGAAGCTTGTTTTGTAATGCGTGAAGATTTTCTGAAATATTGTGGTGCTTGGCATGCAATAAAAGAAGCGACTGGTGATTATCGTGTCATGCAAAAAAAGGGTGACATGAAAGGTCTAAGGGCAGAGCAAAAATATCTTATGAAGCAAGTCAAAAAATGTGACATGAGAGATGAGCCATTGCTCAGGGCACAGATTGTTCTGGTAGATACTTTTTTGCATGCACCCGAAACACAAATACTATCTACGATAGCGCATGAAAAACCACATGTAGCAAAAGTAGAATTAGAACATCTTGAAGCGCAATTATATGATCATGTAACCAAAGAAGGATTTGAATCGCTAGAAGCAGCCAGAGAATATCTCATTGAAGATTTGGGTTTTGATGTTCTAGGCCAAGCTCATGCTTTGTATGAATCGCGACCGGATTGCCAAGAATTGGGAGAAAATTCCAGGTTTATACCAATCGCCGTACAGCAAGATATTATTTCTGCATTAGCTTCAGAGCAAAGCCATGAAGCAGTGATAGAAGAAATTGATGATCTGAAATATAGGGTGCTTTATAACGCAGATAATTGCCAATACTATGTCCCTTTGGCGGTTGAAACTCAGCTTCAAAATTCTATAGATACGCTTAAAACTACTAAGGATTCACGCCAGATAGCGTTTCATATTGCCGTAATGGATCGACTATTAGGTGATATTCATGAGCAAACTGCATTGCAGGTCAACCAAGAAGCTGCGCTACTCGAACGATCACCAGAACTTTTAGCTCGTGCATTAGAGAAATATATTACCCATCTGAATCCAATTACGCAGGTAAAAAGTATTTGTGAATTTTGGGTAAGTACTGCTCATTACGTATGTGATGTTACGTTGGGTAAGATATATCTTTCTCCAGAACAATATCAACAGCGCATTGATAGCTTTTGGAATACCATCGATGCATTATCGCCGGAAAACTTAGCACAGCTCACTGCTGAACAATGGGTGGACTTGGCAGCACAATGTGCAGCAGATATTACCTTTGGCATGGGGCTGGGCAAAACAATAAAATATCTGAAGAATATTGATGCTGTTGCTAGAACTCAACGGCAAGCTGCACGAATAGCGCAGAGGTTTAAAGATACAATAGAAAAAGGACTCAAGCGATTAGAACATGGTATCCCTATTGGAATAACACCCGAAGGTATACCTCTGAAAGATACAGGTCAATCATTATTTCAACGAGTGAAAAATAAGTTTATTGACGGTGCTGCGGAAGTAGTTTCACTAGAACGAACAACATTAGAGTCTATAGTTACAGATATATTATCAAGCTTAGAAAAAGAGTTACCTGCATTGCGTAGTATGTTTGATAACACAAAAAAAGGCTTTGCTGAATTTGCAAATAAATATATCAAAATTGATTATGAACATATTTTGGGAGTTGATATATTATTTAATTCTAAGGGACTGCCTAAATTAAGTGGGATGCACCATGATTTTATGAATACTATTGAAAAAAGTGGGGCTTTCAAATTTGTTAACAAAGTTATGCATAAGAGTGGTTTTTACAAAGCTGATATCTGGGTAAATGGTGTAAAATTTCCTGACAAAACATTTTTCCCAGCAACCTGGACTAGAAGTCAGGTGGTTGAAGCAATTTATGAGGCATATGATAATTTTGTAAAAAGTGGTACAAGGGCTGTTTTAGAAAACAATGGAAAATATCTAGTTCACGGAATTACAAAAGATGGTGTTAAGCTAAGGATGCATATAACAAAAAAAGGATTAATAACTTCAGTTTATCCTGTTATTAAGTAAGGAAAATAAATGAATTTTGTAAGACTTATATTAGATATTGATTATGGTAATTATTCTTATAATGGTGCTTCTAATACAGAAATGGGTAATTTAGGTTTATTTTTTACTGATGATGTAGGGTGTTCAGGGGGAGATTCATTCAAGGACTTTGTTTTAAATGATAAATTTTTGTGTGCAAGTAGTAACGCAACTTACTTGGAAAAAGAAGATGATTATATTTTGCTCAGTAGTTTGCATGCAGAAGATCTATATAATCCTGTTGAACTAAGGATAACTAGAGATCAATTTTTGAAATTGATTAATGATTGGAATGAAAAAGTCTGTAAAGTAAAACCCAAAGAGGTCATTATAAAGTATGAAAATGGCGAATTTATTTTTGAAACCAAAAATTAAATGAAAAGTACAGCAATAGAGCAAGCAAAATTAATAGCCCGTGGAGACACCGAAGCTGATTTGGAAAAAGCTCAAGAAATTTTAATGGAGTATTTAAAATATCATCCTAAGGATACCGATAATGTTATACAATATGGCGCTTTGAGTGCTCCCTTGAATACTAAAGAAGAAGAAATCGCAGAAAGCTAATGATACAAGGGAGTAATAAGCGGTTACTGACGGGCACGAATATGACGACTATCAAATTACTCAAAGAAGATTTGCAAGAGGCGCTTAATGAGCCGGATAATGAGATTAGAGTAGGTAAGTTTTGGTGTTTTTCAAGACATTATGATCATATCTATCCTTTTTTAAAAAAGATCTATTGTGATAAAGAGCTAAAATCGATTGCATATGAATATACTTTTGAGTGCATAAAAATTACAAGAATTAATGATGCATTTCGAGTTGAAGATGTCGAAGATAGGGAATATGATGTTTTCTCTGATAATGAAATAGCCTTTTTCATAGATTTGTATGAAAAATCCCAAATGGTTGAACCAAATATAATTTATATGGATGAGCAGCAAGGGGATAACTAATATGCTGTATTCAATTGTATACCCAATGCATGAGAAACAGTCTGAATATGATTAAGGATAAAACCATATTCTATTTCGTAGTTCAGGAACTGGTGTACCAGGGGCAGCCATTTAGTACAATTCTCGTAATTCTCCGCTCACCCTGAGCTTGTCGAAGGGTCAAATCAAACGGCTTATGCAGTTCCCAGTGCAGGTTTTCGCCAGTTATGGTCAAGTTCTAAAGTGCCAATTTCATTAATTGTCGTTTTTCTTCAACTTCAGAACTCATGAATAATTAAATTAACGGTTTTTATAACAAATAATAAAACCTATACTTTACTTATAGCGTTGAATTCGTTATTACTATAATAGAAATATATTGTTAAATATGTCATAAAATATGGGTAAATAATATGAACATAAAATTGTCGATTTTGGTAATATCATTGCTTTGTATGAATATGCCACTACTAGTAGCGATGGAGAAATCCCAAAAAGAATCATTGGATAGTTTTATGGAGAGTATGCGGGAAGAGAATGATTTTATTCAGAAAGAACTTCTGAAATTTTATCCTGTATCAGCTAGTTGGGTGAAAGAACTCAATGTACTAGACTTCATAGATATATCTCGTAATGCTCCTGGTTTAAATTTGCAAGGTTATTCATTAATAGGAATCACTTTGCTGAAAAATATTAGTTTTAATGAAAAACAACAAGTTATTCGACAATTGCTTCAAAATGGTGTCAAGCCAATGCAAAAAGACATTGATATTGCTTTTTTTTATGAATATCAACATGATCCACTTAAATTTGAAAGACGATGGGAAGTTATTAAGGGTTACTACAGTCCAAACAGTTCTTTTGTTAGGTTACCAAAAGAACTGATTTTGGAAATCATGAAACATGTGGAAAATCAAGATCTATTGATTCCAAAAGAAAATATGCCGTCTAAATAACAAAACACAATTTGACTATGTAAAAAGGCCCGCAATAATGGGCCTTTTTTAATGTGCGAATGATTATATCATGTGTGCAAATTGATCTACATATTTACGCATCATACTGATAGCCATATGTTTTCCCATCAATGAATCCTTCTTTTTAATTTACTTTTTGTATGTATACTAACCTATGAGTAGAATATCTTGCTCATTCTTTTGAAAATCGCTCAGATGTTAAAAATAATCATATACTACAAAGGAGAGTTTTATGCGTGTATCTCAATTATTTTCGGTTATGTTCATGCTATTTACTTTATCTACCAACCCTATGCTCAGACAAATGAGTGCAGTTGGTGCAAAGTCACGAATGTTTGCTGTAGTGCCATGTGCTCGATTTAGTAAGAAAGAACCTATTATTATTGAAGGAGGCAATTTTTTTGAAGTTAGATCAGGAAAAAGAGAAAGCTTTTCTTGTGTACGCCTAAAGATTTCAGAAAAACTGGAATCTGATAAAAAAGAAGAAGAGCATGGAGATTTTAAAGATGGCCGACATTTTCTTAACGCTTATTGTGCAGCATTAGAGTATATTAAAGAGATTGAACAAAGATTAGAAGAAATTGAAAACACAGAGAAGAGATGCATTATTTTATTAAAAGAAAATAATGAATTAAAAAATTATGCACAGTTAAGAAAAAAACATGCGGTTATTGATTTAATTAGAAAATCTAAGTATCTAGATCAATATGTGTCAGATGTTATTAAAGGGAATAAAGAAGAAAAATAAATCAATTTTAGTATCTTCTATCCATTCTAACCCACCGTGGCAAGCTCAGGGCTAAAGATCGTTCGATTTTTTCGAGAAATGATAGTTTGCCCTGATCTTATTGAAGGGTCAAATCAAACGGCTTATGTAGCTCTTTATACAGGTTTTAATAAATAAACCATCTTATTTAAAACGCTTTTCTTTTGCAAACCATTGCAAGTGTATATTTTCAAATAGTAAAATTAATATAGTATAGGCTGTATTAATTAACTATGTTGAAAGGTTTGTAGTATGAATCATCGTATAATTTCTTTGGCTATTCTAACCTGTATTGCAGGTTTGAATATATCTTTTGTCGATGCTGCTAGAGGCGGTGGCAGAGGTGGAGCACGTATGGGCGGTGGTGGCCGATCATTTTCTGGCGGACGAGGTGGCGGCATGAGGTCCGGAGGAATGCGCTATTCAGGAGCTCGTCGTGGTGCTGCTGTACGTCCTGCTGGCAGAAGTGGTGCTGCAGTGCGTAGAACGAGTGGTAGCGGGAGAAGTAGAGTTCAAACAGCTTCTGCACGTCGTGGTAGCTGGTCAGGGCGTGGCCATAGAGGTTATAACAGAGGATATAGAGGATATAGAAGAGGTGGGTGGTACAATCGAGGCTACAACCGTTATTGGTACAATGGTGGTTGGTGGGGCTTAGGCTATTCATGGTATCCATGGTTCTGGAACACTGGCTTGTATCTGACGTGGGGGTTCCCTGGTTGGGCTCAAGCGGGTGAATGGAATCGTATTGTAGATAAATTAAATGATGAGATTGATCGTCTACAAGATGAGATTGATCAATTGCGTGCACAGAACGCAAGTCAATCCCAAATTCAAGATCTAGAAGATAGGCTTGATAAATTGGAAGATGATTTAGAACTTGCGCAACAATATCGCGATAATCCACCACAATCATAAATTGAAAGGTTTGTAATATGAATTATCGAATAATTTCTTTGGTTGTTTTAACCTGTGTTTCAGGTTTGGGCGTATCGCATGTTCATGCTATTCGAGGTGGCGGAGGTCACTTTGGTGGTGGGCACATGGGCGGTGGTCGTATGGGTGGAAGCAGGTCGTTTGAAGGACATGGTAGAGATCTAGGCGGCATGCACGGACGCGCAACCGAACGTAATTGGCAAGGTCATCGTGGGCATCGTGGTGATTGGTATAACCGTGGTTACAATCGCTCTTGGCACAATAGTGCTTGGTGGGGCGTAGGTTATTCATGGTATCCTTTGCTATGGACTACAGGAATATATCTTGCATGGGGATTCCCGGCGATGGCTCAAGCAGGGCAATGGGATGATATCGTGGATAAGTTAAATAATCAAATTGATGATTTACAAGACCAAATTGATCAATTGCGTGCACAAAATGCAAATCAGTCTCAAATCCAGGATCTACAAAATAAAATCGATACCTATGAGCAGGACTTGCAACTTGCACAAGAATACCGCGATAATCCACCACAATCATAAAAAAGAAATAAATATAGACCGGTTGTTGTAAGACGACCGGTCAACTAAAAAAGAGGGTTATGGTGAAAAAAATTTTTACTATCATAATGTTATTAGCAAATGTGGCATACATGAATTGTATGCAAAAGGAACAAGTGGAAAAAGCGCAAGAAGAGTTGAGGGAGCATATTAAGGATCTGCCGCAAGATATGCAGGCAGAGATTGCTACCTACAAACTAAAGAATTTATTGAATAATTATGCGGAAGATATTTCAGAAAAAGCTCCTGGTTTTGTATATACAGAGGCGTTTAGAGGTATGGTACCCGCTGCATTGTTATTAATACAAGCAGGTGCTAATCCAAATGTACAAAATAAGTTTGGATATACATTATTACAATTATCTATCCAGTATAATGCATATGAAACGTTAAAATATTTGCTGAAGTATAGAGGAATAAACCCAAATATTCAAGATAACGATGGTGATACTGCATTGCATATCTTAACCAATAAAATTAACTATTCACTTATGGCATTTGGTGAATTTTTTCAGGATGAAAATGATTTGCTCGATATGTTAATTGCTGCCGGAGCTCGAAAGGATATAGAAAACAACCAAGGTAAGACGCCCTATGATATTATTAATGATACCCTGCAATTAAATATATATGATCGCATACCTCAACAGCAAGCACAACAAAACAAACAAAGAGTACTTGAGTTATTAAAACCTGATAACCAATAATTTTGGGCAACATAATAAATTACAGGTATACTCTCATGGTGGAATTATTATTCATACCATGAGAGTTTTTTTATGATTAATTTTAACAACGTATTATTACTTGGTTCTAAATCACCTTCACGTCAGCAATTATTGCGTGACAGCCAAATTCCTTTTGCTTTAATTGATCAGCGTGCAGATGAATCGCAGTGTGACTGGGGACTTTCATTACCGCACGTGGTGCAATCTATTGCACGACATAAAATGAACCACCTTATTTTATCGGATGGCAAAAAAGAAGGGGAGGTTTGTTTTGTTTTAACAGCTGATACGTTATCACAAAGTTTGGATGGTACATTGCACGGCAAACCAACTGACCGTGCAGATGCGATTGCAAAAATTAAAGATGCGCGTAAAGGTGCTCGCTTGTGTTCTGCTTTTTGTTTGGAGAAAAAAATATGGCGGCAAGGTACCTGGTATACGCAGCAGAAAATAGAAGAAGTAGTGCATGCATCATATATCTTTGATATTCCTGATGAATGGATTGATATTTATTTAGAACGATCGATTGGTATGCAAACAGCAGGTGCAATTGCAGTAGAAGGATATGGTGCACAATTCTTAAAAATGGTGGATGGATCATATCCAGCAATTGTTGGGTTGCCTATGTTTGAGTTGCGGCACGCGTTGGAAAAGGTTGGCTTTTTTAATTAACTAATAAACCCCCGATTGACTCGGGGGTTTACATTAATTCAACATATTTTTTTTATGTGGTTTCCATCGCTTGAGCAATTCCTTGAACAACTGCTCTTTGGCATTGATATTAGGATTTTTTTCAATCTTGCTTGTTGTTTTTTCTAAGCTGAATCGTACCGTAGCATCATCGCAGATAGTTGAATCAATTTGTTCCACGGCAGGCATCAGGTTTTTTTGTCGTGCTCGTTTTTCCACTTGTTCATGCATGGATTCTAATAATAACGCTTCGAGCATGCCAAAAAAATCTATGATGCTGTGCTGCATGTCTTCTGCTTGTGCAGCTAGGTTAATATCATCTAGTTGTTTAATTTCTTGGCAGAATTGTTCAGAGCTTATTGCCTTTTTTATTACCTTTTTTAATTTTTCTGCATCATGATCAATGAGCCAGCGTAATAAGCATAATAATTCATACGAGAGCGTGAATTGCGCGTGTACATCATCTTGTAAGTCATTGTGTATCATAATCAGGCCCCTTTATTTTGGATGGTAGAAATCCCTTAGTTGGTTTTAGCCTTACAATTTTTTTAGGCAAGTGGAAACATTTTTTCATAAAGGGCACGAAGCCGCGCTACACGTGAGCTCATTGGCGGGTGCGTTGAGAATAATGCGCTCCATGAGCTACTGGTGAATGGGTGTACAATAAAAAGTGATGCAGTACTTGCATGTTGTCCATTCGCATTGTGTAAATGTGCATGTGGCAGGTGGTTATGTAATTTTTCTAATGCGCTGGCAAGTGCAAGGGGATCGTGGCAAGCATGTGCACCAGTTTCATCTGCTAAATATTCTCGAGATCGTGAAATTGCAAGTTGTATAATCATGGCAGCAATAGGCATAAGTATACCAACGAGTAATAACCCCAATGGATTTTCATTGCGTTTGCGATCATGACTAGACCCCCATAGGGCAGACCATCTGAGCATATTTGCTAGGTATCCAATTGCGGTTGCAAGAGTAGCTGCAATAGTGCTGATTAAAATGTCGCGGTTATAAATATGCGCCATTTCATGTGCAAGTACGCCACGCAACTCATCTTGATCAAGCAAATCTATAATGCCAGTGGTGAGTGCGATTGAGGCATGTTTTGGATTGCGACCAGTAGCAAATGCATTTGCCATAGCATTATGTATAAGCCAGAGTTTTGGCATAGGTAAATGCATGCTTTGAGCAAGATCATGTACGATATCGTATATCCAACCATATTGTTCTTGGTTTAATGGTTGTGCTCGGTACATACTCAAGACAATGCGATCAGAGAAAAAATAAGCAATGCCATTAAATACTAATGCCATGATAAAAGCAACTTGTATGCCTGATTGCCCAGCAAACAATCCACCCAAAAGCATGAGCAATCCGCTCAGGCTAGCAAGCAGTATGAAGGTTTTTATTTTGTTAAAGATCATGGTGTTTACCTCTATTCGTCTTCGTATTTTATTTCCCAATTATCAATATCGAGTGGCTCGGTATTAATCTGTTGTTCTATGGTAGTATCTTCACGCTGTTGCAATGCTTGTTGTTCTTGTTTGATGCGTAATAATTTTTGCCTGCTGTGCTGAATAATATCTTTTGCTTCTTGTGAGTCTTTATCAAGTTGTTCTTGTGTTTGATCAAACACTTTGTTCATATCATCTTGCATTTTCTTAATCTGTTTTTTGAGCTTTAATACCATCTCTACACCAGCCAGATTAATGCCAAGTTCATGCGTCAGATAGATGATGTTTTCGAGTCGATCAATATCTTCTTCTGAAAATAGGCGCGTGCCGCCTTCAGATCGTTTGGGGGTTATAAGCCCCTGTTTTTCATACAAACGAATAGTTTGCTGGTGAACAGAGAACATTTTAGCTACCGCTGATATGGAAAAAAATCCTTTTTTTCTATTTACTTTCATAGTTATCTTTGATCCGGGTTATGCAAAGTGATAAGCTTCGTTACCTTTTTTATCTATTTTACCATAGTTTAGCATATTTTTTTTGGCAAATCATGGTATAAATATAAGTTTACATATAGAAAAGATAGTCAATTGACAGCAGATTTGAGTTATAACCCTTGTGTGCTCTGGGTGAGCACATACCCACTATGATTATGTAGTGGGTATTTTTGTTGTATAGAATCTATAAACTGTTGCACTTATTATAGGCGTATTCTAGAATAAATGCCGGGCCTGGTTGAAGCTGTCAGCAAAAGGAGAGTCTCATGAATTATCGTTTAATTCTTGTGGGTGCATTGCTTAATTGTACCATGTTTTCTGCGCATGCATTTGGCAAAAAATCGTTCTTTTCTACGCGGTCGCAGAGTGTCAATGCAGCATTGGAGCTGGTAGGCCGCCAGCAACATATTCATATGGCAGATCAGCCTCATTGTTATGGTAACCTTTTTGCAACATTAGAATATACGCGTTCGTTCCAAGCGGAAAAAATAGCAAAGTTTTTATTTGGGAAAGAACATGTAGTTTTTTCTGGTAGCTTTGCCGACAATCGCGGCGAATCAGATGTGTTAGCAGATTATTTTGGATTGCCATTTTGTTTTAAGAGCTGCGTATGCTTTAAACCACGTATTTCCAATGTAGTGTTGGATCTTGATTGGTATCAAGATTTATCTTCAGTTGTAGACGGTTTGTTTCTTGATATTCATGTACCGATTGTACATACCAAGTGGGATTTGCATCCACATGAAACGGTCTATAATGATGGCACTATGTGCCCGACGTTTACATTTTATCCGGCGGGGTACATGGGAGCAGAACAAATAAATCGTGATGAAATGCCTATCAATGTACTTGATGCATTTAGAAGTAAAAAATTTGTAGGTGATAAAGAGCCACTTGCATATGGTAGAATATTTGGGCGCCAAGTGGCATCCAGGCTGAGTGATGTGCAAATAGCACTTGGGTATGACATGGTGCTCAAGGAAGATAGGCATTTTGGACTGAGCGTGCGTACCTCAATCCCGACTGGTACTCGTCCGGATCAAGAATTTTTATTTGATGCTATTGTTGGTAACGGGCATCATTGGGAGCTGGGTGCAGGACTAACAAGTCATATTAGGTTTTGGGAACGGGAAGATGAATATGCGCAGTGGTGTATATATCTTGATGCAAATATTACCCATCTTTTTAAAGATACCCAAAAACGTTCATTTGATTTGAATAATGGGCCAGGTAGTCGTTACATGTTGTTGCAAGAATTTGCGGATAGTTCGGTAAACTTACACATCAATGGAGTGGATGCGCCTAATCAATATACTGGGCGCATTTTGCCAGCAATTAATGCAACAACGCTTGATGCCTGTGTAAGTATTGCTGTGCAGGCGGATATAGTAATCAAGTTTGCGTATCAACGTGCGAGTGGATTTGAATTTGATCTTGGTTACAATTTATGGGCACGCAGTAAAGAAGATGTGAAGCTTGATTGTTGTGGCTGTCCACCATTTTTGGATAATCGTTACGCAATTAAGGGTGATGCACAAGTATATGGTTTTGTGAGTAATGATCCTGTACGTTTAAATGTGAGTCAACATGAAGCTACGCTGCATGCTGGGCAGGGTGATGGTAATTTTGTTGCGGGTAGCGAGTTCAGAAACGCAAATGCCGATAATCCTGCGCTGGCAAGTGATGGAAGTAATGTGGCATTGCAACAGTTGAATGCAGCGGATGCGGCGGCATTTAATCTTATGCAAGCGCAAATTAATACATCAAATCCTCCAATTTTGTTGACCAAAAATGACCTTGATATTAGTTCAGCTACATTGCCTAAAGCGCTATCGCATAAGCTATTTTTTAATATTGGACATACGTGGTTTGAACTAGAACGCCTTAAACCATATCTGGGCGCAGGTTTTGACGTCGAATGGGCATGCGCATGTGTGAATAATAATAGCGCTTTTTCACAATGGGGTATGTG
Source organism: Candidatus Dependentiae bacterium (assembly GCA_035445995.1). Classification (NCBI taxonomy): domain Bacteria; species Candidatus Babelota bacterium. The sequence goes on along the minus strand of DAOMRS010000001.1, from coordinate 300,831 downwards.
GTTGAAGGGTGGTATAGGCTATTAAAGATCGACAGAGAGGCTATGATATCTAATCTGGTTCATCTCCGATGATTTAACCTATATCCAGGTAATTTATAGGTAAACTTTTCTCATGGTAATGCCAAAAGGTGGGGCGGTTGTTGATTTCCCTGTATCTGGTATAGTTAATAATACCTATACAAGGGCAGTTTTACCCTTAAATGGAGGCATTAATAATGACTATTCTACGTCGCATATTTTTTGTATGTTTATCCGTCGCCGTACTGGGAGTGACTACCCAGCCTATTCTGGCTGCCCAAGAGCAAAAGAAAAATCAGTACTATCAAGAGGTACTTGATTCATGGAAGAAGGCAGTTACCTTAAATTGGTCTAAAATTACTCGAAGTGATTTGTTTAATATTGCTGCAACGGTAGTGGTGGTAGCGGGTGCTTATGGTTTGTGTACGCATTCTTTTGGCATGCCAGTGCCAGATAAGGTGGATACAGGTACAAATCCAATAAAAGACATAATGCTATCTAAATCAGAAGATAATACGTTAGTCAAAAAAGCAGAAGATATGGTTCATGAGGCCAAGAAAGAAGCAGTATCAAGCAGTGCACCAACACGACCAGAAGAATTAGATACAGTTTCTGAACGGTCTGTAACCCAAATTCAGGTAGCAAACCAAACAGGTGCGAGTTGTGGGTATCATGCATTACTCAATGCACAACACCTATTGCTTTATGTACCATCAGGTTTTGATATGTTATTCCCGACACCCGTACAAGTCCAATTTGATACAACACGTATGCGGCAACAGCTGTTTGAAGGCAATGCTGGTCGCTGGCGCCAACATGTGGCAGGACGACGCATAGAATCAAATTCAAAACGTTATTTAAAAAATAAATTACATGCATGTATGGTGCTTACCGATGAACAAAAAGAATCATTCGTTGGATTCTGGGGTGCATTGAAGTGGATTTTTGCTGGGAATGTTCTGCGTACCTTAACACAAGAAGAGCAAAATGCATTAAGTAATATTGTTGATCTGGTAGTTGAGAATTTATTGCGCAATCAACAAATTGATCTATCAGCTACACAAGCTCAGACGATTATCAATGCCTTGCACGTGAAATATCCTAATCAGACGGTGTCCAGACAAACTGCATGGCAAAATATTTTGGGATATCTTGATGCGCAAGAATTACACAATAAGTTTGAGGGTACACAGCTATCGGCGCAAAATGGACTCATAGCCAATCCATATACTGATAATATATTCAATGATGATATTGCCAGTTTGATCAATTTGGATAGGTTACGTCGTATTACTATTATTGAAGATTCATCATTAATTGATAATCGATATAATGAACCTACGTATTCTACTATACAGAGATTAAAGCGTCAGGATGCGTTTGTTCATGCGTTTGTTGTTCGTACTACGTATAAAAATACTACTGATCAAGAATTGACTGATGAAAAGCTTAAAGAGCTTGCTGCAGCTGGTGGTACACACTGGATAGCGGTAGTTATTCGCAAGACGAGAGATGGTATTGAGTCTTGGGTAGCTGATTCATTCAATAATACAGATCGTACTCATGATCCGGATGTTGCTCGATTGATAAGGGTATTTGAAGAAAATAAGGCCTAATAAAATCATATGGTACCAAGTACATAATAAAAAAGACCCATCAATTGTGGGTCTTTTTTTATTGTAAAATAGGTGAACTTATGCAGGAATGTAGTCAGTTATATCATCATCCTGATCATCGTTATATTGTCCCGTAGTAATTTCTAATAAGACTTTTGCTTTTTCAATTCGGTTCAACATAGCTTGTAGATCTTGTAATTTTTGTTCAAGGTACTCACGATAATAAAAACCAATAATCATATTCTTAATACCATTTTGTATGCTATATACTCCGGCTACTGTGGTAGCAGTCAACGCAGGAATAGCATATTTTGTAGGCATTGTTAGTACTACTTCATAAGGTTTTTGTAAGTAACGAGGTTGTAAAAAACGAGTAATAGGTCTGACAATTTTTTGCGTTATTTGGTTACCTGAGACATGATGCCAACCTGCATACATAGGAGCCATTCCGGTTAAATATAAGCCCCCTACACATTGCCCAAGCCCTTTTGTAAAGGTGAGTAGGCGTATAGGGTACTTTTGCCATTCTTGCTGTAATTGTTGGCGGTGAGTAGATGCACGAATTTCAAGTTTTTGTAGCATGGCTGTATAGGCGTCAATAAGACCAGGTACTCGAGTGTTTTCTGCGTCATATACGCAGGTTAAGTCAAAAAGACCCATAAATGATTCAAGATCTGCTTTATCAATGGCCTGCATTAGTCTGGGGGTATTTTGCCTGATATGTTCAGGGGTTACCGGAGTAGCCTGCAGAATGGATGTCCCTACCACGATAGATAGAATAATATGGTAAAAATGCTTATGCATACAATATTCCTGATTACTATTAGAAAATAATGCTGTTTCACTTATTATTTTTAATAATAAATGAAAGGGTGCGAAACGCAAGGGCTATACGTTAAATCGTACCAAAATAATGTCACCGTCTTTGACTAGGTAATCTTTGCCTTCGGTACGTACCTTGCCTAGTTCCTTAAGCTTGGTTATGCTGCCTTGGGTAAATAGATCTTGGCAATTGAATACTTCAGCACAAATGAACCCACGCTCCAAATCTGAGTGGATTTCCCCCGCAGCAGCCTTTACGGTTAAACCTTGCTTGATTGGCCATGCATGGATTTCTTTTGGTCCGCACGTAAAAAAGGTAATAAGGCCTAGATTCTGGTAAGTAGTACGAATAATAACATCTAAACTGCGCTCATCAAGGTCGAGCATTCCCATCATTTCTTGCGCATCTGTATCAGACAGTTGAGAGAGTTCATAGGCAACCTTTGCGCATACTGGAATCACACGATCTTGGCCAAATTTATTAACCAAGGCAAGGTAATGTTTGTTTTGTTTATATGCTTTGTTATCGAGTTCATTTTCAGCAATATTGGCAATGATTAAAAATTTCTTGGCAGCCAAAAGAGGGATGGTGCTTACGGTTGCGTTTTCAATGAGATCACGTACCAAAGTGGCATTGCCGGCATCGAGTGCGGCTTGTACTTTTTCCAATAAATCGAATTCTCCAAAGGCTTCTTTATATTCTATGGATCCAGGTTTGAGCCCACGTTTTTCTTTTTCTAGTTTTTGCAATCGCTTGTGTACCGAATCCAGATCTTTGAGCATAAGCTCAGATACTATAATTTCATAATCAGCTATAGGGTCTATAGTGTTACCTGTGTGTATGATATCAGAATCTTCAAAGCAGCGAAGTACATGAAGAATTAAGTCTACTTCTCTGATATGGCCTAAAAATTGGTTACCAAGGCCTTCGCCTGATGCGGCGCCTTTTACTAACCCGGCAATATCGACAAATTGTACGGTAGCAGGAATTTGTTTTTGTGAGCCATAGATGCTTTGTAGTTTGTTCATACGTTCATCAGGTACTTCAGTAATGGCTACATGTGGGTCTATGGTACAAAAAGGATAATTTTCTGCGGGAATGCTTGATTTGGTTAATGCGTTAAATAGGGTTGATTTACCTACGTTTGGTAACCCGACGAGTCCTGCTTGAATTCCCATAATAGTGCCTTTTCTAGATAGTATATGAATAATGTTATAGTTTGCGCGAAAATAGCATTTTATTCAAATGTTTTTATCGGTATAGGTGTAGATTTATTGTGTTATGAGGGTGTGGCTTGCTATAGTGTGACTTAGTGTTAAAATGTTCAGCCTTTTTTAAAGGGGATCTAATGATGAAGTCACCTATCATACATATTATTGTGGATGCAGCATGGATTATTACAGGTTTAGCAGCATTAAACATAGGTTTAATGCCGTTTGGTTTTGATATATTCAGCACAAACTTTCTAATGTTTAATTATCCTCAATTATCAGTAATTTTACGTTATTTAATAGGGATTTCAGGTATTATCAGTTTGGCTGCTTTTTTCTTGAGCATTGGCAAACATGGTAATTGCAGCTGTAACTGCTGTGGTTGATTGACCTATCCTCTGAAAAATAAAAAAGGGCCTTTTGGGTATAAACCAAAGGCCTCTTTTTATTGAAATACCCTTCGTCCTTTTGACAAATGGAAAAAAGGCTATAGTCTTAGTTATGTATACTTTATCTATATTTTCCCTTCAATTGTATTAATCTGTAACATGTTTTCTGTGAGGTTTATGAGTATAAAAGCATTGGGCATCAATGAACGGCTGGTGAAAGCGGTTCATGAATTAGGGTTTGTTAATCCTACCGCCATTCAAGAAAAAGCTATTCCGTTGTTGTTGCACGGTGATACCGATTTTATTGGTCTTGCCCAGACAGGTACTGGTAAAACAGCTGCCTTTGGTCTGCCAATGTTGCATCGTATTGACCCATCTGATAAAAAAACACAAGCATTAATATTAGCGCCAACAAGAGAATTGTGTTTGCAAATTTCTAACGAACTTACGCGCTATGCAAAATATATAGATGGACTGGAAGTAGTTTCAGTGTATGGTGGGGCGAGTATTACTGAACAAATTAGAAGTTTGAAAAAAGGTGCGCATGTAGTAGTGGGCACACCAGGTCGTTTGATTGACCATCTTAAGCGTCGTACGCTTTCTTTACAAGATATTCGTGTATTAATATTAGATGAAGCAGATCAAATGCTTGATATGGGCTTTCAGGAAGATATTGATACAATTTTAAGTTCTGCCAATGCTGGAAAAAATACTTGGTTATTTTCAGCAACTATGGAACAACGTATTGCAAAAATAGCACAAACATATATGCGTAACCCGCAAGAAATTACTGTTGGCTCTCGTAATAGTGGCGCAACAAACATTACTCACCAATATTGTGTGGTCAAAAGAAGTGATGTGTATGAAGCGATAAAACGCTTTATTGATTTCCAGCCAGGCATGTTTGGTATTTTATTTTGCCGTACCCGTAAACAAGTGCAAGAAATTACACAAGATTTGACACAAGAAGGTTACAATGTTGATGGCTTGCACGGTGATTTGTCACAAGGTCAACGTGACGTGGTAATGAGCAAATTCAGAAATAAACAATTACAATTATTGGTAGCAACAGATGTTGCAGCTCGTGGTATTGACGTTGGTGATGTTACCCACGTATTACATTACGGCTTGCCTGACGATGTTGAAAATTATACACACCGTAGTGGTCGTACTGCGCGTGCAGGTAAATCTGGTTATTCAATTATTATTTGTTCTGGTTCAGATAAAAGCCGTATCAGGTTTATTGAGCGCAAAATAGGCAAATCAATTGAGCATATCCAAATACCGACCGGTAAACAAATATGTGAAAAACAGTTGCTTAACTTTTCTGAAAAAGTATTAAATCCGGCGTTAGATGCGCAGATAGTCAAACCATATGTTGCTGCTATTGAGCAAAAATTACAGGCTCTTACAAAAGAAGAACTTATTGAACGTATGGTTACGCTTTCATGTAAAAAGATGTTGAAAAAATATGCCGGCACATCTGATCTGAAGTCAGAGAGTGTATCTGCTTCTTCATCACGAGCGGAATATTCTGATCGCCCAGAACGTAGAATGAGAACTCGTAAAGGCAATGGAAATGGATCTTCAGCATCACGTTTGGGATCTTCATCTAATAAGTTATTTATTAATATTGGTAAAATTGATGGTCTTGGTACAGGCGGTTTGATTAATTACATTTGTAAAAATGCAAACGTCCAAGGTGCAGAGATCGGTAAAATTGTGTTGCAAGATAGACATTCATGGGTAGGCATAGACGATAACAGTAAAGCCATGAACATAATTCGTAAATTACACGGTACTTCTTATAAAGGCCGTACATTACGTGTTGAGCTTGCTGCATAATTTATTTTGTATTAAATTAACCAACTAAAAAGCCCGGGTTTTATCCCGGGTTTTTTTAGTGATTCTGGTAATATAACTGAAAAAATTGTGCAACATTTTTGTTGCGATTTCAATGTGTAACGCAATGTACAGAGAAGCTTGTTGCATAGTGTTGTTGCGTGATTCAAATAGAATATTTTGACTTGTTGCTTTTTATCAATTTTGTAACAAACGCAACACTTTTTTCTATGTGTAATGCTGCGTTTTGCAAAATAGATTTGTTAATTAATTTTATATTTTACTTGAACTTTTGTTTAAAATACGTACTCTCAAAAAAGATAGCAGTGTTTTTAATGACCTCTTTGTTTTTTCTGTTAAGGACCATAGCATGAAAGTCGTGCAAAAGTTTTCTGCGTTTTTCTTAATATCGATTATTACCACATCATCATCATTTTCCATGGATTTATCTAACTCAGCAAATTTGCGAGAGCATGATGAATCAAGTTCTGCTCCTACGCAAAGACCACATGATTGGCATGAATACGTAGCAAAAACAACATCGAATTCTGCTAATTCCGCTTTAGATGATGCTCCTGCAGATAGAGTTGATTCTAACACGCAAGCGAATGATCATGCCCAGGAACAAGCCTTTCATGAAAGGCTCATGTATACTAAACCCGAATGGTTTCAACAAGGGACTCAATCGTATTATAAAAAAATAGACCCAATTATATCCAGACCAAATATGGGAATAGATGAATGGTATCCCAGCAGTATTTCTATCGATGGGCATAAAGTAATCCCTAATGCCAATGGTAGATATGTCTATCAGGGTATATCTTTTGATCTTAATTCCCGTACTAATTTTAATCCAAATGCACCGTTAACTATTGCAGTTATACATGATAATAAATCTGTTAAGGTTAGCTTTAGTCGATTTGCAGAAAATAAAGTTCCGGCGTTAATTCATTTTGATAGTTATAATGCTTTATTGAATGCAGCGCGTAATAATAAAATATCGCTTGTACACAAAATACTATTCAAAGGTATCATACGAGTTCCGGGTGGCAAACCCCATGCTATCTTGATTGAAATGGAACATGGTCTACAAAAGCCGATTATGCTCCAAGGAATACAATTTGTTTATAATAAAGATGAAGCAATAACTAGAATTTTTTTTGATTTTCTTGATACTGCGCAAATGCCCGTAGACTTTATTGACCCCATTGAATGTAGACATACCAGTGTGGTTGCGGATTCAATGGTTTTTTGTATCAAAGATCATAAAATGTATGAATGTACCGGTAAGACTATATACAACTTTTTTGACTCAACTGAAGTGCGTAAAAAATGGGCGCCGCAAGAATCAGGTTTTTATGATCAGAATAATCGATGTTTAACTACCTTGCCAAGTTGCTATGGCAATTCTGATAATCATCAGGAAACATTAAAAGATCCCGTTGCTTGGGTTTTAGGTGAAGGGTATGATTCATTTTATCAGTTACATGGTGCAGATTTTAGAGATAAAAATGACCATGTATATTGTGATGATGGTGTATTTTATGCCATGTTGCCATACAAGGCACTTTGTAAAGAATATTTTACACAAGATCCAAATAATAATGTGAAATTCGATTATGTAGTACAAGTGAAAAAGCCGCATTTTATTATCAATAAAGATGTACGAGTTGAAGGTGGTCACCGTGATTGGCCAAGTGGGTTGTATCAGCGAGTACGTACAAAAAACAGAATATACTGGCAGCGCGTAGGTAATGTGGCTACTGATACAATTAAATTCTGGGATAAAATTATATTGAACACCACATTTCCCTCTGAGCCGCTTACTGCCCCACAAATAAACCAGTGGTGTAATGCGGCGCAAAGATTTTTTGGACGCTTTGATGCTTCTATTCATCATTGTGATAAAGTTGTATTAAATGGACTAAAGACGTGGGATAAATTAACCAATTTAAATTTATCCCGTGTGGAATTGACAAATGATGTAAAGTGGGATGAACTGTTTTCTGCCATTGCAACTATGAAACAACTAACGCATTTGTGTTTTGAAAATAATCATCCGATAGCAAATCTTTTTGATGGTGTTTATACCACAATGGCTGATAAAGCAAGGGATTACTATATAAATCTAGCTGCTTGTTTAAACAAATTAACGAATTTGAAAGAGTTGCGTATTCAAAAATTATGGTTAAAGCCGCATACACAGTTGGGATCCGGTTGTTCAAATGAGAGCTCAGTGTCTACAGAAGTTGCTAAGTTAACTGGTATAATAAATCATGATGGGCAAACTGGGGTGAAATCAATTATACAAAGTATTTGTGCTTTACGTCAGCTTACTCATCTTCACATCGATGGTATACCTAACCATGGAAGTTCTCAGTGGGCTAGACAAACACGTGCCGCAAAAGTTGTTTTTTTCGTAGCTCATTTAATTGAATCCCCTCTTTTTTATATTGATGGAAACACACAAGATGCTGCTCTTAAACAGCTTGTCAAAAGTGTTGCCGATCAACTTGCTCAGATGTCTTCGTTAAAAGAAATATCCGTATATTCTCCGGGTGGCAATTGTGTCGACTACTTTAGCAAGGCATTTAGAGAACGGCTTGCAGCTACGCGATCTGCTCATACAAATTTACAACCACTTACTATCAAAGCTGAGGTATTACAATAATGTTTGCATCAACTCGTCAGCCATTCAAAAACATAATTCATTATCTTGTTATAACCGGTTTACTTTTTGGGCAGGTTTCAGCTATGCAACAAGTTCCAGCAGAACCTCGAGAAGATCAAAAAGAACAAGTTCAAGTACATAGTAAGATCCCATTGCCATTGTCTTTGTTTAAACGACGCATTGTACCGTTGTTATTTGCGTCTGGCAATGAGTTATCATTGGTTTTTGACCAACCACAAGGAATGTTTTTATTTGATTATCAAGCAGATGGCAAGCCTGTTGGGCATCTTATCCAAACTGATGGGCAGATGTTTTTTGAAAGTCATGCTCCACAGAAATATGATTTTTTACTCAAGAGCTCTTTGAAAACTGGTAGATTGCATGTTGATACCAAGGGACGATTTGTATTTGAAAAGCCAGTAGAAATCGAAATGGCTTCTTTTGCATGTAAATCAGTAGAATTCCTTGATATATTTTCAAGCACGAAAAATATTTCTTTAGCTGTAGATTATTGTGATAACTGTAGTGATGTTACGTGTACAGATTTACTCTTTCAAGGTAATCAATTTAATTGCATGCCTGAAAGTAAGTTGACCGTGCAAGGTTCGCTGGCTGTATTAGCTACAAAAGGTCTTTTTAATGATGGACAGATATCAAGTGCAGATAATGTGCTCATACAGACACCGTCATTTGAAAATTGGGGAACAGTAGAAGCTGAAAAATTGATTTTTGAAGGCGGAGATATTCTTAATGAAGGCTTAATTACAATTCATGACTCTTTTGCAGGATTATGCAAGGAGATTGATCATCGGGGAAGATTAAAGGTTGATAAAGATTGTATTTTAGAAAAAGTTGATAACCTAATAACAACACGATCATCTTCATGGCATGTTGGTAATAATTGGAAATCACATATTGCAAAACTGCATCTTGCAGGTAGCGTATTTGTAGGTAATTTAGCTTTGTTTAATGTGGCTTCTCATGCAATTTTGGGTGGTCACTTCCATGCACCTATTATTCATGTTGAAAGTAATGATCTAATTACCTGTGACTTTCCGGCTCACCTAATTGCTAGTCATTATATTGGATTAAAAGCAAAAGGGTGGATTGATTATCAAGGTGATGTAGTTAAAAAGTTCGTGCATGAGGCAACAAAATCAAAAACATTGAATAAAGAAAGTCAACTTTTCAAAATTTTTCCACGAGGTGTGTTTTTACACTCACAGCAGAGTGGTATTAAAAAATCAGGAAGTATTGTATCAAAACAAGGTACCGTGTCTTTGGATGCAAAAAAAGGATTGATACATACTGGTGTTACTGATGCAGGAATTGCTCAAGACGCAATGCTCTTGATGAATGCAGCATCTTTGAACCTAGAAAAAGATTCCCTACTCAAATCTCTCAATGCAAAACTTAATGCACAAAATTCAGTTAAACAGCAGGGTGATGCACAGATTAAAAATAAACTCACCATGCAAGCACCTCAGATAGTTCATAGTGGTTCATCACAAGCTGCTGAACTAGTTGTACAAGCGGATACTATTGAGACCTCCATATCATCACGTATTTCTGCTGGAAAAATTGCTGTATTAGCAGCAAAAGAAAAAATTAAAAATGCCGGAGCCATAACGTCTTCAAATGAACTTGGTATGTTTGCAAAAGATATTACATTGCAAGGTACTTCTCGTGTTACATCTGGTACTGCGACGCTTAAAGCTGATGAAACAATAGATAATCATGGTAATTTGAATGCCTCAGCAAATTTATTATTACATGCCAAATATGTGGAGAATGCGAATACAATATCTGCTCACAATGCACACATAAAAGCAGATCGTTGGTGGTGGAATACGTGGAATGGAAGCGTAGATGTTGCAGAACAGCTCATAATAGATGCCGGTTTGTCTATGAATACAGGCGGTTGGTTGCGAGCGCATGATCTTAATATTAACGCCGGTGTTGATCTCAATTTATTTGGTAGATACTATGCAAAAAACACGACTATTAATTCTTTAATCGGGTTGAATGCTGGTTTAGTCGTTCCTCAATTTGATTCACCAGCAGATCTTCTTACCTGGAGTAATGCATTAAGTGTTGGTGAAGGGTTGCTGACTGCCTTTTCTCCGCAGGCACGTTTAGCATTGGGAATTGGTAGGGGGTTATATGGGATATGTACTAATGGTATGCAGGTATATGACCAAGCGCAAAAATTGTATTATACAGAAAATACCGATGTCAGTGATTGGATACCGTTGCTATGTAGCACTAAAAATCTTGCTACTTCTGCTTATCAAACAGGAAAAATGGGATGGGATGCTGGTGGTAAAGACCTATGTGAAAAATATTGGCCAGGGAAGACTGATACAAGCTTAGCGCAACAAGCAGCACAACAGTCAGTATTGCCGGACGCGAGTGCTCAAGCGCAAACGAATCAACCTCAAGTAAGTTTGCAAGATGCTGCATCACAAAAATGGAAAAATATAAAAGAAAGTGTGCAAGATAGAAAATTTTTACAACAGGTAGGATTGCAAACAGCTTCAAGTATTGCATCAACACTTGGGCCACAGGTCAATAGAGATTCATTAATTGATATAAATGCCGGTGTTACACTGGGCATGAATGGCTATTCTCGCAGTATTTGGAATATTAATGGCGGTGTTTCTGCATTTGCAAATAGATATACCGTTGATACCGTTTATGGTTCTAATATGGGCATTTTTGCTGCAAGTGATCTGAATGTGCATGCATTAAGATCATATGATAGTACGGGTGTTCTTGCAGCTGGAAAAGCTTCTGTTGAAGCACAAAATCTTACTGTTGATGGTAAGGTTGGTACTATTGGTAGTGCTTATTTTAAGGCTGAAAATACCGCATCTATTGGTGCAGATGTGAGCGCAAGTGAGGTGAATATTCAAGCAAAAGAGGCAGTACTCAAGGAAGGTAGTCATATAACTGCGCGAGATGGAGCTGCACAAGTTGTAGCAGATCGCATTACGAGCAAAGCTGCTATAGACGGTAAACATGTGTATGTTGCAGGTAAAGATGTTACCTTACAAAATGGTAGTGAGATTCGATCACATGGTGGGGATGATGCAGTCATTATCAAGGCAGATAATCAATTAAAATTAGAATCTGGTTCTACCATGTCTGGTAGTACAGTTGCAATTGATGCCAAATCGTTACAAGGTGAAGTTGGCAACACAATCAGTGCAACAAATCATACCTATGTGAAGACGCAAGAATCAGACAACAAAGGGTCAATTAAAGGCAGCTTAGCGGTAGAGTTCACTGGTGATGTACATCAACTTAAGGGAATTGGTCATGTTGATCATGTTCAATACCGTGGCACGGTAGTAAATAATTTGGCAGATATGCTTGTTGAAGGTAACAGCGATCTATTGCATGTGAGTAAATCCGGTAGTGTGACGGTGCTTGCAGACAAACAGGATGTGCACCTTAAAGATCAACATGATACTTCGCATGCATGTACTGTTATAAGTAATGAGAATATCACTATTGATAAAACATTAAAATCACACGGTTCGGTTGGATTATATGCCGATAAGAATATTAACCATAAAAATATACATGCATCTGATTCAGTTGATATGTCTGCGGGTGGTAATATTGTTGCCGAATCATCAGTAGAACGCACGGTTGAAGGTGTAAATTATACCGATACGATAAAAAAGGTTCACGTAACGGCAGGTAAAGCAGTTAATATAGATGCTCAGGGAGGTATTTTGCATGTGGGTGTACATCTACACTCAGGCAAAGAGGGAACCCGCATGAAAGCTGGTGGCAAGATTGTACTTGGTGCCAAAGGAACTGAGAAATATTCTGAAACAAATACTACCAGCAAAAATCGTAAGACAACTACAACAACTAAAGATACGTCTGTAAAGGCACATGTTTCTGAATATTCATCTGCCGGTGATATACGCATGCAGGCGGGTGATACATGTGAATTGTATGGTACAACGATCAGTACAAAGGGTGTCAAGTCGATTCATGGTAAGAATGGAACAAATGGCCATGAAGTTTATGATTCCCATGAACATAGGTCAGAATCTACAACCGATGGTGGGTGGTTTGGCACAGCAAAAAAGCATAAAGAAAGCTCCCTGTCCAAGACAGCAAAGGTGGTAGATTTTAAAGGTGGTTCTGTACCGGAAGTTTCTTCTGATGCCAAAATTTCTATGGCATTCACGAGTGATTCAGAAAAAGTAATTTTCAATGCGCCGGAGTTAGAGTTTAAATTGGCTCAAAGTGAAAAACAGTTTGTATCTGAAAGTTCGACAGAAAATCTTGTATGGTGGTCCAAGGACGCTCAAGAAAAATATGATGTAACCTATTCGCCAACATTTAAGGGTACTGTAGAAACTAACGCACAGAAAATATCTATGCAATCAGTTGAAGAGCGTGCTCCGTGGTCAGTAAAGACAACACATGATCATGCAGCTTTCAATAATACTATGCTCAAAGAAATTCATGAGCACCAAAAATTTTCTGCGCAAGGACCAACAAAAGCAGCAAGTGCTGTTATTGCATTAGCGATCACTATGGCAACTGCGGGTACCGGTTCGGCTATTGGTGCAACGTGTGCAACAGCGGTTGGGTGCCAGTCTGCGATGGCATCTGCAATTGTAACCAACATGACTAGTGCGGTCTTTACCTCTTTATGCGTACAATCAACAAGTGCATTATTGCATTGTAATGGTGATTTTGTTGCAGCGGGACGCCAGATAGCAAGTGGCCAAACGATAAGGAATTTAGCTGTTGCTGCCATTACCGGTGGTTTAAGAACCGGTTTAGAAGCAACTGTATTTAATGGGTTGCCTTCGGTTTCTCAAGCAACGAATATAAATGAACTTGCTGCATTTACTATGCCGCGCGAAGCTATGACTGCTACGGTTAATACTATGGGTGGGATTGCATCAGGACAGCGCGTTGAGGATGCGGTACTTACGAATGTGAAGAGCTTTGCTGCAAACACTATTGGTAAGGCGGGTGCGCATCAGATTGGGGATGCATATGGCAAGGGCAAAATTGACCCGGTGACGCACAAAGTATTGCATGCCGGATTGGGTGCAGTTACCGGTGGTATTGTTGGTGGCAAAGAGGGTGCAATGGCAGGAGCTATGGGCGCTGTTATTGCAGAAACTATTGCCGATACATTTAGACCAAAAGAATCGTATCATACAAAAATTTGTGAAGAAAAAATACGAGCCCGTGAAGCAGAACTTGGTCGTGCGTTAACGAAACAAGAATTTGTAGCGATTTGGGATAAACAAAATGTAGCATATTGGCAAAGTGCAAATACTGTTGCAGATGTTTCAAAGTTAACAGTAGCAATGGTAGCTTTAGTTGCTCGCCAAGATGTTGGTATTGCAAGTGATACAGCAACAATGGCAGTTGATAATAATTTCTTGCACTTGATAGGTTTAGGTATTATTGCAGGAAGTACTGCGTACTCTGCGTATAATGTGTACGATGCATATTGTGAGGGAGGACCTGAAGCTGCCTTAAAACAATTAGGTATAGAACTTATCACTGAAGGTGTAGGTATTACAACCGGTGCTGTTGTTGGAAAAGTTGGGTATAAATTAGGCACTAAGATTTATCCAACTGCCAAAGCTGTTTTACATGTTATATTTGACGCAAATCCAGCTCTTAAGATAGTGTTTGGCAACGCTAAAAATGCGTTTATAGCTGGTGCTGAAAAATTTGGCAAGTCAGCAATGGGTAATGGCTTGAAAACAGCAGATAAATGGGCATTCAAGCAAACTACCAAAGCAACACGTGGTGTTACCAATCGTCTGGGTGGATTGGGTGAAGGGCTTGCAGCAGCACATACGCCAGGTAGTGTGGTAGCTAAAATGGAAGCTAAAGCTGCGCAGGTAGCAACATATACTGGACAAGCAACAGGATTAATGCCGACAACGCAAATGGCAGGTCAAGCTGTAAAAACAGGCAGTGGTTATTTGAAAGTCCATAAGCCCGGCGAGAGAGAAGCATCAGGTGTTTTTAATAGTTCGACTAAAGGCAAACATAGTAAGTTAATAAGCTCGCCTAAAGTTACAACACCAGAGGATTTGATTAAATCTGCTAAGCCGGGGAAAAAAACGGGTGGAGTAACAACGCAATATAAATTCAAGGGTGGATTTAAAGAGGCATTAGATCATTTTGATTTACTTAAGCCCAAGAATGTTAAAATTAGGAACCTTGAAAGAGGTATCTTGAAATCAGGAATATTAGAAGATGGACGTACTATTGTAGTTAGAGAATTTAGTGGAGTAAAGAATGGCCCATCAGGCCCCCCTACTTTAGAGATACAGGTAAAAGATAGCCTTCAAAAAATTAAATGCCGTTATGATCAATAAGGAATTGATATGGAAATATGGAAAGCATGGATTCCTGAGGTAAAAATGCCTACATTTAAATTTTTACATTATATGGGTTGTCGTATTACAGAAAAAGGACTGGTTATTAATCTTGAAGATGAGGATGAGAGTTCCAGAAAAATAACTGTTAGTTTTTTAGATGGATACTTATCAAATCGTGAAACAGATGAAGGTGGTATTTATGACACTTTGTGTGATATATATGCTTATGCTAATGAAGAAAAATGGAAAACTGCTAATTTTTTGAAAGTAGAGAACTCAAATTATGTGCAATGGTTTAAGGATCAAAACTTTGGCAAATATAAAGATGTAGAGATAAGTCATTATATGATTATTGCGTTTGATGTGATATCCGAAATACTATCAACAGGAACTCCAAAAATTGAGATTTCAGAATGGAGATGAATACTAATCTTGGAACATGGAAAAAATGGAAACCGGAAGTTGATATTTTTCCAAATTTTTGTATTAAGGCTATTGATAATACTACAGAAGGCCTGTTTATTAATCTAAAAAATGAAATAGATAATGATAATATCGTTATTATGATTAATGTAATATGGTTTTCTTATAGAGTTATTAAAATAGAAAATTGCTCTAAAACAATCGAAAGATTGAAAGAAATAGAAGGACCAGATTTTTTTGATTCATGGTCGTTATTTGAAGTAGAAGATTCAAATTATTTAAAGTGGTTTGAGAAAGAGAGTTTGGGTATATACGAGGGGGTAAAGCACTATGTTTTTATGGGATATAATCTTGTCTTTGAAGTACTTATGTATGAACCAGGCTCGCTAAAGATTATAAAAGAAGATGTTTCATAATTATGCACGTTGGTTAGAAGATGAGAGTTATGGATTCTATGAAGCTGCTAATTTAAACAATTTTGTATTTATAGGTACAAATAAGGTTTTTGAAGTATTGGCTGGTTATAAACCAGAAGTTGTGCTGGAAGAAATGAGCTAGGTATTGTAGAAGAAATCATTAGTTTATAGGTATTGTATATCGTATCCCAAAATGGAGAATTTATGTTCAAAAAAATAGTACGCATGCTCATGGTATTAGCTTTAGTATTGAATACAGCATCGCATGCAGATTTAACTGATATATCTGTTGCCTCTGTAGAATTGGAGAATACATGCAATGAGGCGTTTAAAAGCGAAAAAATATATACATTATATATGCAACTTATTTCTCTTGAAAAAGAAAAAAAATACGATGAAGCGATTAGACTCATTGATAAAATTGTTCATGTAGCTCATAACGATTTAGGCCGTACGAGTGAGCATAAGCGTGAAACGGTGAGAAATAGATTTGTGTCATTTTTATACGCACTTCAGGCCAAATATAATTGTGAATTGAGGCGATTAATTTTTGCAATTAATAGGTGTGACTTAGCATTAAAATATGATGAAACTAATGCATATGCTTATTTAATTAAAGCTTATGCCTATGAATTATCTAAAAATAATGAAGAGGCAATAAAGTGTATTGAGATATCATCTGAGATGGGCTGTAAAGAGGCAAGAAAAATTCTTAAAGCTAGAAAAGAAAGAATACAAAATATTATGCTGGCTGTTTTTGAAGGTACTTTAAAGGGGCTGGTAAGAGCATTTTTTGGTGTAAGTGTATATTAAAAATGGTGCCATATAAAGCCGAATAAGCTCCACTTGATTGTTTCTATTTGTCAATTTAGTGCGAGTAAGTCATGTTTTTAGGTGTTTTTGCCAAATCCCATTTGACTAATATTGTACCTCAATTACTATAATTTATAGTTTTATTTATAGCTTATTTCTAAATGGAGGATCTATGTTCAAAAAGACAGCACTTATATTAATGGCACTAGCTGCCCCAAACTTATCGTATGCAGACGCGCAACCACTTACCATTCAACAAATTCCTCAAGAAATTGATTCTCTTTTTTCAAATAAAAAATACGCCGAGTGTATTTTGTTAATTGATCAACTTATTACATTTTTTAGAACGGCATTACGGGATAACCCAGAACAAATACAAGATATAGATTCTATAAATAAGGCTTTATTAGAGTTATGGTTACTACGAGCTCGATGTCATATCAATATGAATCTTTTTCATGAAGCACTTGATGATTGTGATAAAGCTTTACAAAAAGATAAAAATTATGGCTATGCATATTTTGTTAAAGCTGTTGCACTTTTTAAACTGAATAAGGAAAAAAAGGCAATAGAGTATTTAAAAATTGCTGCAAAAAAGGGTTTCATGCCGGCTCAAATTTTAGTTGCTCAATATCAACTCTAAAATATTATTAAAAGGAAATGAAAATGAATTTGAAAAATAGAAGTTTAATTTTTTTAGTGGCTTTGCTTGGTTGCTCATCAATTAATTTAAAAGCAAATATTTATGCTGGCTCATTTACGCTGGATGGCCACTTGAACCAAGATACTTTAAAAATAAATGCTCAAAGATTTTATGGGTATGGCACTATTGAAGGGAAGAATATAACGATAAAGTGTGAAGAATTTAAATTTAAGGGTACTATCATATCTCATGGTAAGTGTATTATACATTGTGACAATCCTTTTGATTATTCAAGTTTTGCCAAAAAAGGAACGGGAATAATTGTTGTTGTTAAAGGGCCATATAGTTATGATGTTTTTAGTGATCCGAATATAACTAAAGAATTTATGCTTGATGATTTAGTTAATATTACTGATGAAGTTATTGATAATCGAATTAAATCAATTAGGAATTATGCCCGTTTGAATGAGATAGATGAAAAGATTATATTTGATTCTCTTGTTAAAACACTGGATGATGAAATCAAATTCCATAAAGATCATATAGATGAGATATATGACCAGTCTCATTTGATTCGTGTACTTATTGGTTCATCTTTAACATTGGTAGGGTTGATTGCTACTGGTATTTTTACTATGAATTTAAAAAAACCTGATATGGGGTTAGCTGCGTCTTCTGCATTTATGTCTTGTATACCTTTTTTTAATATTGCATTGCCATCACTGCCATTTATGTATGAACAGCATGATAAAAAAATAGATAAATTGATTATAGTTAAAGAGTGCATTAATCAAGCATTATGCATGCCATACATTCCGGAAACAGACCAACAAGTAATTAAATTACAATAATTATAAGTGAAGTAAAATACTCTATATAACAAAAAGCCCAGATTTTATTCCGGGCTTTTTTGTTGCTTGTTTATACGCTTAGCTTATTTCTGCATCAATTGGGCCTTGTTCGGTTGAACTTTGTTGTGGGCCAGATTGGTGTGCTTGATCAGCTGTTTGTTGTTGTGTCCCTTGTTCTTTGTACAAGATTTCAGCAACTTTATGTGAAGCTTGCAACAACTCTTCAGTTGCTTTTTGCAGTTCTTCTGCATTTTCAGCGTGATCTTTCAGAGCTTGTTTAGCTTTTACGACCGCTTGTTCAGTTGCCGTAATATCAGCTTCAGCAAGTTTTTCTTTGTTGTCTTTTAATGTTTTTTCTACTTGCAAAATAATGCCATCAAGTTGGTTACGTTTTTCTACCACTTCTTTGGCTTTTTTATCTGAATCTGCATGTTCTTGTGCTTCGCGTACCATGCGTTCGATTTCTGATTTATCAAGACCGCTACTATTGGTGATCGTGATTTTTTGTTCTTTACCGGATGCTTTATCTTTTGCAGATACATGCACAATACCATTGGCATCAATATCAAAGGTAACTTCAACTTGCGGTACACCACGTGGAGCAGCTGGAATGCCATCAAGTCTGAATTGGCCAAGTTGTTTATTATCTTTTGCAAACTGGCGTTCACCTTGTACTACTCGGATGTCTACTGCTGTTTGGTTGTCTTCTGCAGTTGAGAATACTTGTGATTTTCTTGTTGGAATTGTTGTATTACGTTCAATCAATGGTGTTGCAACGCCGCCCAATGTTTCAATACCTAAGGTTAGTGGAGTAACGTCAAGTAATAATACATCATTAACTTCACCTGCAAGTACACCACCTTGAATAGCTGCACCATCGGCAACGACTTCATCTGGGTTTACTGATCGGTTTGGTTCTTTGCCAAAAAGTTCTTTAACCAAGTTTTGCACTTTTGGAATGCGTGTTGATCCACCGACTAAGATCACTTCGTTGATCTCATTTGGGTTGATCTTTGCATCATTTAATGCTTTTTTGCATGGTTCTACCAAACGATTGAAAATATCAGCGCATAGGCTTTCAAGCTTTGCACGTGATAGGGTAGTTACTAAGTGTTTTGGCCCTGTTGCATCAGCGGTAATGTATGGTAAATTGATTTCTGTTTCTTGGAGCGCAGAAAGTTCTTTTTTAGCTTTCTCTGCTGCTTCTTTTAATCGTTGTAGTGCTGACGTGTCGCGTTGCAAGTCAATACCATGTTCTTTTTTGAATGCATCAACTAAGAAATCTAATATACGTAAATCGATGTCATCACCACCCAAATGGGTATCCCCATTGGTTGATTTTACTTCTATGACGCCATCATTAATTTCTAATATAGATACGTCAAAGGTACCACCACCGAAGTCGAATACAGCAATATTGCCGGCTTTCTTTTTGTCCATACCATATGCTAATGCTGCAGCGGTAGGTTCGTTAATAATACGTTTTACATCGAGTCCAGCAATTCTTCCAGCATCTTTGGTTGCCTGACGTTGTGCGTCATTAAAGTATGCAGGGACGGTGACTACTGCTTCTGTAACTGAGGTACCTAGGTATTCTTCTGCTACTTGTTTGAGGTGGCTCAAGATAGCTGCAGAAATTTCCTGCGTTGAGTATTCTTTATTCTGAATTTCGATGCTGATGCTGCCTTTGCTATTTTTTACGACTTTGTATGGCATGCGTTTAACTTCTTCGGCTACTTGAGAAAAATCTTTACCGATGAAACGCTTTGCAGAGAAGATGGTGTTTTCTGGATTGGTTACCGCTTGACGCTTTGCCATAGTACCAACCAAACGTTTACCATCTTTGGTAAATGCTACCATAGATGGGGTGGTGTTGTTACCTTCTTTGTTAGGGATAACTTTTGGTTGCCCACCTTCCATGAATGATACCACTGAGTTAGTGGTACCCAAGTCGATACCGATTATTTTTTTTGCCATTGAGAGTCCTCCTTTATGGGTGTATAATTTCATGATTGAGACCCATAATTTTTATGGGCCGATTTTTATTTATTATTATGCCGAATCAAGGTATGGCTGTCAAATTTACACTCAAAAAATCTTAGTCTTGTAATGTAACTTATTTATATTTTAAATATAAGAAATGCTGAGTGGGGCTTGATAGCCATATGTCGCATAATTAATCGAGGCATGAGTTGATATGATGAGGGTAGAAGGGCATTCTTATTCCGGCTCGCCCGTGTGCCTTGCCCGTGGTCGGGCCATGCGGCCGCTCCACGGACATACGGCAGCCCGGTCTTGCCTTCATACCCGCCATGGGCGGGTGGTAGAAAAGGAATAATTTTATAGACTACTCTCCTTTAATTGCTCGTTCCGAGCAAAATAGGAATGTATTTTTATATAATTTTTTTGGTTAATTATTGGTGTATACCATGATTGACTATAATGGATTCCATGGTGAATGACGAGTACTACTCCTGTACATACACAAGCACCTTTTATAAAGAACCGGAAGGGGAATTGCGCAACGTAGTAATAGCGAGCGCATACAGCCATAATGAGTAAACTTACCAATCGAACGCCATGTATACAGGCAATCGTTCCTAACAAACCAAGGTACGTATTTAACTGATGGGTAAATAATAATATGAGCATGATACTATACGGTACATATGCGATGAATAGTAAAAAATAATTTTGTTTAATTTCGAGCAAACGTTCATAGGGTAATAACAATATTTCTGTTAGGTAACAGGTAGCCATAATAATGAATGCATAGAATATAAAGGAGCTATTGAACCAATAATTAGATTGTAAGGAAACTACCATAATAATTCCTAAAAGGGGAAGGCATAGACCCACTACCTTTGTGGTTAACCGTCTGAATGCCAATGGCATTACTTCATCGCTATCTATACGCGCTTGTACATGTGCAAGTAATGCCGTGTCAGTAGTACCAATGGTCTTGATGGCAATGCGGTAAAACAGTAATGCAGCATCATTAGCAACTTTAAATATGTTGGCATACACAGGCCCTATCGTATGAGTAAAAAACGGAACCAAAAAATTTCGCTCTGATAAACTTTTTAAATTGTTGTTTATCCACATAATGCTGGTGTGCTGGATGAATTGGCTGCGTATATGAGACCAGGATGTATGCGGCATGTTAGCATGCATGTCTATTTTTCTTGTATGCAGTTTGTAGCTTGTTGCGAGTATAATGATGTTTGCGCATAACTTGGTACTTAGTAAAGCGCATATTAAAGAAACGGCACTTGGTATGGTATATACCAATGTTATATTGATTACGAGTTCTGTGATGTATGTATAGGTACTTATTGAATTGAATTTTTTATGTGAAAATTCTGCATGAAATATTGAACGTATGAGCGATACGCATCCTTCTGATATAAATACTGCGCTTGCAATAGGCAAGATAGCATGTAGTTCGACATGTAACGTGGTAAATAGATAATATATAAATAAAGGAAGCGCCAATATGAGTAATGCAATTTGGAACCATATAATATGATACATGAATAAGTATTTTTCTTTGTCTATCAATTGCGCTGAATATTGTGTAATAGATTTGCGTAATCCAAAATCTGTCCATAAAAGTAGAAGAAATAATGAGCTGTTTATATTTACCCAAGCTGAAAAAATGGCGGTATCTAGTGTGTAATACAAAACAAAAGTAAATATAGTAGTGGTAATTTTATAGAAAATATAAAATGCAGCATTCCAGCGAACGCCATGAGAGAAATTTTTAAATAGTTCTTGTGTAGTCATAAAAAGGAGTGTTATTTAGCCGTATAACCATTAAACCTAATTCAGCATTATACCAAGCATATTTTTACTATTGCATGTTTCTAAACCCCTATAGTAGGCTATATAAACAGAAGGATCAAGCATCAATGCAAACAAGGAGTCAGATGTATGAGGCTGCGAAAAGCACTTTTTCTATCGCTTGGTATAAAATGCGCCGTTTTATTATTTATTTTATGTTTAGTGCGTACTCATATTGTAGTTCATGCATTTGATAATATTTTATTTGATTTTAATAGCTCTTTACCAGAGATGCGTAGTGCGTTGGCACGTGGTGTGAATGTTGATATGCGTAATGAAGAGGGTATGACTCCCTTGATGATTGCAGCAAGGCGTGGTGATTTGGAGCGTGCTCGGTTTCTTGTGCGCAGTGGTGCAGATATAAACGCACGATCACTCACCTGGAACAATATGACGCCATTACAATTTGCCGTGTTATACGGTGCCAACCTCAATAGTATGGCAATTGCAAAGTTTTTGATTGATAGTGGTGCGGATGTCCAGGTTCAAGATTCCAATGGTGATACCGTGTTGCATAATAGTTTGCAAATTATTACTGCCTATAAACAACGAATGGATATGGTTAGTTTTTTAATTAAACATGGTGCATTGGTAAATGCTCAGAATAAAAAAGGTAACACGATGCTGCATGATGCCGTAGAAATTCGTGATCAAGATTGGATTGAATTGTTCCGCAAAGATTTTTTTCTTCTTATCGATGAAAATGTAAAAAATAACAAAGGATTTACCGCGTATGAATATGCATTAGATTTTCTGTTTACCGATCTGGC
This sequence comes from Candidatus Dependentiae bacterium, assembly GCA_035445995.1. NCBI lineage: Bacteria > Candidatus Babelota bacterium. The sequence continues at coordinate 278,116 of DAOMRS010000001.1, read as the reverse complement.
GCGAAAATTTAACGAAAAACCTGCTATTGTTGGTATGCGTGCAACTGAACCAATTGATACATTTAGCGCAGTTGGGCTTACACCCTTGATGTATGCAGTACTTGCTCATAACAAAGACCTAGTCCAAGAACTGATTAATGTTCGTGGTGCACGTGTAAATTTAAGATCACAAGATAATTTACAGTACCCACCATTGCAACTTGCCATGTTGCAGCAGAATGTTCCTATGGTTGAACTATTACTCAAAAGCAATGCGGATATTTCAGTGCAAAATGCCTCTGGCCAAAACTCTATGGAATTTATCGAATGGGTTACCAATAGCAGTGATCGTAAGAAGATACTCAATCTTTTTATGCAGACTGGCGCTAATATCAATATGCAGGGTAGGGATGGTAATACATTGCTTCATCGTGTAGTTATGCGTAATGATTTAGAATTTGGTAATTACATGATTAAAACGTATGGGAAGCTGATAAATGCTGGCATTAAAAACAATGATTATAATACCCCTTTAAATCTAGCTAATCAGGCTAATAATAGGCCTATGATTGATCTGATTAATCGCCTTAATCGGTCCTCAAAATAAAGGTTCTAGTGTTTCTATGTGAAAACTTTGAGTTGCTTTTGACCTTTTTGGATCCTGAAAACACCTAAAATAGCCTAAAATAGGGCTATACCACTTTTGTTCATCTCTTATTCTGCTATACTGATTTATACCTAAAAACAGGGGAAAATACCTATTTTGAGGTATAATGAATAAGGGACAGATATGAAACTGAAAAATGTATTAAACTATAGCCTACTCGGCGCATTGCTTTTTGTGTCTGTACCACAGGTTACCTATGGTATGGATGTATCTGAAGCAAAAGAGTGTGGCATATGCTATGAAGAACTAGCTGATGGTAAAAGACTTATTTCAATGCCATGTTGCGAACATAAACAGTCTATCTGTTTTGATTGTCTAAAACAGTGGATCGGATCTAGGTATACAGATAATTTTCAAATTCCTCTAGATAACAATTCAACTGTTAATATCAAGACAACAGGGCAACCTCGTTACACATGCCCCATGTGTAGAAAAGATATAAGAGCTTTTGGTCAAGGTTTTCCTGTTGATATTGCTCAGTATTTTAACATTCCGATTCCAAAACCGCTCTGGGTTTATCAACTATATGGTACTACCGCAATGGTAGCTCTGGGTGCAATATCCTATTATATTTTAAACAAAATATATTCGTCTCAATTCAATTCTCTTGAATATTCAGTGGATACTATAATTAATTCTTTAGTGTCACCGAATAAAAACTGGAATTTTGATTTACATAATCCGCCATTCATATTACTTGGCTTGCAATTACAATATGATCTTGAGTGCATTATGAATTCTATATCTTCAGATGAATTAAAAGTAAAATTGGAAAATGCTATAAAAAATTTTGATAAAACACTTGAAGTTGTTTGGAACACCTTAGATAAAGATGGCTATTATGCCAAAAGCAAAGTGGCATTTATGCGCGATAAAAAACATCAAGTGGAAGATTTGCGTGCAGCAGCACAATCAATAAAAGAAATTCTAAGCGAATGTCGAACACGCACCAGTATATGGAAACAAGTATTGGGAATTACAGCACTAGGCACTCTGGGCCTTGGTGCATACGTATATGCGCAACGTTAGACTTTAGGATAAATGGAGGACTTTATAATGAATACATTACGTTTGTATACACGTTTATTATTTGTATGCACCGCATTACTAGTAGTGTCGCAGTCAAGTATGGCGATGTCAATTTTCAATACTATTTTTGCTAGTAATAGCTCGAATAACCGCTATGTGTGTGTTGTATGTAATGAAGATATTCGTGCAAAAAACTTACCGGTATACCAAATGCCGTGTTCAAAGCATCATTTTGTGCATATGAAGTGTAGTAAGTCTATTGAATTTACTTGTCCTTCTTGTCATCATACATTTGATGAACATACCAAAAAGCAGGCATTTAATAATAAAGCAGCACATGAGTTAATGAAGCAAATAAAAGATGCACGAGAAGAATACCAACAAAAAGATGATAAAGGTAAAGGTAAGGGAAAAACCAAGTCACTACACAAGCCCATACGTCAAAAGCAACAAAAAAAAGAAGCAGAAAAACATTTTTGTCCTGTATGTAAGGATTCCAAACCAGCTCACACATTTGTGAATTTTATTAATTGTAATCATGAGTTGTGTATTGGTTGTATGAAAGAAACTTTAAATGCAGAAAACAAAATGTGTCCGTTGTGTCCACGCCAGCAGGTACAGAGACCGGCACAATCTTTTCAAATGCAACGACCTCAATATGATTATGTGGATAGAATATTAAGCCCTAATGAAATTCAGTTGATTCGTAACCAAATGCATAATATGCGCAATGACATGATAAAAACACTACCAGAGCCAAAACGCTTTGATTGGTGTACTGGATATTGTGCCCGTTATGAAGAAGAAGATAGAATTAAATCACTTAGACCTGAATGTGGGCATGTTTTGTGTTCAGCATGCTTATTGCAAAATAGGCCTAACACGTGTCCAATGCCAGGATGTAGTCAATCAATTCCCGATAATGCATTACGATATAAATTTGATAAGGAAACTAAGAAATTAGTATTATGGCAACCACAACAAAAGCATCATGATATATTTTGTGCAGGGCATTGTCGTACACAGGAATTTATTGATCGTAAAAAATTTGTAGATACTGCTACGGGTGGTTTTTTTGTAGTAAAAAAATCCTGTGGTCATCATGCGTGTTTGCCGTGTGGTATAAAAAACCCTGTGTGTCAAATGAGCAAGCTGCATGACTTACCATGTGGCCATCAAGTTGCTGGTGCATGTTCTCCTATTCCTGCATGTTCCAAATGTTTTTATCAATATGCGGCATTTGGAGTTGTTGGGGCAGCTGCGTTCGGATACACCGCGTATAAAGGTATACAAACATGGATGTATGCTATATTCAATAATATCGAACATTCAGCAAATCAACTTGTTCGTATATTAATCTCCTCTGAAGAGCCAAATTGGAATTTTGATTTGTATAATATTCCATTTATTATTTCTGCACTTTCGGTGCAACATAATATTGAAGAACTAGTCAAATCGGTCAAATCGCACGAGTTGCAACAACAATTAGATGTTGCAATCAAGAACTTTGATGCTGCGTTTTATGCAATATGGCATGCTATAGAACACGAAGGCTACTATGCAAAAGGCAAATCAGTTTTTATGCAAGATAAAAAAGCATTAGTGCAGACTATGCAACAACGTGCTGATGAACTCAAAAAAGTCTTGGCTGAATGTCGTGCGCAAGCAAGTGTTTGGAAAAAAGTATTGGGAATTGCCGCTTTGAGTGCACTTGGTGTTGGTGCATGGATATATACATTGTCTTAATAGGATTACTGATGAATAAAAAAATAAAAAATAGTGTATTGCTTTTTAGTATTGGATGCTTTTTAACAACGCCGTTACTCGGTATGATGTTTAATTCATCAGTGCCAGTTCGACACGCTACCCAACAAAATACGCCACCCAATTACACAGTAGGTTTTCAAAGTTGTACAGAGTCTGGATTCAAGGATTTTTATGTTGTCTTGGGGGTACCTCGTAATGCGACTTTAGATCAATTGAAGAGAGCATATAGAGCTCAATCACTTATTCATCATTCTGATAAAGGTGGTACTGGCAATACGCAAGCAGATCTTAATAAGGCAAAAGAAATACTTATAGATAATGGACCTGCTGTTCGTGCGCAATACGATCAGCAATTGCTGAACTTTGATTATGTACAGTTTCAGCGAAATATGCCATGGAGTTTAGCTAATAAGTGGACTATTAGCGCTTCTATGTGTGCATCGGCCACATGTGTTGGGCTACGTTTATATAACTCAATATTTGGCTTGCGTAATCAGCTTGATGGTATTCAAAATGTCGCACAGAATATGATAGAACGTTTGCATGCAAAAGATTTTGACCGCTATCACCGCACGCAAGACATGGCACCCTTGCTTATACAGTGTGCTAACACGGATACACTATTAGCTTCATTATCCAATGACGATTTGCGTATACAACTTATAAGCGCTATTGTTCACTTTGATGAGGCATATGATGCGTTGTTTAATATAATTGCGTGGCAACCACATACAGCAAATCAAAATAATACGATTATGTTAAGTATTCTGGTTCAGCAACGGTTACAAGAATTGATCAACATACTCAATGAGTGCCGTAATGATTTGGGCTATAACAAAGGTATTATGGGTCAAGTAGCATGTGCTTTTGGCCGCATGGTGACGCCATAATTTATTGCCACAACCAAAAGAATACGCATGAGCAAAATACAGCTGCTAATCCAAAAACCGGCTGTAGTTGCCATGATGGTGTTATTGACCATGAACGTGCCGCAATCAATCCTAATAAAACGTAACTTATTAATCGTATTAGTACTATTGCAACTAGTGCCAGTAGGGCAGATTGTGGTGCAATGTACCATATGGTCATATACATAGCTGACCAGGCTAGTAGTTGGATAATGGCTAAATAATGCGTTTTTTCTTCATTTAAAAATAATTTTTCGTATGGTATAAAAAAATTTTGTGAAAATATGATCACAAAATATAGTCCTATCATAAGCATATCAGTTGTATTATGCGTACTAGTGTCCCCCATAATTTTTTGGAAATTTATTATGCCAAAAATAGCACACGCATATAATGCATGGTGTATATAGTTGGTGATATGGCTGAATATTGCTTGTTTTGCGCTATAATGCATATTTTTTGCGTGTGCAAAAAGTACCTGGCTTGTTAATCCAAATACGTTGTATATAATAGCACCTACACTGTGACATAAATGACTTATTAACTTGAAAGTTCCCACCGTATGCAGGCCAACATGCATAGCGAGTAAGGGGATAAGTATGTTACCAGAAAATAATTGCTGACTCATATCACTTAAAAAGCTATATAGTCTGTTATGCGCAATCGGTTTGTTGTTAAAGGTTACTCCTTGCTCGTCTGATAATTCTGAGTAAAATTTTATAATCTCTGAGAAAAATAACATTGCACTCAATAAAGAACTTATAAGTAATGGTATAAATACGCTATACAGCGTAAAGTTTTGTGTGTACCCATACCATCCCCATACCATACTGGTGTACAATACAATAGCCATAGAATCTGTACTGGCAGTGATATGACTTTTAAACATAAGTTGCAAAATTACTTTCCCTGATTTTTTCATGCTTTCTGAACCTATGATTGCAGCCAGTATCAAAACCAAAGAGGTATTTATGTATGGATAGTAGATTCCACTGAGCAACAATCCAGATGTGACAATTATAATTACTATATAGTTGGGAATTAGTTGATACCATACATGGTATATAAAATGTTTTTTGCTCAGGCATGCTTCTTGCCAATGGGTGCCGACTGCATGATCGAATCCCATATTGATGAGTGATATACTCAAATAGATAATGGAAAACAAAATGCCTGCTAACCCATAGGTTTCACGTGGCATGGTATTAAATACTAACCATTGATGGGACATGAGTGTCCCATGGTATACAATCGATTCTATGGTGTTCCACCATGCATTGCGCAAAAAAGATTTATAGAGAGTGCTCATATAATTCCTAGTTAATTTCTAACATGTAATTTACAGTGTAATAAAACTATAGACTATTGTTAACTGCACAGTTCAACCAGACCGATGCAAAATTAAAATTTTTATGGTATGATCATTGGCACAGGGTGAAACTTTGTTTTGGTGTTGAGCTTTCTTTAACTAAGGAAGGGGTAACATCATGTTCTCTTTGAAAGAAAAAGTTGTTTACCCTGGTCATGGTGTAGCAGAAATTAACCGCATAGTCAAAAAGCGTACTGGTGATACCGTTACGAACTTTTTAGAATTGAAATTCATCAACAAAGATATGACTATCTTGGTACCAGAAAATAATGCAACCGCAGTTGGTATTCGCCCATTAAGTTCCAATAAACGCATACAGGACATTTTCAAGTTTCTTGCAGAACCGGTTAAAGAACAAAATCCAGATCAGCCTGTTGTCAATTGGAGCAAACGCAACAAAGAATACCAGGGACAATTACGTACCGGTGATTTGCATAAAATTGGTGCCATATACAGAGATTTAAAGCATATTTCAGCACGCAAAGAATTATCATTCGGAGAGCGTAATTTAATGCATCAAACTGAAGCATTATTGGTAGAAGAGATAGCGATAGTTGAAGAGATTCAACCAGATCAAGCAATAGAGCGTGTGCGCTCATTAGTACCATAAAGTACGTACAAGCACATGACAGGAATAAAAAGAGGGTCTGTACTGAACAGGCCCTCTTTTATAAGGTTTGTTTAATGAGTATACAAAAAACAAAAAGCATTTTGATTATTTATGGTCCGACCGGTGTTGGCAAAACTGATTGTGCGCAGATTATTGCACAGCAATTACCTTCAGAAATTATTAATCTTGATATGGGACAGTTGTATACCCCGCTAACCATAGGTACTGCTAAACCTAATTGGCGTTCTGAATCTACGCCTCATCACTTGTTTGATATTATTGATACGCCACGTAACTATTCTGTTCAAGAATATCGTGATGCGGTTATTCCGCTCATTAAAGAAATATGGGAACGAGACAGGCTGCCTATTCTAGTTGGCGGTTCTGGTTTTTATTTGCGTTCTCTTTTTTTTCCACCGAGCGTTGAAGATCTTGCTGAGTATATACCCGATGAAGAAATATCAGCACAGAATTTATGGCAAGATCTCTATGCAATTGATCCTGAACGAGCACAAAAAATTCACAAACATGATGTATATCGAATTAAACGTGCTTTATCTATTTGGCAATCAACGGGGCGCAAGCCTTCAGAATATCTGCCACGTTACATACCAGTCGCGCCATATCGTATTATATTTTTAAACCGCGAACGAAACGAATTGTATACACGTATTAATGAGCGAGTGCATACAATGATAGAAGCAGGATGGCTTGATGAAGTACGCGCATTGATGGGTACCGCATGGGAACCATTTATTCTTGATAAAAAAATTATTGGTTATGATGATTTGATACGATATTTTACTGGTGAGCACACAACTGAAAGCTTTCAACATACCATTAGCTTGATTCAAAAAAGAACACGTCATTATGCAAAAAGACAACTGACGTATTGGCGTATGTTGCAGCGTGATCTTATTCATTCACATGAACATTACCTGCGTACTCACGCCAATGGATTTGGTATTGAGCTTGATGAGGTCAACTTGACGTTCACTAATCTTGAAGAGTATATTAATAAGCTATTAAATTAACCTATCAAAAGTAAGGTGTGTAGCTACAATGAACGAATATAATAATGAACAAAAAAAGCGAGAGTCATTCGAAGAAAAAAAATGCGTTTGCACGAGTACGCATGGATTATTTGTACCTAATCGTCAACTGAGTACTATTGTAGCATTTATCATGCTTATTCCATTTATGTCTTTTTTGGGAGGCTATTTTTTTGGTATCCATTTTGGAGCAGAAGATTTTACGCATAGAGTAGAGCAAGAATCTTTTACCGATCAGATTTATGCATCATTGTGTGTAACGCCACAAGAAAAAGATGAGAATTTCGTAATAACGCAAGATGAATCTATTGAACCTGCACAAACAGTTGATATTGATGCAAGTTCTATTGCTGTTGCTCACGAAAATAATGATAAAGCTTCTATTGTTGAACCAACTCTATCAAAAGAACGTTTTTATGCACAGTTGATAGGCTTTGGAACTTCACGTGCGGCTAATAACTTTGTACAGCGTATGGAAGAAAATGGTATTACAACCACTATAAAAACTCGTAAAAGCAAAACCTCTAAAGGTAAAGTAGTATCATGGTACCAGGTAGTTACTGAACCGTATGCTAACAAAAATGAACTTTTACGTATTGTTGAAAGAATTAAAGAAAAAGAAAAAATAAAAGATATACAAATTGTAACCTGTTAGTAGCAAGAAAGGTAGCACACAATGATCATCGACATTAGACGTTACATGAAAACAGATTCTTATCGAACTGTGTTATGGTTTACCGTTGCGGGCTTAATTATCGCTATGGTATTACCACCGGTTTTTAGCGGTTTGTCAAACAAGATTGATGAATGGGTTGTTCAAGTTAATAACGATACTATTTCATTTGCTCAATTCAGACAAAAAGTTATAGAACAGCAGCAATATATTTCATTTTTCAAACAACAGTATGGGCCGTATGCAGATGCACTCTTACAATCAATGGGCATGAGTTCTGATCCACGCGAAACAGCGTTTAGGTTTGCTGTTCAGGATGAACTTATAAATCAAGTTGCTGCGGCGATAGGTATAGAAATTCATGATGATTTAGTTAAAGAGCAATTACAGAATCAACGATTTGTTCAGCAAGAATTGAGTGGGTTGGTTCCAGGATATGTTTTTGATGCTACTGGCTCTATTAATCAGTTAGCGCTCAAACGTCACCTTAAACAAATAGGTATGTCTGTGGGCGACTTTAATCTAGCGGTTAAAAATGCTATCGCACGCAATACGGTGATGAGTATTATTGCTGTCGGTAATTATGCTACCGATGCACAAGTGCGCCAATCATATATTAATGAAAAGTTGGGCAAAAAATTTGCTATACTCGGACTTTCATTTGATAAATATTTAAAAAATGCACGTGAAAAATCAGTATCAGATCAAGAATTGCAAGCTTTTTTTGATAAACAAAATAGTGCACAACGTAGGTACTGGGTGCCAGAAAAACGCGCTGGTATTAAATGGAAATTCAGCCCTGAAACTTATGGAATTGCTATAGATGATAGTGCTATGCAGTCCTATTATGAAGACCATAAAACTACCGATTATGTTGATAATCCAACTCAAGTACAAGTTAGACGTATTTTGTTTAAGGTAGATAATGAATTGTCTGCCGTTAATGCGCATACTCAAGCAGAAGAGCTGCGCCGTGAATTGTTAGCTAATCCTGATCAATTTGCTGCCAAAGCAAAAGATATCTCTGAAGACAAAGAAAACCTTATACAATGGGTTACGCGTTCAGACAAAGATCGTGAATTAGAGCGTGCGGCATTTCTACTTAAAAACAATGGCGATATTTCATCAGTAATTCGCACTACAAATGGCTTTGAAATTATTCAACGCGTTGATAGGAAAGAGCGCACATATGTGCCATTTGCTAAAGTTAAAAATGATATTAAGACCTTATTATTGAACAAGAAATTCAAAAATCAATTTGTTGCAGATATGGAAGAAGCGTTACGATCAGGCGATAAGAATAAAGCCATAGCTGATTTGGTTCTTCAAAAAGGCGGTAAAAAAACTCCGGTTGCGTTAATTAATAATGATAATACACCTCTGGCACGTGCTTTATTTGGAACCAAAAAAGATGATATGAATTTTTATGTTGAAGGGAATGAAGGGTATGCGATTCAAGTAGAAACAATTCAAGAGCGCTACCTGCCAAGCCTAGACTCTATTAAAAAAACTGTCCTAGATGACCTGCATGAAGACCAAGCTATGCGATCTTTGCAAGATGATATAGTCAAGGCAAAAGATATGATCCATAGCGGACACTCCTTGGAACAGGTTAAAAATGCCTTGGGTGGCACTATTTCCCATACACCATGGATAAAACGAGATGAGGCAGAAGCAGCCAAGATCTTTGAGCAGTATGAACTAAATCCTGAACGTGCATTACAATTAGAAAAGATTGGTGCATTATTAACGCATAGTTCAGGTAAAAATGCTGTATTAGTCCAGCTAAATGCGGTACAAGAGATAGATCCGATCGAGTTTGCATCTCAACGTGCTGAAATGGCACGGACTATTGACCAGGAGCAAATTCCCCTTATTCTGCAGGGATTTGTTGCGTCTTTACGCAAAAATGCTACAATAAAAGTGAATGAATCAGCCTTAAACCTCTATCAATAATACATACACATGAAACAGAAAACATCCTCAGAAAAACATGTACTAAAAAATGATGAAAACACCTCAAAAAAGAAGGCTTTAGAGGTTACTTTTGCTCAAATTGACAAGCAATATGGCAATGGTGCCGTTATGCTTTTGGGGCAGGTTGGCAATAATAAAGTAGAGGCTATCTCGACAGGGTCAATCAAAATTGATCATGCGATTGGGGTAGGCGGGTTTCCGCGAGGTAGAATTATTGAAATTTTTGGCCCAGAATCGTCTGGTAAAACAACACTTGCTCTACATGCGATCGCTCAAGCACAAAAGAATAATGGTATTTGTGCATTTATTGATGCCGAACATGCCTTGGATGCAGCTCATGCACAGCGCTTGGGTATCAATATTGACGATTTAATTATTTCTCAACCTGATTACGGCGAACAAGCGCTTGATATAGCAGAAATGCTTGTCCGGTCTGGTGCTGTTGATATGATTGTAATTGATTCGGTAGCAGCGTTGGTTCCTAAGGCGGAACTAGAAGGCGATATGGGTGATTCGCATATGGGGCTTCAGGCTCGCCTCATGTCGCAAGCGCTAAGAAAGTTGACTCCTGTTGTGCATAAATCAAAAACAACATTGGTTTTCATTAATCAGGTTCGACAAAATATTGGTTCTATGCCATTTGCTCCTAAAGAAACTACAACTGGTGGTAAAGCACTTAAGTTTTACGCTTCAGTTCGTTTGGAAGTTCGACGTATTGCAAGTTTGAAACAGCAGGAAGCAAACATAGGCAATAGGGTTCAAGTGAAGGTTGCAAAAAATAAGGTTGCGCCTCCATTTAGAGTGGTTGAAGTTGATTTGTTATTTAATGAAGGTATAAGTAGGGAGCTTGATTTGCTAGACGTAGCAATAGATTGCAATGTGATAGAAAAATCAGGTGCATGGTTTTCATTTGAAGATAAAAAAATTGCACAAGGTCGTGATCAAGCTTTGACATATTTAAAAAATAATCAAGATGTTGTTACGATCATACATCAAAAAGTTCTGACTGCATTAGCAGGCAATGAAAACCCTGAAATATAAATATTAACCTATAAAGCGCATAGATTTGGTGTGGATACATTGAAAGAATTGAAAGATAAACGAGAAAAATCCCCGTTGATAAATGAAAAAATTAGAGCTGATCGGTTTCAATTGATTGGATCTAGTGGTGAAAACATTGGTGTTGTTTCCCGCAGTCAAGCACTACAACAGGCAGATGAAGAAGGCTTGGATTTAGTGCTTATTGCAGAAAGTGGCAAAGATGGGTTGCCAGTTGCAAAAATTATGGACTTTGGGAAAGTTCTGTATGAGAAGAAAAAAAAGAAAGCAGAAGCAAAAAAACACCAAAAAGTAATCCAAGTTAAGGAAGTTAAAATTAGTCCTAAAATTGGTGAGCATGATTATCAAACAAAAATGAAGCAAGCTATTCAATTTTTGGAAGATGGTAAACGAGTTAAGTTTACTTTGTTTTTCAGAGGTCGAGAACAAGCAACAAAAGATGAGCGTGGTGATGAGCTATTTGCGAAAATAGAAAAAACTTTTCGTGATAATGGATTTACCAGCGACAATATGCTTCAGGAAAGTGATATGAAAGCAGGTCGCTTGTGGTCTCGCATATATTATTTAAAAGGTAATTAACATAGGTGATTGTATGCCAAAAATAAAAACTAAATCAGCAGCAAAAAAAAGATTCAAAAAAGTTGGTGGCAAAAAGAATGGTAAAATAAAACGCGCTAAAGGTTTTAGACGTCACTTGTTGACTAAAAAGACTAAAAAAAATAAGCGTCAATTACGCAAAAGTGCATACGTAAGTGAAGCTGATTATAAAAGCATAGCTAGATTGTTACCATACTAATTATAATTCAATAATACTAGGATATTAATCATGACACGAGTAAAACGAGGTATAGTTGTAAAAAAGCGCCATAAACGCTTATTAAAACAAACTAAAGGCTTCTGGGGACAACGTAAAAACGTATTTAAACGTGCAAAAGAAACTTTAATGCGTGCATGGGCATATGCATATAAAGGTCGTAAATTAAGAAAACGTGATATGCGTTCTCTTTTTATCTCGCGTATTAGTGCTGCAGCAAAAGCGCATGGTACGTCATATAATAAATTTATGTATGGTTTGAGTAGTTCTCAGGTAATGTTGAATAGAAAAATGCTTAGCCAGTTAGCTATCTATGAGCCAAAAGCCTTTGCACAATTGGTTGATATAGCCAAAAAGTAGTTTTCTTGACAATGCGAGTCTCGTAGTACTAGTATCTTTCTTACCTGATAAATAATGTAAGGTAAGATAGGGGAGAGATGATGGATGCTTTAAAGGTACTAGAAGAAAAAGTTGTGACACTTGTAGCACTTATTAAGGATCTTCAAGGTCGTAATAAGAAATTACAAGCAACGTATGAAGAATTACAAAAGCATTCGGATACGTTAGCAACTAATAATGAAGAACTAAAAGCTGAAAATGCTAAACTCGCAGAAGAAAACGGACAATTGATAGCACGGCTTGATGGATTAGAGGGATCAGTTACTCAAGGTAGCAAGCAGATACAAGAATTAAGCAAAGAAAAAGAACTGACCAAAGTGGTTGTTGACGATCTAATCAAGAGTATAAATGACCTTGTAGGAAGCGAAAAACAACAATAATGAAAGAAAAGAAACGGTATACCGTACAAATAATGGACGGTGAGTATACATTAGTAAGTGATGAAGCAGAACAGCATATTAGACAATCTGCAGCAAAAGTAGATGATATTATGCGTTCACTTTCTGAACTTTTACAGAATGTAGAGCCAAAAAAAATAGCTGTTTTAACAGCATTGCGCATAGCAAGTGAACTTATAAACACGCAGGAATCAGTAAAAGCTATTGAACGCAAAGAGGCTGCTCTTATTGATCGTATAGATCAAGAGCTACTCACGCCTTTATCATAACGTCCTTTCATCGTGGTCGGTACAACAGTGACTACCTCATGTGTATGTATTAATTCCATATACACAGAGCCTCTCTTTTTTACTTCAAGCCTTATATTTAAAAATACTAAGCATACTTATGCATAGTATATAAAAAAGCAATAGTTGGAATCACCTAGTTGATTCCAACCAAGTAAAACAGATTGGATAAAGATTATGATAGGAATTTCTCTTATTACTATATTGGGCATATTTGGCCTTGCTATTACAGCTGCCGGTATGCTTTTATTGTTGTATGCACAACGCAAAATAAAAGGTGCTTCAACATTATTGGCAGAAGCAGAAGAAAAATGGCAAAATACAAAACGTCATATTGACAATGAACGCAGAGAAGCATCCTTAAAGCTTAAGGATGAAATGTACCGTAAGCGTAAAGAATTTGAGTTGGAACTTAAGAAAGAACGTCTTGAGTTGGATCGCTTGCAAAATAAGTTAAATGCAAAGTATGAGAACTTGGAAAAAAAGGATGAGCATCTTGATGAAATGCGTCGGGAAGTTCAACAAAAAGAACGAGAGCTTTTACGTGCAGAAGATACGCTACGAGTTAATGAATCAAAGCTCAAGAATCTATACAATGAGTTAATCGCAAAGCTCGAACGTATTGGCAATATGAGTAAGGATGAAGCAAAAAAAACTTTATTTGATACGCTTCAGGAAGAGGTGGAGCTTTCAAGCCAGCAATGGATTCAAAAGATTGAAGAAGAGGCGCGACAAACGGCAAAACAACGAGCAGTCGATACGGTAGTTACTGCAATGCAACGGTATACAGCAGATCAAGTGACGCCTCATGCATCGGGTATAGTTCATTTACCAAATGAAGAAATGAAGGGTCGAATTATTGGTAAAGAAGGCCGCAATATCAAATCTTTGGAAATGGCAACCGGTATGGAGTTTATTATTGGTGATTCGCCAGACATTACTATATCGGGTTTTAATCCAATTCGTCGTGAAGTTGCACGACGAGCATTAGAGCGTCTTGTCGCAGATGGTCGCATTAATCCAACTCGTATTGAAGAAACGGTGGTACAATGCGAAAAAGAGATCGAAGATATGATAGAAGAATATGGTAAACAAACTATTCTTGAATTCAATCTACAAGGGGTGCATCCTGAAATTGTTACCCTACTTGGTAAACTACATTTTCGTACTAGTTTTTCACAAAATGTATTATCGCATTCAAAAGAAGTGGGAATTTTTGCTCGCATGATAGCCGAAGAGCTTGGCCTTGATGGGCAAAAAGCATTACGAGCTGGATTACTTCATGATATTGGTAAGGCTGTTACAGCTGAAGTTGAAGGACCTCACGCGCAAATAGGTGCCGACATTGCTAAACGTTGCAAAGAGGACCCGCTGGTAGTTAATGCTATTGCTGCACACCACGAAGAAGTTCCATTTACCTCTATTTATGCACCAATTGTTGTCATAGCAGATACATTGTCTGCATCACGACCTGGTGCACGAAGAGAGACTTTAACTGCATATATCAAACGCTTAGAGAAGCTTGAAGAGATTGCTCAATCATTTCCTGGCATCAAAAAAGCATATGCTTTACAAGCTGGACGTGAATTACGCATACTAGTTGAAGAAGATAATCTAGATGACGAGAAAACTATGATGCTTGCACGTGATATTGCACGCAGAGTGGAAGAAGAGATGAGCTTTCCAGGGCAAATTAAAATTAACGTTATTCGTGAGAAACGTGCAGTTGAATATGCAAGGTAACAATATGAGTACATTACGAGTCTTATTAATCGGTGATGTAGTTGGCGATACTGGTTGTACTATGTTTCAAAAGCATATCAACCATGTGCGTGAGAAATATCATATTGATGCAATTATTGTAAATGGAGAAAATAGTGCTTCGGGTGGTAAGGGTATTACATCTCGTATCGTAAAATTTTTCAAGCATAATGGGGTAGATGTTATTACAACTGGAAATCATGTATGGGCTAAAAGAGAGATTTATGATTACATTGCTCAGCATCATGATGTATTGCGTCCGGCTAATTTTCCAATGGGTGTTCCCGGCGTTGGAGTTGCTACATTCGAGTGTAAAGGGCAAACTATTGGTGTTATTAATGTACAGGGTCGCGTATTTATGCGTGACCTTATTGATTGTCCATTTCGTACGGTAGAATCAATTTTGACTTACTTACGCAGTAAAACTAAGATAATTTTTATTGATTTTCATGCAGAAGCAACTTCTGAAAAGATGGCAATGGCCTATTTTGTGGAAGGCAAGGTATCTGGTGTCGTAGGAACTCATACGCATGTGCAAACAGCAGATGAACGGATTTTGCCTGGTGGAACTGCATATATTACTGATTTGGGCATGACTGGATCGTTAAATTCATCGCTCGGTATGAAAAAAGATGTAATTATAAAGCATTTTTTAGATCAAATGCCCGTAAAATTTGAAGTTTCTACTGATATGCCGGTAATTATGACGGGTGTTTGGATAGAGGTTGATGTACATTCAGGTAAAGCTATTAAAATTGAACGGGTAAAAATACTTGATGATAATTTACACATTCATAATACCCTAGGAGATTGATAGTAAATTATGTGAGGGTGCTAATGTTTCCAGTAGTATGTATGTATGCACTATTTGCTTTGAACCTGGTTATGGTTAAAGCTGGTCTGGGATATATACATCCTATTTTTTTACAAGGTATACGTTTATTTATCGCAGGTAATTTGCTACTTGTGTATCTCTATTTTTTTAAACCAACTACATTAAACGTAGACAAAAAAGATATACTTTCATTTGTACAAGCAGGTTTCTTTTTAATGTATATTAGTTTTGTGCTTGGCATTATGAGCTTAGACGATTTCTCATCTGCTAATCAATCGTCTTTATTGAATTTATCTCCTTTTTTAGCAGCATTACTTTCATATGTATATTTTGCAGAACGATTAACGAAGTACAAATGGATTGGCTTAGTTATAGGAGTATTTGGTTTTATTCCACTTATTTTGCTTTCTTCTGTAGATCCAGCTAATAAAGCGACATTCTTTTCTATTCCTGGTATGCAAGCAACAGGATCAATTTTTGGATATACCTATGGATTAGTCTTGGTGCGGCAACTGGTTAAGGATAAAGGATATTCTCCGTTATTGATTAATGGAATTACTATGGCTTTAGGAGGTGTTTTGGCTTTATGTACCTCATTTTTTTTAGAAACATGGTATATAGAATCGTTTAGTCTATTATTTGAGCCATTTTTATTTGGCTTAATAATTGTTGTACTCTGCACCGATATGCTTCGCTATAACATGTATGCTATGCTTTTACGGCGATATACGGTAACTTTTATGTCATTCGCGGGTTTTATGTACCCTTTGTTTGCAGCTTTATTTGGTTGGCTTTTTTTAAAGGAAAGTATCTCAAAGTGCTTTCTAATCTCAACTTCTATTATTTCTATTGGATTATATGTTTTTTATCTGGAGGAATTACGTAAATAAGAGCTAGCAGCACCGCTTATTCTGCACTATACTTAATTGTTGCGTGATACTATTATTGTAATAACCTATCTGGGATTTTATAATGTTTTTAATTATTCTTCTTTATGCATTACTAGCTAGTACGTTTACCCTTGGGAAAGCAGCGCTTGATTATGGTCGACCATTCTTTTTAATAGCAGTACGTATGTTCGTAGGGGGAGGGATATTGCTTTCCTACCAATATTTTGCTGATCGTAGCAAATTTTACCTTAAAACGAAGGATTTGTTTCTTTTCTCACAAATATTCCTTTTCCACATTTATCTTTCGTATATGCTTGAATTTTGGGCTCTTGAATACCTTTCTGCTGCTAGCGTAGGGCTTATTTATAATATTTCTCCCTTTGTTACTGCTATTTTTTCTTATTTTCTCTTTCACGAACGACTTTCCGGTAAGCAAAATCTTGGCTTGATTATTGGTTTTTTCGGTCTATTACCCATAATTATGCAACAAACACCAGAAGAGATAGCGGTTGGAAGCTTTTATGTTTCATTGCCCGAATTGGCCTTGTTTATCTCTGTAGCTGCCGCATGTTATGGTTGGATAGTGATGAAACAATTACTCGACCGTGGTTATACACCCGTGATGGTTAATGGGGTGGGAATGATTGTTGGTGGTTCCATGGCCTTACTGACCTCATTGTGGTGGGATGGTTTGCCGGTGATAAAGCCAGCTGAATCTGAAGGGTTAATACGTCCGTTCTTGATAAATATATTGGGATCTCATGGTGCAGGGATAGCGATATTTGCTTGGTATGCATTGCTCCTTGTTGTTGTTGCTAATATTATATTTTATAACCTATATGGTGAGCTACTTAAGAAATATTCGGCAACGTTTCTATCATTTGTAGGTTTTATAACGCCACTATTTGCTGCATTGTTTGGTTGGTTAATGCGTGGTGAAGAGGTTACCTGGCATTTCTTTGCTTCAGTAATTTTTGTAACCTTTGGCTTATATGTTTTCTATCAAGATGAGTTATAAGAAAAACGAGATCTATATAGGTTTAGGCAAATAAAAAAGAGGCCTTTTATGGGGCCTCTTTTTTTAGCGCAAATATCTTACTTAGCAGATTTTGCTTTACGTACACGGCGTTTAGCCATTCTGCGTTTGCCATCGCGAGTCAACATAGGCTCTTTTTTTGCGACTGCTTTTTTCGCAGTTTTACGTTTACGACGAGCTACCTTACGTTTGCCAGTCTTACGTTTTGCAGATTTACGTTTAGTAGTTTTGCGTTTTGCTACTTTACGCTTGCTAGTCTTACGTTTTGCAGATTTACGTTTAGTAGTTTTACGTTTTGCTACTTTACGTTTTGCAGTACGTTTAACTGATTTACGTTTTGTAGTCGCTTTTTTACGACTTACTTTACGTTTTTTTACTGCCATTTTCGTCTCCTTTTTTGAGGTTCCTCTTTTTTTCTTTTTTGCGAATTTCAACATCTCACTATAAATCGTAAATGATTTGAATAAAAAAATGCAATAGTTTGATAGGTTTTAATAACAATAAAATAAAAATATATTTTGTAATAGTTGATTTTCAGGTCTAATTCTGTACTTTTTTGCATAATGCAGTAATATGAAATATAAAGAAAAAATAAGCACTATTAAATACTATGGTAGGTACATGAGCAAGCTTCCGAGTATAAAAAATCAATTTCCAGAATGGTATCAAGAAGTAATCCATCAAGCAGAACTTGTTGATCAATCACCCGTACGCGGCACTATGGTCATTAGACCGTATGGGTATGCAATATGGGAAAATATTAAAGAAATATTGGATCGTCGGATCAAAGAAACAGGGCATGAAAATGCCGCATTCCCTCTTTTTATTCCAGAATCGTTCATTAAAAAAGAAGCCGAACATGTGGCAGGATTCGCACCTGAACTTGCCGTGGTAACTCATGCAGGAGGCAAGGAGCTAGAAGAGCCTCTTGTTGTCAGACCAACCTCTGAAACCATGATTCATTATATGTTTGCTCGGTGGATCAAATCTTGGCGTGATTTACCTCTCAAAATAAACCAGTGGGCCAATGTAGTTCGGTGGGAAATGCGACCTCGAGCATTTTTACGTACAACGGAATTTTTCTGGCAAGAAGGTCACACCGCACATGCAACACAACAAGAAGCAGAAGAAGAAGTAATGCTTATGTTGCAGGAGTATGTTAATCTTGCTCAAAACTATTTGGCAATTCCGGTAATTGCTGGTGAAAAAACACCAACAGAACGATTTCCGGGTGCGGTCAAAACTATGACATTTGAAGCACTTATGCAAGATGGTAAAGCCTTACAAATGGGAACTTCTCACTTGCTGTCTCAAAAATTTGCAGAATCATTCCATATTGAATTTCAAGATAAAGAAGGTAAGTTGGCTATGCCATACCTTACTAGTTGGGGGGTAACAACACGGCTTATAGGGGCAGTAGTTATGGTACATGGCGATGAGCGTGGCCTTGTTATACCGCCCAAAATAGCTCCAATTCAGGTGGTCATTATTCCAATTTTAAAAAAGAATATGGATAATACAACAGTACTTACGGCTGCTCAACACATTAAAAACGAACTGCAAAGCAAAGGCATTCGTGTCTTTTTGGATGAAGATGAACACAAAACACCAGGTACCAAATTCTATAAATGGGAATTACGTGGTGTGCCAGTACGCATAGAAATTGGTCCACGTGACGTAGAAAACAATCAAGCTGTAGTAGCAGATCGTATTGATCTATCTAAAGAGTCAGTTGCTTTAAATACTATAGTACCTCACGTAGAGCAATTACTTGAGCGTGTACAAAAAGAATTGTTTGACCGTGCAGTGGCACGTCAGAAGGCTATGTGGCATAAGGATGCAAAGCTTGCTGAATTCGGTCCGATTTTGGAAGAACATAATGGAATATATCAAACCGGGTGGTGCGGTGATGCGGCATGTGAAGCTGAACTTAAACGATATAAAGCTTTTACCCGTTGTTTGATACAAGAAAAAACATTTGATACATGTTTTAATTGTACAAAACCAAGCATAGGTGATGTACTTGTAGCAAAAGCATACTAAAAAAATCCCTGGGTTTCTCCGGGGATTTTTAAAATATCTTATTAAAATCTAAGCCATATAATGTACTATAGTCATGCGTAGCATGACTATGTTATACTACGCATATCCAGAAAAAAGGGGAGAAGTAGTATGGAAAACTCAACAATATTATATAAGTTTGAAGCCTACCTTTTAACCGAAAAACGTGTTGCAGTCAATACGTTAGCAGCTTACAAAAAGGATATTGATCAATTAGCTGATTTTTTAAAGAAGAAAAAATTAGAAATCCAACAAGTAACATTGAAAGACCTCAAATCTTTTTTAAAATACCTACACAAGCAATCGTTGAGTGCTCGAAGCATAGCACGTAAAATATCTGCATTAAAAACGCTTTTTTCTTACCTAAATGATCAATTTGAGTGGAAAAATGTTGCTAAAGATTTGCGTATTCCTAAAATGGACAAAACATTACCGCATTATTTGTCTGAGCCAGATGTAGAAAAACTATTTGCGGTTGCTGATAACGATAATTCTACGCATGCATTGCGTAATAAAGTTATGTTATATCTTATGTATACTTCTGGCATGCGGGTGAGTGAGCTTGTTCGCCTTAAAACATCTGATATTCAATTTGATACCGGGTTCATAACGGTTGATGGTAAGGGAGGCAAGCAACGTATAGTACCAATACCACATGCTATAATTAATATGTTGCGTGAATATATTGATACCAAACTAGAAGTGCAAAATGCAACACGCAAGGCGCGTACGGTAGTGCCTTATTTATTTTCCACCCAATATGCGGGAGTTATTAAACCTATGTCACGGCAATCATTTTGGATTATTTTGAAAGAAATGTGGGCCAAAACGGGAAGTAAGAAAAATATTTCTCCACACCAATTGCGACATTCTTTGGCAACTCATATGCTAAAAAAGGGAGTTGATTTACGTTCTTTACAAATGATTTTAGGGCATGAAAATTTATCTACTGTGCAAATTTATACTCATATAGAAACAAGCTATTTGCGTACTATTTACGACAAAAAACATCCACGTTCTTAAGGTTTTTTTAGATATTGTTCTTTTTATTTTTTGCTGCCATAGTATACTTTATTGATTGAGGATAAAGCCGGCAGAATTCCAAAGGAATTAAAACATGAAAAACACGTTTATTGTTGAACAGAAACCATTTTTATCATTACTTGCATCTATGCAACCAATTTGTACTAAGCGCACTACACTTGATGCAACATCATCTATTCTGTTTCAAATTGGTCACAAAGAATTAGTACTAAAAAGTACCGATTTAGAAATTAGTTTACAAGCAAGTTATCAACTTGAACATGCAGACATCATGCAACCGCAGTCATTTTTAGTTTCTGGGCGCCGTGTGTTTGATCTTATTAAAGAACTGGATGGTCAAATTGAAATTACTGTGACAGATAAACAAATGCGTCTAAAATCTGGATCTGCAAAGCTTGCGCTTAATATTAAAGATGCGCAGGATTTTCCGCCATTTCCCGAGCGCATTGAGAATTTGATGCATCTAGATCAGAATTTCTTGTTGGATATGTTGAATAAAGTTGCATTTTTGATTCCGCAGAATAACGCAACTCCAGCATTAAATGGTTTATACTTGGAGATATCAAGACAAAATCTTAAAATGACTACAACTGATGGTCATTGCTTAGCACAAGTTTGTTCAGAAAAATATCAACTTGAAGAACCCAAGACATGGTTATTACCACGTAGAGCGGTTTTTGAGGTAAAAAAATTATTAGAAGGTACAGCAGAGAGTAAACCAATATTTTTAGGTGTATGTGGGAATCAATTGGTATTTTCAGGTGAATCATTCAATTTTTTTACTAAATTGCTAGTTGATCCATTCCCACAATATCAAAATATTTTAGAGCGTAAAGGGTTTGTTCCTGCTAAAGTCGATCGTTCTCACTTTGTGAAAACACTCAAACGTTCATCCTGCTTGTTATCAGGACAATTTATTGCAACAACTTTTGGATTTGACCCTGAAAAAATACATGTCTCCATGCAAAATAATGAAGTAGGCGCCTTGCAAGAAGATGTACCGCTTGAAGGTTTTACTGGTGAACAATTAGACGTGCGCTTCTATGCACCATATTTGTTAAGTGGCTTGCAGGTTTTCCCGCAAGATCAAATACAGTTTTATCTAAAAAATGCCTCAAAACCAATAATATTCGAGTCTGCAGATAAAGAATATAATATGTTATATTTAGTAATGCCAGTGGCCCCAACACATGCAACATAATGATATATCATTACAACTTAAACGTTTGCACATAAAAAATTTTAGATGTTTCAATGATCTTACACTTGATTTACAGAGTCCTGTAGTTTTGATTGAAGGCATAAATGGAACAGGTAAAACCTCGATTTTAGAGGCATTGTATTATTCGTGTTACTTACGTTCTTTTCGTACGCATTGGCCCCGAGAGCTATTGCAATTTAATCATACTAATTTTTTTATTAAAGCTATTGTTTCAGCCGAATCAATTACGCATGAAATTCAGGTTGGTTTCTCAGGAGCAAAACGTTTAGTTAAAGTTAACCAAAAGGTAGTAAGTTCATACAAGGAGCTTATGAATTTTTACCGAGTAGTAAGTTTAACTGAAGATGATTTGGAGCTTATCAACGGAGGCCCTCATATTAGACGCGCATTCATTGACCATGCGCTATTGCTGCATAATCCAGAATTTATACATGATATTCGTACGTTGAAGCAGATTGCAGATCATAGGAACAGCTTACTTAAAAAAGGTAGGGCAGACAGACAGGCCTATACGCTCTGGACAGAGCAGTTATGGGATATATCTCATATCATCCAGCACAAACGGCAAGAGCTCCTTGCTATACTGGCAAAAAAGACCCAAGAAATGATAGATACCTTCTTTGGCGGATCTATATCGATTGTATTTGAGTATCAGATTAAAAAAATGTCTCTAACAAGGGATGCTATGGTGGCCGATGATCAGCTTTATCGAGATGAACAACGGCTTGGCAGGTCACTATTTGGAGCCCATTTGGACGATATAAATATCACATTTCAGGACAAAAAATCAAAGTCTTTTGCCTCTCGTGGCCAACAAAAACTGATCATATTTCTATTAAAAATAGCCCAAATCCAGTATTTGAAGGATTTCCAGGGTTCAGCAGTATTTCTTATTGATGATTTTATGACTGATTTCGATGAATTGCGGGCACATACCATTCTTGCCGCACTTACCGGTCTTAACTCCCAGCTAATCTTTACCTGCCCCGTACGCAACCTGTTTTTAGAAGACAATCTTAGGCAGCATGGTTTGCAACATATAAAATTGACAATCTGAAAACCATGGCCTAGTATAGGCCATAATTATTTTTTAAAGAAGTTGACAGCCATTAAAAAATAGTTTACATTATTTGACAATAAGGTTGAATTTGTCCTTTATATTAAAGCTTTTTTTAGTTTATTAAAGTTGACATTTTAACTAAAAGATTTAACCTTATTATTACTTAACTTAGGCTTCATTACTACTCTCCTTTTTTCCAACGCACCGATTATTTTAATCGGTGCGTTGGTTTTTTTACGCAAATTATTGCTACTATAATAATGACTGTCATACGCTGTATCTCATCTTTCTTTTTGATCAAAAGGTATTCATGTATGAAGCATCTATTTGTTTTTAGCACATTGTTATGTATTTGTTTTTTTTGTAGCAATATATATACCGTTGAATACCTTTATCCTATCGATACTTTCAAGCATGAGGGTGATGATATTGTATTAATTATGCATCAAGTATCCAACAGGGAAATACAATTGCTTGCATGGCATGCAGAAAAAGAAATTTATATACCATTGCTATCGAAGCAATACAATCCAACAAGTGTAAAGCTATTACCGGATAAGAATGGCTTTAGCTTTATTGATAATGGACTACTAAAAATAAAAAAATTTGATAAGCGTTCAGTTCATATTGTAGAGTTTGATAAGCCTCTTTATAACATAGGGTACATTCAATGGATTAATCCACAACAATGTTATTTTCATGCAAAGTATGGTGAGCGATATGGTATTTACAAAAGTAATATGGAAGGTGAAATAACACCTTTAATTACTGACACATCTTGTAATAATATGTATCCACAAAAAATTGATGATACAATTTTTTGCATTGAACATATACATCATCAGTATAAAGTTATTGCAGTTCATCATTCTCAAGATAGCCTACATCAAGTCAAAACTGTAGTTAAGGATTTTGGTAACATTGCTATAGCATATCTTACTATGACTGATCGCAATGAAGGTTTTGTAATTGCCCATCCAAAATATATCGAAACACATAGCAAAGTTATTAATTTTCAGATGTATCAAATAAAAATTTTTGATGGTATATCTTCATGCGAAAAAATTTTGGACTTTAATTTACCAACCAAGTTATTTTTTGACAATAATTATTTATTACACGAAGGAATAATACCCTTTTTGCCTCGCATATCAAAACAGGGTATAAATTTCAACGACACCAAAAGAAGCAAGTTGATTGATCCGATGTATTATCTATTTAAAGATCGTTCGATTAAAGAGTGTTTTTGTGAGTGTTTTTTTCAACCGCCTAGCCAAAAAACTATTATTGGATTTTTTGCACCTATCCTAGTTGGGCAATACTATATATACGGATATGCGTGCGATTAATAATTTATTATTTATTATTTTTTATAAAATTTGTGACTTATTGATCTATGGTTTAGATGCTATTTTTATAGTCTCGCATAGCGTATAAAAACTAAGAATGAGATATGAAATTTCTATATTTTTCTGGTTGGATATTTGCATCAGATCGTATATTTACATTTTTTAACATAATATCCATTATCGGGCATAAGGTATATTCTGGGTTAAATTTTGAGGCAAAAAATGTAAGAAGGTTTTGACTCGAAGTTGAGTCAAGAAAATTTCAAGATTACTCATGCTCGTAGAGCACTACTACTATAGGTATATGTTTTTCCATATGGAAGTCAAGTAAAATTTTTTCGAACTCAATAAACCATGGTGTAGCAAGTAGCTCTTTTGTCGCTTCAATCCATATGAAATCATAATAAAAGTCTTCTATAAAAAATTCTTCCAGATCACGAATATCAAATGGATCTAGGTATCCTTTATTGGAAATACTACGATAAATATGAGTAATCCTAGGTGGTAATTGTTGTTCAGATAAGGTAACGCATGCCCCATCATGATGATACATTTGCAGTGATGAAACAAATCGTTCTACTAAAGTACGTCCAACTACTTGATTTGGAACTTTGATATAATGAAATCCGTTTGTTAAAAATTTATCCTGCAATTCTAAAATTACTTGCTCAGAAAGTGGCTCACGCAATATCTCGAATGTACGTATAGATCGAGTCAGATCAATCGGTAAAACCTTATTGAGCAACAAAGAGTCTCCAACCATAAGAGCCTCCCATCGAGTATGTCCCCCTTACCCTTCTTTCCCTACCCCTACTCTATATGAGTGTCATGCAAAAAAACAATAGTTTAACGTAAAAGTTGAGCTCGATGTTTCCATAAACCACAAAGAGTTATTGCTAAAGCATCAGTTACATCTTCTTTTTCAGGTTTTTCAAGCCTTGGAAAAAGTTGTAAGATAACACGAGCAACCTGATCTTTGCTAGCACCACCAAAGCCAGTTATTGCTTGTTTAATTTCCCGAGGTGAGAATTCATGCATGATAAGATTATTATTATGCGACAAAAGATATAGGATACCACGAAGATAACCTAGCTTTAAAAAATTCTGAGCATTTTTACCTAGAAATGGTGTTTCAAGCGCTAAATCAGTTATATGCCATCTAGCAATCTTTTCTGCAAAAAAATTATGAAATATAGAGATTCGCTCTGATAAATGCTTGGTTGGTGACATTTTCAAATAACCGCTATCAAGTAATAATATCCTATTGCCCTCTTTTTTTATAATACTATAACCTGCTATGTGAAAGCCTGGGTCAATTCCTAAAATTATCATATATTTATTCTCTTCATCAAAATGATTGCTATGAAAAATCATAAACAAGTAAACTAATATGGGGAGTAGTATATATGAAAAAGAAAATAGTCATATGGTGTATATTTCTCGTAGGGCACATAGATAGCATGCAAGAAAAGTTACAAAAGATAATGCTAGACGCTCGCCTCAATTATGCGATAGATGAAAACAATCCCAATATGGTACGGTCATTAACCCACCAAGGAGCCAACATTCATGCGACCTCGCCAATACAAGGCCTCAATATGATACATTATGCCAAATTTCTGAAACGTAATAAGTGTGTAGAGATATTGCAAAAGGCCGAAAAAAAAGGCCGTAAACATACGTATACGGCCAAAAAATAATATTTAATGATTCATTAAGAAAATTATTTCATTGATACAAAAAAAGTAAGCCTTGATAAATCAAGCTACCAACTACACCAAATGCCAAGCTGTAGATTACAAAATCAATTCTGCTAGATTGTTGAGCAATAACCGATCTACTATCCACATTGACCCCTTTACTTAAAATGGTTGATCATTAATCTCTTCAAACTTAGTTAATTCACGAACAAAATTTAAATGTACAGTACCAGTTGGTCCATTGCGTTGTTTGCCTACAATAAGTTCTGCTAGTGCAGGATGCTCGGTTTCAGGATTATATACAATATCACGGTACAGAAACATAATAACATCTGCATCTTGTTCAATTGCACCTGACTCACGCAAATCAGAAAGCATTGGTCGCTTATCCATCCTACTGTCAACAGCACGAGAAAGCTGCGATAATGCAATTATAGGAATCTCGAGTTCTTTAGCAAGTGCTTTTAAGGAACGAGAAATTTCTGATACTTCCTGATGCCTATTTTCATGTCGCTTATTCACATGAATAAGCTGTAAATAATCTATAATAAGTATATCCAAGCTACCAGTAGCCTTTAATTTACGTGCTTTCGCGCGTAGTGACATAATATCAAGCATAGCAGTATCATCTATAAATATTTTTGATTCTGCCAGCTGAGCTGCAACGTTAGTGAGCTCTACCCATTCTTGCGAGGTGATAGTAGCATTTCTTATATTATGATGCGCAATGCCAGATTCTGATGATAAAACACGTAATGTTAATTGTTCTGCTGCCATCTCAAGTGAAAATATACCTACAGCTGCTCCTTGGCGCGCTGCATGTGCTCCCAAACAAAGAGCTAATGCTGTTTTACCCATAGATGGTCGTGCTGCCAATACAATTAAATCGCCATTTTGAAAACCCGATGTCATAGCGTCAAGTTGCCCAAATCCACTTGCAATACCAGTAATACCCTTACTATTACTTTTAATATCAGATAAATGTTGAAATGTTTTTTTCAACCAAATATCAATTTGCACAAAGCTTTGATTGGTACGTTTATCTGATATCTCAAAAATAGTTTTTTCTGCTAAATCTAATACCGATTCTATGCTGCCGTTTTCTTGTGAATAACAATTGGCAATTATATCTGCTGCTGAATTAATCAACTCACGTAAAACAGACTTTTCTCTGATAATAGTAGCGTGCTGTGCAACAAACCCTACAGAGGTAACATCCTCTTGCAGAGAGAGTAAATATACTTCGCCACCCACAGCATCTAATGAATTATTTGTCGCTAACGTATCTTGCAAAGTTACTAAATCAATACGTTTTTGCGCTTGTGATAAATCTAGCATTGCTTTAAAAATAGTCTGATGTCCTGGATGATAAAAATCTTGCGGACGCACTATTTCAGTTACTTTGCTGAGTACATCATCATTAAGCAAGAGTGCACCAAGAACAGATTTTTCTGCCTCAACATTTGCAGGCAAACTACGCCCAAGGATCGTTTGAGCGTTGTTAATTCTTTGAGTATTCATAGAAGAGGTATCACGATGTTGCTTTTTAATCATTGTGGCATGCACCAATGTACTATTCTGGTAACACGTTTAAGGTGAGCTCTGGTTGCAATCGAGAGGTAAGCTTAATAACAACCTTATGAGCACCTTTAGATTTTATTGATTTATCAATAACAACCTGGCTCTTATTAATACTAACACCTTGTTCGGCTAATAAATCAACAACTTCACCTTGACTGATTGCACCATACAATTTACCATCGTCATGCATTTTTCGTTTAATGGTAATTTTCATAGTATTAATACGTTCTGCAAGCATTGAAGTTTTGCTTTCAATAACTTCTTTACGATGTTCTATTGACTTAATTTTGCTTTGATAAAATGACTGGTTTTGTGGGGTGATTTCAATTGCTATATTGCGTGGGATAAGATAATTACGCGCATAACCATCGCCGACTTTAACAATTTCACCGGCCATACCAATTTTTTCAATATCTTGTTTTAGAAATACTTTCATGCCGCCCCTCTTGAGATAAAAAAGTATGTGAGATAAAAATAGTATAAACAAAAAAGACCCAATTGCCTACGATCTTTTATGCCTTTATGGTATACGATTCAGATTGTAACACCTGGTTATTTTGGGCCAATTGCACGGTAACCTTAAGACTACCTTCTTCAGGGACAAAAAAAATAGCTCCCTTATATCTATTTTGCCAATCATTAAGGATTATCTCCTTTCGATCACCCATACATTGCAACTGATAGCTATAGAAAGATACCAAGGTTTTACTATAATTTAATAATCCTACAAAGGCATAGTATTCTTGCTCATACGCTTCGCGCTGTATGGCAATATCCATAATATTACTAACATTGCGAATAATAATAGTAGCTAACGATACTAAAATACTAGATAATAATATTACAATCAAAATAGCTGAACCCGACTTATGCATGCAAATAAACCTTGCGCTCTACCGTACAATTAGATTGGTGTAGAGTTACTGCAATCATATTAATTGTTTGGTGGTTACCTTCAATAGAAAAATAGGCAGTATCTATATGCTCAGAAACTATACTTTTTTTATAAGTATGCCAGGTATCATCTTGGGGGTTATAGGTTCCTTGATACCTTATCAACTTGCCCGGCTCTATCTGCCACCCCACACACATGGTCCCATTGCACCAAACTAAATACGTATTATTCAACATAACCCAAGCCTTTCTTGTTCTTGGCGCCATACGCAAGTCGCGTATACACGCATCATGTGCAGCATACATTTCAGTCAAAATATTACACGCAGTACTTTGCTGCATTAATCGCTGTTGCATGGTAATTAAGGCATGAAACCACGTTGTTGCCATGATTGAAAAAAGTACGCTGTATACCATACATTCAATAAGAGAAAATCCCTTTTGATTCATGTTATCCCCATGCCGCTAGAAAGATATACACTATGTTGGCCCCAGGAGGCCCATACGCTAATAGTATAAAAAGATGGCTTTTCTTGCAGTATATATGGCATATCCAAACTTACTAATGGCACCTGTTGCGCTTCATACCGTATGGTAAATTGATCAACCTGTTCAGACAATTCAGATGGCAATCGCTTATTAACCAGTATTTTGTCCAATCTTTCTCCAGCTATAGCTATAGCTTGCATGCGGTTGCAGGCATCTCTCTGAACCTGAATAATACCTGCCTGATACTGAGCCAGCACTAAGGCTACACAGCTCATGATTGCCATAGCAACCAAAAGCTCTATAAGCAAGAAACCTTCAAGTGGTCGCTTCATGGGGGACCTGTCGACAAACGTGGGCCTTGGTATATACTGTAATTATATACCGTTACTTCCTATCTACACCATTACTTCATTAGGCATTTTCTACAATTAAGGTACACTATACTACGGTGTATTTGATAGGCGCAATGAACTAAAGGAACCGGAGGACAATTCTATGATTCTAAAACGTATTAAGCAATTTTTATGTATTGGTCTAGTCGCATGTAGTATGGTTACCTCAGTACATACCGTACAAGGTATGACAAATACTATGCCAGCGGCAAACATGCCTCAAGATCCGCAAGCAATGATGGCCGAGCTCGAAAAAGCAGCTCAAGAAATTGATTCTTTTGTAAAATCATTACCAGAAAATGAACAAAAAGAATTTTATGCCATGGTTGAAAAAATAGAAACAAAAATTCAGCAAAAAGTTGATCAAGAAGGCGAAGAAGGTCTTGCAAAACTACTAAGTAACCCACAAGAATTCGAACGCTTTATGGAAGAAATCTCAACTGATGTTGTACCACAACAAGAACCATTGCCTATTGAAAAAGTAAAAACCACACAAAAAAAAGCAAAAACAAAAATTACACCAAAACAGCAAAATCAAGAAGATCAGGCAATTGATTTAATAAATACCGTTGTCAAAAAAACTAATACTTTCTTGGTAAAAATTCAGGGAATCCCAGAATTTGCAAGCAAAGTAGAACGTTGGGGTAAAGCAAAACGTATTTATGATTGGCAACCAGGTCTGACATGGCAAACAGTCAAGAATGATATAGAAAAATTTGTAAATAAAATCAACATGCTATCAGAGCGTGACCCCAAAAGTAACAAGTATAAATACCTAGGTGAGCTCATTAAAGACGAGTCATTATATAATAATTTGGCAAAATTAAGAACCAACTTGGTGGAATATGAAGAGCAAATAGATATTTCTCCTTTTGGTATTGAAAAAATGAGTAACCCTGTTAAAAATGCTTTACAAAAAACTATTAGTGCATATACAGAAAGCTTGTACCAACTGAATGTTAATGATGCAATTGATAAAATCATAGCAACCTATGAACCACGCGCAAAAAAATTAACCGCTGAAGAAAAAGCTGCACAAGAACGCGCCGAACAAGAATCAAAACGTCCACGCCCAACAGGTCGTGTTACTGTTGCTGGACGCGCAGAAGACTATGGTGCAGGATACTATTCACCAGAAAGCTATGATTCTGATTATGGTTATTATGGCGCTCCTTCTACCTATGACAGCAATGAATACTATTCAAACACGCCAATTGCCAAAACAAAAAATTCAACAGCATCAAGTAAACCTGCATCAATGTCTGGTGCGGGAGAACCTGGAAAAAAACAAGGTACGCCGGCAAAAGATAAAAAAGAAGATAAAGAAGGCAAAAAAGTAGCCGAAGCAGATAAAAAGAAAAAAACAGAAGAAAAAGAATCTACTAAAAAAGATGAGAAAAAACCTCAAGACAAGACAGAAACTCTCATAAATTATGAACTTGATAAAGTAGAAAAATACCTTGAGCAATCAGTTAAGGCAATGAATACCCTTGATATTGATGCGATTGCGAAAAAACAAGTAGATCAAACCAAAGATTCTATGGAAAAAGATTCACAAGATACTATTAGTTTTGTCCAAAAAAATCTGGCACAAAGCGAATTAGGTCAGTTGGGCTCAGCAGGTTTGGCAATTGAAGAACTTCAAAAACTCTCTAAATCATATACCCCACTCCGCAAAAAGGGTATTCAAACACGATTGACCAAAATACTGAACAAAAGAATAAGACGTACCTCACTCAAAACCGGCAAAATAGAAGAAGTAAGCATCAAACAATCACTCAATGAGTTTGCCCAAAAAATCGATAGTCTAGAGCAAGGAATCAATGATGGTACCATTAAAATCCCTACATACAAACAGTACCTATTATTTGGAAAAACAACTCAAGAACCGGCAAATGATGAAGAACGTGCTTTACTAGAAACTGTACGACAAGCTCAATCAAAGACATTGGAATTATACTTAGTGCGTGATACAATTAAGACAATAGAACAATTGATTGAGGGTTTTGCACAAGATACCAAAAAACCTAGCCAGGCTAAGGGTCAAAAATAAAAAATAGCTTTAAAATCAGTACATTGTCCCCACCTATGATAGGTGGGGATTTTGTTGCCAAAATTTTTAACTAGCATTATCATACCGGATATATGCATATTTGCATACAACTCATAACCGCCCGAATAGGAGCATTCTTTTTATGATATGGTTTTTATATACGTTTGCATCAGCATTTTTTGGTGCCTTGTCAGTTATATTGACACGTATTGGCCTTGCAGGGGTTGACCCTACATGGGCAGCTACCATTAACTCTTTGATCACAACAGGATTTCTTGTTACTGCAAGTTTGTTCTTAAGTAAATTTAATGAAACCATGATAAAGATAAATATGAGTAATATGGGGTATATACTCTTGGCTGGGATTGCAAGTGGTACTGCTTGGTTATGTTATATTATAGCTCTGAAATATGGAGCTGTGTCTGGTGTTGTAGCTATAGAAGTTGCTATCGACTTTGTTCTTGTTCTCGTCTTTTGTGCTCTTATTTGGGGTGAATATACCAGCATTAAATATATTATTGGAGGTATACTCATGACCGCCGGTGCTGTATTGGTATCAATATAACAGCTAATATCTTTTCCCCCGCTTTGTGTAAGTGGGGGAATTTTTTGAAACACCAATAAAATTATGCCACAGTTATTAAGTCTTGCGCATAATACTACTTCATCCTATGATCATATAAAATTGTATCATGGGAGTTTAGTAATGAATTGGTTTCTATATGCCATTTGCATCAGCATTATTTGGGGCCTTAGCAATTATATTCACACGCATTGGACTTGCTGGCATCGACCCTACCTGGGCAGCTACTATTGAATCATCAGTAATAACTGCATGTTTAGTTCTTACTAGTATAGTATCACGTAAAATTAATGGAGCTAATGTAATCACGCTACAAAGCACATATGGTTGGTATATTTTACTTGCAGGTATTTGTGGTGGAGCTGCATGGGTTAGCTATTTGATAGCACTTAAGTATGGCGTTGTATCCAAAGTAGTAGCTATTGAGCGCTTAAGCTTTGTGCTAGTACTTATATTTTGTGCACTTATCTGGAACGAATATACTAGCATCAAATATCTTATTGGCGGGATACTCATGACTGTCGGCATATTATTAATTTCTATGTAAGGTAAGCATTTTACCATAAGATATTTTGCATCCTCATCAATGCCTATGCACTTATATAGTAAATAAGCAAGTACCAAACAATCAGAATAATAATATAGGTCTAAACATCTTGCTATTTATTTAACAACCTATGGCAACGCTCACATAGATAATGTGCATATTCAGTTGTGTCCCAGTTCCAACATCGCGGACATTTATTACCATACGCACGTTCTACCTTAATCAATAGGCCGGGTAATGAAGATTTTTCTAAGGTATTATCCTGATCAACAATATTAAACTGCGAAACAATCACAAACTCTTTAAAGAAGTCTTGCAAGCTTTGCTGCTGCAGATTATCGGTAAAACTATCAAATAATTGTTGCTGTTCTTTTGGTAACATCAGATGTATTGAAACACGAGCTTCAAGAGAGTGTTTAATTAACCCTTGCTCACGTTGTACTTCAATAGCTTTCAAGATTACTGAACGTATTCTTTTGAGCAAATCCCAACGTTCTTCATGTTCTTCTGCAGAACCAAGTTGTTCAATAATAGGACGTATATCGGCAAAACGTTGCAAGTGAATTGATTCAGTTTTATTTTTTTCGTAATTATCAGAAACTTGCTCTGCTGTGAAAGAAAGCACTGGTGCCATTAACTTAGTTAATGTATCTAGAATATACCAACATGCAGTTTGTGCTGAGCGGCGAGCATGGCCATTTGCCTGCTCAACATACAAGCGATCTTTGATAATATCCAAGTAAAATGAACTTAATTCCACCGTGCAATAATCAACCAATTGATGATATACACCGGTAAAATCATGTGTTTGGTATGCATGCAAAACAACCTCATTGAATTCAGTTAATTGACGCAGTGCATATTGATCAATTGCTTGAAGGTTTTCAAACGGTATTGCATCAGTCTTTATATCAAAATCATATAAGTTAGATAATAAGAATCGGCACGTATTACGCACCTTACGCAATACTTCTTGGACATTGCGCAAAAGTACATCAGAAACTACTGCATCATCCGCATAATCAATACTCGCTGCCCATAGCCGTAATCCATCGGTCCCCAGTTTGCTAATAATTTCTTGTGGAGAAACCACATTGCCTAGTGATTTAGACATTTTACGACCGGTAGCATCTACCGTAAATCCATGGGTCAAAAATGCCTTTGTGCATGCTTCGTGCTCTAATGCAATACTAGTCAACAATGAGCTTTGGAACCAACCACGATGCTGATCTTTTCCTTCTAAATAAATATCTGCAGGAAACCTAAGTTCTGGTCTTTGCATAAGTACTGCATAATGACTAACCCCAGAATCAAACCAAACATCAAGAATGTCCGTTTCTTTTTTCCAATCATTATACTGACACATCGGGCATTCAAAATCTGCAGGAAGCAAATCTTTCAAGGAAACTTCATCCCAATATTCAATACCATATTTAGCAACTTCTTCAGCTACTCGATCAATCAGCACTTGTGCAGTATAGGTATAATCACAATGGTTACAAATTAATGCCGGAATTGGCACACCCCACACACGTTGGCGTGAAATACACCATTCTAGGCGCCCTTCCACCGTTGCAGCAAGCCGATTGCGTGAAGCTTCAGGAAACATATTCAAATGAGCAATAGCATCCAGTGATTTATGCTTTACATTACCCTTTGCCAAATCAAAAAACCATTGTTTTGTTGCGCGGAAAATAAGACCCCCGCGACATCGCCAACAATGCGGATATGAATGGCGAACACTCGATTTGTATAATAATTTGTCCAACTCAACTAATTTTTTAATTACCCAAATTTGCCCATCTTGCAAGCTCATACCTTCAAGTTCTGTTGGAGCAATACCATGCGCATATTTACCATCGGGAGTAACTGGAGAAAAAATTTCTAAATTATGTTTTACGCCAACCTCGTAATCAATTGGGCCAGCGCCGGGAGCACTGTGTACATTAGCAGTCCCTTCACTCAATTCAACCGATTGGTCAGCGATAATTGGTACTAATAAATTTTTAATAAATGGATGATATACACGAGCGCCAAGTTGTATCAAAGCATCCGAATTGAATGTAGCAATGATCTTTTTTTCTGTGGTAAGCAACGTACATACTTTATCTGCTAATGCTGCGCCAACAATTACATATTTACCATTAATATCTAAGATCA
Source organism: Candidatus Dependentiae bacterium (assembly GCA_035445995.1). NCBI lineage: Bacteria > Candidatus Babelota bacterium. The sequence continues at coordinate 243,471 of DAOMRS010000001.1, read as the reverse complement.
CATATTGTTCATTGGGTTTGACAAGCACCGCCCGATTAAGAGGCAACGTCCATGGAGTTGTAGTCCAAATCAACATACTAACTTCTTTATTTGCCACGTCAGGAAATAACTTATTTACTATCGATTCCTCAAGGGGAAATTGGACATAAATTGATGGATCTTTTCGATCTTCGTATTCTATTTCTGCCGTAGCTAGTACTGTCTGGCACGATGTACACCAAGGAACTGTTTTATTTTTACGCTCAATATAGTTTTGAGCAACAAAATTACCAAATGCTCGCAATATTGATGATTCATAATCAAAATTCATAGTCAGATAAGGATCTTGCCAATCCATAAGAACACCAAGCTGTTTGAACTCATCACGCTGAATATCAATCCATTTTTGCGCATAGGAACGACATGCTTTTTTAAGCTCACTGCGCGATAAACCAGGGTGTTCTTTGGTTACTTTTAATTCAATAGGCAGACCATGGCAATCCCATCCAGGGGTCACCGGCACATGCATGCCAAGCATGCGTCTTGATTTGGTAACAATGTCCTTTAGAATTTTATTATATGCATGACCAATATGAATGTTCCCATTAGCATAGGGAGGGCCATCATGCAAAATATACTTTTCATTGCCTTGATTAAGGTTAAAGGTCTTTGTATATAAATCTTCTGAAGCCCAACGGGCAAGCATGGCAGGATCGTTTTCTTGGGCATTGGCACGCATAGGAAAATCAGTGTGAGGTAAATTAAGCGTATCTTTAAAACTAACCTCTGTATCCTGTTCTTTTTTCTCTGCCATGAATAGACCCTTTTATGATTTTTACTCAGTAATTATCGTATATGGTCAAGTATATCGTTTTATTAGAATTTTTCCAAAACACAGGTATAAAATAGACTTGACGATAAAACATATCTCACTAGGATATGTTATGATCACACCAAAAAGGAGCTCTTAAATGAAAAAAATATTTGTTATTGTAATCATGCTATACGCTTCTATTGAATGCATGGACCAATCAAGCAGAAGAACCCGTCATGCAACCGTAAGTGGCAGTGGTGGCCCAATACGACGCTCAGATCAAACGAGTAGCCGAGAAGAACCGTACCGCATGCCATATCACTTGAGAAGCAGAACAAGATCACAACAAGTAGTAAGCCCTCCCGCTCAAGTAGAACAAAATAATGAAGAATCTGATGAAATGCAAGAAGGAATGAGCTCATTTTTACAACAAATATTCGACACGCCAGCATTTCAAGAATACATAAATGGCATAGCGCAAGAAATAGCCGAAGAGATATCCCAAGAAGAACAAACAACTGTGATGACATCAGATCAAAGAAAAATAGAACTTATAAAGGTTATTCAAGAAAAATTTTGTCACATTCAACAATTAAAAGATAAAGAAGGTACTACCGGTAATCTTAAACGTCTGAGCTTTGTGCAAATACTTAATAAGTATAAAAAATTACAACAAGAAAAAGTACGGACACTTGAATACCTTAATTTATATCAAAAAGATATAAAAGAACTAACAGAAATGTATCAGGAGCTTACAAGAGAACATCAATTGCTCGAGCATCTTCAAAATAATCCACAACAAATAAACCAAAATACCTGTTGTATTTGCTGTGATGATAATACCGAGTTAATGCATATACCATGCCAACAAGAACATACTGAACGCATATGTATAATATGTTACGGGAAAATACTTAGTACACACAATGATGAACTATTTCCGGATCAACTAGAACAAGCCACATACAATAATTGTCCCCTATGCAGAACAGAGTTTAACACATAATATTGATTTTTATTGTGTATATTCATGCGTAGAATATACTATTTTCTATGCTTTAGTAAATAAATGATTATATAAATGGGAGTACTATTTATGCATAGAAAACTGATTATTTTATTATTACCATCATTCTGCTTAATTTTTCCTATGAAACGCACATGCGATGCTATTGCTACAGACATAATAACCCAATGTGAATTAAAATTTAAAAAAATAAAACTAGAAACACCACAAACGCGCAAGAGACCAAATCCATATACATCTGATAGAAAAATATCAAAGAAATTAAAAACGACTCATGGTATTGACCTATTTGAAGAATTTGAATACGAACTAAAAAAAGAATCTCATAAAGAACTACATGCTTGTACACCGGGCAATATGGCAATTGCATTTATTCGTGCAACTATGGACAACAATATAGAACAAATGGAAACATTGTTACAACAGGGAGCGTTTATAGATGCAAACATTAGTCAACATGGATGGACCGCTCTTATGATAGCAACATTACAAAGAAAAACCGCAATTGTACAATGGCTCCTGGAACATGGTGCAAATATGTACCGCAAAAATACATATGGTGAATGTGCATGGGATTTTGCACAATACCGCGTAGAAAGTTTACCTATCCTGCAGGAATTTCAAGAACAAAATTTGTGTCAAAACTTTGACCATATGTTGATTGATGATGACAAGATGTTAATTGAATAAAAATATGAATATACAAAATAAAAAAATTGGAATTTGGGGATTTGGTCGTGTTGGTAAATCGGTTGCAAATTTTTTACAAATACACAGTAACAATACCATCGAAGTAATGAATGATACCGAATTATCACCAGATGATAAAAAATGGCTAGATACACATGCCATTGTATTACGTTCTCAACTTGATCCAGAAGACCAAAAAACATTTTTTACTCATAACGATTATATTATACCAAGCCCGGGAATTGATATCCGACCATATTATCATACATACAAACACAAATGGCTGGCAGAAGTTGATTTGTTTTATACACATTTTCATAAACCAATAATTGCTATTACGGGATCAGTTGGAAAAACAACAGTAACTCATATATTAGAGCAATTACTCAATGCATATAAATACAAAGCGCGCGCATGTGGCAATATCGGTACCCCTATGCTTGATATTGTATCAGAACAAAATCAATTAGATTATGCCGTTATAGAAGTTTCTAGTTTTCAGCTTGAATACGCCAAGCTATTTGCGCCAAACATTGGAATTATTACTAATATTTCTGCCAATCATTTAGATCGGCATTCTATGCTAGAATATATTGCTGCAAAACGGAATATTATGGCTCGCCAAGATAAAAATAAAAAAGCTCTAGTTCCTCTTGAATTGGTCGAAAAATTACGCATACAAAACCAACCTCTACATGTGTTTTACTCTGAACCATTATCCATAGAAAAACAAAAATTATTAGAAAAAAATGATGTAGTCTTTTTTATACAAGAAAACCTACTTATTAAAAAAACAATTGATTCTGAAGTCAAAATAATTGATATGGCAATGCTTCCAAACATAACTTTTGCCCAAAACTGGCTTATTATATGTAGTATATTAGATATGATAGGATGCAAATTAGAAGATATAGCTCAACATATAGATACTATCAGACTTCCTGAGCATCGTATGGAAAAAGTTACATGCACAATCCAGGACATTACATTTATTAATGACTCTAAATCAACAACCATACAATCAACTCTTGCAGCAGTGCATGCACTCAAGGATAAATCAATCATACTTTTTATTGGTGGGCTTTCCAAAGGAGTAAATCGTTCTGATTTAATTAAACAGCTACCCAGCAATATAAAAGAAGTGTATTGTTTTGGACATGAACACAAACAATTATCCGACGCATGTATAACCTATGGAGTTTCATCACATGCTTTTGCTACGCTCAGTGATGCATTTGCTGTATGCGCACAGCAGATAAATCCCGGTGATTATGTGCTTTTATCTCCCGCAGGCAGCAGCTATGACGAATTTAAAAATTATGAAGAGCGTGGCCGACATTTCAAAAAATTGGTCAAGGAGTTAAATGATGTTCATACGAAGCAAAATAAACCATGATTTACAAATTTTTTTAGGAATTATTTTTGGTCTACTCATCATTGGAGGATTATTTATATATTCAGCAAGTTCTGTGTATGCCTTAGAACATTTTGGCAGCTCACATTATTTTGTAAAAAAACAAATTTTTGGAATAATAGTCGGTATTATTGCTTTGATTATTGGGTGTATAGTTCCCATAGATACAATAAAAAAATATAGTCCAGTATTGTTAGTTGGCGCTATGCTCCTAACCGCATTAACCTTATTTCCACAATTTGCGCAGAAAATTCATGGTTCAAATAGGTGGCTTAAGTTGGGAGGATTCGCGTTCCAACCAAGTGAATTATTGAAAATCGCTGTTATTCTCTATACCGCCTATTTTCTTGATAAGAAGATCTACAAACAATCATCTTTTACAAGAAGTTTTTTACCTCTTATTGTTATGATTGGTATACCATGTATTATTCTGCTCAAACAACCAGATTTTGGTATGACGTTCACACTGCTTATCACGGTATTTATGGTGTTATTTATCGCACATTTTAATAACAAACAACTTTTTATAACTACCGCAGCATTCATCCCCGTTGTACTTGGGCTTATTATTATGAAACCATACCGATTAAAGCGGATTATAACATTCTTAAATCCTTGGAATGATCCAAAAGGAGCGGGGTTTCAAATTATTCAATCATTAATAGCTATTGGGTCAGGAGGTCTAACGGGAGTTGGTATTGGTAATTCAAAACAAAAATTTTTCTACCTACCAATGCAGCATACTGACTTTATTTTTTCAATCATTGCTGAAGAGACAGGGTTTATTGGTTCTATTTTCTTAGTTTTCTTATTTGGTTCCTTATTATATTTTGGCATACGTATTGCATGGCAACTATGTACACCATTCGACACGTTTGCCGCGCTTGGTTTCACCATATTAATTAGCCTTCAAGCAATTATAAATATTGCAGTTGCAACTGGGCTTGCACCAACCAAAGGACTTGGATTACCATTTGTCAGCTACGGAAATTCTGCACTAGTATGTAATTTATTTATGGTAGGAATTATTATTAACATGGTACACAACACACACAAGAAATAATACTGTCTCAATTTGTTTTTCGTATAAATATTTTTTATCCTTGATATAAATTCACCCAAACAAGGATATATAATCATGGAACAACAAATACCGTTAAAACCAAAAACTGTTTTCTCATTAACTGATAGCACTAATAACTTTGAAAACCACATTGACCCACTTGGTGATAACATTAGCTCACTTGCATTAGTTCGCGCTTCTGGATCAGATGTGGATATTGTAAATGCTGCACGTGTATCGTATGGCAAATTTGTAACAGAAATACAAGAACGCGACAGGAATTTGATCAGATTTTTAGTCGAGCACAATCACACAAGCCCGTTCGAACACAATCAATTATCCTTCCGCATAAAAGCGCCTATGTTTGTTGCCCGTCAATGGATGCGTCATCGAATTAATTCATATAATGAAATTTCATATCGTTACGTAAAAGCACCACTCGAATTTTACATTCCACCAAAATGGCGTTATCAAGACAAAGTAAACAAGCAAGCATCAGTCGGGGCATTTGATGATTCACATGCATTAGCCGAATACAAAAAGGGATTAGAAATAGCAAAACAAACATATGAATCACTACTTGAGCGCGGAATATGCAGAGAGCTTGCACGAGGAATTTTGCCAACGTGTACTTACACACAATTCATTTTCACATGTAACTTACAATCATTGACTCACTTTTTAAAATTAAGGCTTAATCCTGGAGCTCAACATGAAATTCGCATGTTCGCACATGGCATGCTTGCGCTTGCGCTACCACATTTTCCCGTATGCTTAGAAGAATGGAGGCGAGTTCATATTCCTGATTTACAAGTAAAAACATTCGACGAATTTACGCCCGCATTTACACAGGCAGTAGAAGAAAAATAAGCACACTGTTTCCCCTTTAAGGAATCCATAAAATTATTCCATATAACAATAAAATTAAAATCATAACAAACCATATGGATTCCTTATAAACCATTAATTAGTTCTATTTAAAAATGTAGTCGAAACCTGCAGCCATAAGTCCGTTGGCAAACCGAGCGTATGCGAGGAAAGTGCCAACGGGCAAGGCGAAACGGTTGAGACGGAATAAAGATATTAAATATGTTTATCACCCCATTACACAATTCGCATGCTAACATATGTTATGCGACACAGAAGAATATAAAGAAGGCGGTGAATACAATAACCACCGCCTTTCACATATAATTATTAGTAAAAAAATTAATTTGGCCAATTCATAGCTAGATCAACCAACAACCGCACACCAACACCGGTTGCACCCGAGCGGTAGTACGGACGATCAGGCACATCAAAGGCTGTGCCGGCAATATCCAAATGTACCCAAGGAATATCACCAACAAAGTTTTTCAAAAAGTGCCCTGCCGTAATTGCACCTGCTCTATATTTGCCAGACCCAATATTACATAAATCAGCAACATCAGATTTAATCGCCACTTTATAATCATCATGCAATGGTAAACGCCACACATGATCACCAGAATGAAATGCTGCATCTTCTACAATATCTATTAGCTCATCGTGCTGACTCATCATACCTGTATAAAAAGGACCAAGAGCCTGTGAACATGCACCGGTTAAGGTTGCCAGATCAATCATAGCATCCGGCTTGTAATGTTGAGCAGTATATGAAAGTGCATCAGCCAATATCAAACGACCTTCTGCGTCAGTATTTTTGACCTCTGCTGTTTTACCATTATAAAAACGCAAAATATCACCTGGCTTTGTCGCTTTGCCACTTGGTAAATTTTCTGCCAATGGAGTTACCCCTACCACATTAACCTCTGGTTTAAGTTGTGCCAAGGCTTGCATAGTTGCTATAACCGCCGCTGCACCTGACATATCATCTTTCATCGTTTCCATAGATACTGCAGGCTTTATACTCAACCCTCCTGAGTCAAAGGTAATCCCCTTGCCTACAAAAGCTAATGTTGGTGCATCTTTTTTCTTTGTTTTATATTCCATAATTACTAGACGTGGCTCAATGTCAGAGCCAACTGATACACCCACAATGCCACCCATACCTAATTTTTCTAATTGCTTTTTATCAAAGACAGTAATATCAAGATGATGCTCTTTTGCTATTGCCATTGCTTTATCTGCAAGTTGTGGTGGCGTCAATACACTTGGTGGTAAATCAATCCAATGGCGTGCCATGTTGACTGCTTGGCCAATATATGAACCTTCTTTTGCACCTTCTTTTACCTGTGTAGCATGTTTCGCATCAACACAAAGTACTACTTGAAATAGATCAATATCTTCTTCTTTGTTTTTAGAAATATATTCGTCAAAGTGATATGCAGCCATTTGCACAATAGTAGCCGTTTGTTGCGCAAGATATTGAACATCCGCACCAAATAGGTTTGCTGAAGGAACTGCAACTGCTGCGGTTTCACATTTTAAATCAATGGCAACACGCAATGCTTTTCCTAATGCACGACGATAGTTTTCAATCTCTAGGTATTCATCTTTTTGTTTACCCATGCCAACAAGCACCACATAGACAAGCTCATTATGTATACGTACGGGAACCGTGATAGTTTGCAACAACTTACCGGTAAAATTCTTTTTTTTAAGCAACGCATGCAAATCCGGATATTCTTTTGCTAATATTGCAACATCTTTTTTGCCAAAATCGTGAGCAAGCAACATTATATAACATGCAACCTTTTGCTCAAACAATTGTTTACTACTGACATCTATGGTAACCATGGTAATACCTTTCATATGAATCATTCAAATGCTAGAAAATAAGTATACAAAAAAAAGCTCAACCCGATAAGGCTGAGCTTTTGGAGAACAATTTAAACTATTATAAAACCAAAGTTAATTACCAATTCCAAAATAAATGCCACTTCCCCAATATGGGCCACCCCAATATCCACGTCCATATGGCCCCCAGTAAGGACCGTAATATGGACCATAGTATGGATAATACGGATATCCATAATACGGACTAACACCAACGCCTATGCCAAAAGAAACATCAGAACGTTTACGTTTTCTTTCACGTCTCTCTCGTCTGCGTTCTTTACGACTATCATCTGCACGGTAATCTGAACGATAGTCTGATTGTTGATCATACTGCCTGATAGCATTCGTCCTATGTTGATTAGCATTATATAATGCATAGGCAAGTATCACCACAACAAAAATCACAATTGATTCTTTTACATACTTCACTAGTATACCCTTTATAATTCTCTCACATTAAGGCCGTCTACCACCACCACGATGCCCACCATGACCATGGCCACGATAGTATCCGCGGCCGCCTCGATAATAACCGCCTCTATAGTAACGTCCACCACCCCAATAACCACCGCCCCAGTAGGGGTAGCCATAATATGGGTAACCATAATATGGATAACCAACTCCAACACCTATACCAAAAGAAACACTCGAACGTGGACGACTTGCCTCATACTCTTCTCGTGCTTTTTCTTGTTCTTTACGTATTGCGTCTATGCGATCACCAAAATGTTGATCAATATAACTACGCAAATCACTTCCTGAAACATCGCCAGTAAGCATTGCCGCCTTTACTCGTTGCCCATCGCGAAATAACATAATCGATGGCACACGAGCACTATACGTATGTGCAACATCCGTTAAATCTTTATAACGTCCCACATTTGCATGAATAAACGCTACGCCAGTTTTATCATAACGAGAGTCTTTACTTACGTTAACGAACATATCCTTCATTCGTTCAGTATCTTGGTTATAAAATAAGACCACCGCTAATTCATGCTCACCCAATAAATTATTAAATCGCCCGGGACCACGTACGGTATAATCATCTGCATATATTACTTGCGCACATACAGAAGCTATAATCATTAAACTCAATTGTTTTACATAACACTTCATACTATTCCTCTTATCTTTTACTTACCAATACCAACCATACCAGCCATAATATGGCCATCCCCATCCCCAGTACGGCCCTCCCCAACCCCAATATGGGTAATAATAGGGAGTATAATAAGATCTGAGTTTTGCTTTTTCTATTTTAAGCTTAAGCACACGTTGTTGTTCATCCAGAATATCATCGATTTTATCACCCAAGTATGTATCAATAAATTCGTTCAATTGCAGACGATTCACATTTCCAGTCAAAATTAATGGCTTATTGTTTTTTGTAATAACAACACCTTCTTTGAACAAGAGAAATGACGGAAAAGCAGTAATCCCATAATCACGCGCAATAGTCGCAACATCTTCGCGCTTTACATCACCCTGCACAAACAACATTTCTACTTCTTTATAGCGTTCTGAATCGCTGACCACCTTAAACTCTGCTTGTAAGTCTTTAATATTTTGCAAAATATCTTTATAGGCTCGTCGTTCTGATTTATCTTGAGGCCGATCTGGCGTATTATAAAACATGACAACCGCAACATCTGACTCACGTAAATATTTACGCAGACTCTCGTCTGATTTAAATGTTTTTACTTTTGCATGCAACACAATACCAAGCACTAAAAATAAAATACTTGCACACAATACAAAGTAATGCCGATTAAAGTGATGCTTCATGCTTATCTCCTATAGATACTGTTTCATGAGCATCTTCAATTATTTGTGGTTCATTATTACTACGATATTTGCCATGTAACACATCATTTAAAAACGAACGTACTTTTTCCGTATACCCTTCTGGATTATAAAAGTATGAATCAAAATGACGTCTACCATTGGTAATCCACATCTTTTTAGGGCCTGCAGCACCTGTAAATACTGATTTACCTGCCTCTATTGGCACTTTTTCATCATTTCTACAGTGAATAAAAAAACATGGCACAGAAATATTTTTTACTGATTCTTGAGGGCTAAAACGCGGTATATTCATTTGAATATTTTGCGTATCCATTTGTGCTACCGTCTTGAGTAATGCTTTTACAAATGATTGCACATAGGGATGAAACGCATATTGACGTATATAATTTTTACATGGTAATTCAAATTTATATCCAAAGACTGAAAACGTAATCGAATCAAGGCTACGTTGTAAAATTTTTTCTGATGAATCAAATGGACAATCAAGAACCATTGCATCAAACAATTTCTTACGAGACTGCGCTTCTATCGATGCTGCAGCTCCCATTGAAAATCCATATACAAACAATGGTTTATTGTGCAAGTCAGGATGATTTCTTAAAAATTTACCCGCTGCAATCACATCATGCGCTTCATCATGGCCTAAGGTACATTCCTGCCCTGCTACATTCTCACCATGGGCACGAAAATCAAACGTCATGACATTATATTTGCCACGAGGAAACAACCGACGCAACAATCCTGCATCATGCTTGTCACACATAAACCCATGACATACCAAAACAGTGGCTTTGGCATTTTTATAACGTACCAGAATTCCACTGCGCTCTATCTTGGTTTTGACCCCTGCATGCTCACGTGGGTAGATCTTGACACGCTCAACAATGGCATTGGTAATAGTATTTTCTTCTCTACTGATTACTTTGCCATAGATCTGTGGATACGCCTGCTCTACAATAGCCTGGGCATCCAAATTTGCTTTATCTTGAGCCTCCAATGAACTCAAAAAAACCACACAAAAAGCCATCAAAGCTATTTTTAGCCCCTGCCTGCTCAATTGGCTGATTATGTGGATATTCATGGCTCTACCCTATCTTTTTTACATTTATCACAACTTAAGGACCTATACAAACCCCTTCTATAAAGATTTTACCAGTAAATATTTTCAGATTGCAACAATTTTACAAAAAGAAAATAATTATAGAAATGGCTTTAAGCTAAGCCAAAACTACTGGGATAGGTGACAAATAGCATAAGTCAGAAAAAATGGAGGCTAAATTAAATCTATGAACAAAAAAAGGGCCACAGATTTTGTGGCCCTTTTGCAACGTTATTATTCAATAATTAATATATAAACTTACTCACAAAGTCTCTCAACTCAGCCCGTGTCATAGCACTCACATGGCGCGCAACTAGCTTACCATCTTTAAATACTAGCATGGTTGGTATTTTAAATACTTTGTATTCATCCGCAATTGCTGCTGCTTCATCAGTATCCACCTTAATAAAGGTTACTTCTTTGAACTCTTTTGATACTGAGTCATAGACAGGTAACATTTGCATGCATGACGGACAGTAATCAGCAAAAAAGTCTACAAACACAATCTTGTTGTTTTTGATCACATCTTTGAGCGTTTGCATGTTTTTGATCTGTTGAACCCTACTTGACTGGTCTTTTGACGATTCTATTGTACGCTTAGTTTTCTCTTGAAGCTGTTGAACAATTGCATCATTGAATCCTATTTCTGCCAAAAATTTTTCAGCATCAAGTGCCGCTGCATTACCACGCCCTGACGCAATAAACGCCTGACGATAAAGGTTATCTTCTATATCACCCGCAGCAAATACACCTTTGACTGATGTTTCTTGCGTTCTGCCACGCATGATAATATTGCCATGGCTATCTAACGCCAATTGACTTTTGAATAACCAACTATTAGGATCATGCCCTACTGCCAGAAATACCCCATCAATTGGCATATCCACAGTTTCATCTGTTTCATGATTAAGTAATTTGATATGAGTCAACTGATTTCCATTACCCAAAATTTCCTGTATTTGTACATTATGCATAATCTCAATATTTTTGTACCCTTTTAAACGGTCTTGCATACTCGCTGCTGCGCGCATTTTACCCTTGCGCACAAGCACAGTGACCTTATTGACGTGTTTGGCAAGTTGAATCGCCTCTTCTACTGCAGAATCACCACCACCTACAACTACCACATCCTTGCCTTTATAAAACGGTGCATCACATACTGCACAACTTGATACTCCTCCTGATCCCCAATAAGTATCTTCACCCGGAACATCAAGTCTACGAGGACTTGCCCCCGTAGTAATAATTAATGATAATGCATGTATTGTTTTACCATCTTCAGTCACAATTTTGAATGGCCATTGACTCAAATCAACCGATGCTACGGTATCAGCTAAAAATGGCACCCCAAAATATTCAACATGTGCACGAACTTTTTTCATCAAATCCGGACCCATAATACTTTTTTCACCCAGCCAGTTTTCTACTTCAGTCGTCTGCATCAATAGGCCACCCGGATTATTACCTTCAATAACCAACGGTTGGATATTGGCACGTGCCGCATATAAAGCAGCACCCAAAGCAGCTGGGCCTGAGCCTATAATAACTATTGGCTCTATGTTTTCTTTTTGAATAGCATGTTCGATATTAAAATCGAACGTTTTTTGAGCTGGCATACCGGTAGTACTACCGATACACATTGCAAGTAATACGCTTAATAGACTTGTCATAATTATTAATCCTCCAATTACCAATTTCTGCTTTTTATCCATTGCTGTTCAACCCTTGTAAAAACATATTTTGTTCATCGACAAACACGTTGTAAAAGACTATTATATGTCACAGTAATTTACACAATTTTCAATCAATTCTCAGGAGCAGACACCTATGAACTTTTCAAATAGAAAACATATCATACGCACCCTCATAGTCTGTTTTTTAAGTATACCCATTCTACCAATAATGGCCAATGCCCTCGATTTATCCCTGGCGGGATCCCCGTATGGAGGGCAATCTAAGACCTCTATCCTAGATCGATACAGGGACGCCCTGCAAAAACAGCTGGAAGAGATCCATGGTATTCTTTCAGATCTATCAGCCATAATCTATGATGGCCAGGTTAAAACAGTCCGCCATAAAGACCAAACTATCATGAATATCCAACTGCTCATGCGGGATATAGAACGTAAAAAGAACGTCCTTGCCGTCAGTGCCGATACCGGCACCATAATCTTTATGAGCACCTTTACCGAGGCAGTCATAAATCATGTTGGCAACGCTCTTCTTAATAGTATGGCACACTTTGGTGCATTTGATAGTGAACAATTATTGAATAACAAATCACAAAAAATCAGTAACTTAGAATCTCTGCATCCGGCAATTAAAGCAAACCGTACTGCTCTCAAAAAATTAATCAAACAAGCAAATAATGTTGGATTACGTTGGTACAACAAGGCATATCGTGCAGTTGATAACAATATTTTCAGTCACACGAGTAAGTACCACCTGAGCATGCTTGGAGGAAGCTTATTTGGTATGTATTTGTGGTGGCTTTGGTCTATAAATAAAAACAAACCTAATATTATAACAACGGGTAATCTCAGCTGGCTCATAGGACCAAGTCCAGAATATAATCCATTATCAGGCGGCATCACCAACAAAGATAATCTTGGATTATTAGGCAACTTGGAATATACCATCAGTGGTTTTATGCGTAGCGCATTACCACTTGGCAGTATACTTGCAACATATAGCTGGGAAAACATCAAATCCTTGTGGGAATTCCAAACGCGTCCATGGCTCACCAAGAATCTCAGCATGCTACACTATCGGTTAAAAGGTGGTGCGTACCATGCTAAAGCAAATAAGATTGGTGAAATTATAGAAGAAGTTACGTTTGATGATCTTGTTGGGCTTGATCACGTCAAAGAATATTTCACCTTTTTAGTAGAATATCTAGAAAATCCAGAAGCTTATGCACGTCGTAAACTTACTCCCCAAAAAGGTTGTCTACTCGCTGGTCCAACGCGTACGGGCAAATCACACTGTGTTAAGGCACTCAATGGTGAGATTAATAAAATGCTCCAGCGTAAACAACGTTCTGAACGATTCACATTCCTTGAATTACCAGCAGCACTTATTAACTATCAAGGTATCAAGTGGTGTATGCATGTTCTCAAAGAAAGCGCACCGTGTATTGTATTTATCGATGAGATTGATTTACTTAACTTGCAGCGCAGCGGCCAAAACCAAATGTTGAGTGAATTTTTAACATCACTGAGCGGTGCACTTGATGAAACTGACCCACACAAACAGGTTATTATTATTGCAGCAACCAACAAACCGGAAAGTTTGGATTTTGCACTCAGACAACCGGGCCGATTTGGCAAAGAACTCCGCTTTGAGTATCCAAATTACAATGAGCGTCTTGAATACTTAAAACGAAAATTGAATAAGTTATCTCTTAACTTGCAAAACTTTAGTGTAGAAAAGCTTGCACGAGAAACTGATGGCAAATCATACGAAGGCCTACAAACACTTGTTGATCACTCAGTACTCAAAGCGCGTTTACGTGGTCAGTCAGTCACACAAGAACACTTGGAAGAAGCACTCGACCAAGAAGTACGCCGTGTCATGCTCACTAATATGAAAAATATCCCAGACCATGAGCAAGAAATTTTGGCCGCACATTTTGCAGGCCATGCACTCGCATTGCATCTGCTCAATCCTCATACCAAACTTGCCAAAGTAACTATTAACCCGGTCATGACCACACTCAAAGAAGAGTTAATTGGCAAACAGTTATTGCAAGGAGCTTTTGGGAAAAAAACCAAAGATGATGAACAAGCAAGGTATGAATATGGATGTGTATTTACCTATCATGAGCAAGACACAGTCAATATTATGAGCAAAGAAGAAAAAATACATATGTGCAAAATGCACCTTGCCGGTCATGCTGCTGAAAAAATTATACATGGCACTTGCAGCTACAGTTGCCACCATGCTGATAAAGAAAAAGCATTAACATTAGCAACATCATTAACATTTGAAGGATTAGATCCTGAAAGTTTACCAAAGCACATCGCACAACAAAGGTATGATCAAGCATTTGCACTACTGACACAATGCGAACAAGAGATAACCAAACTACTTGCACAACACAAAGAATCATTAATAAACATTGCACATGAATTGAAACAAGTTAAAACGCTTGATGCTCAGGAAATTAAAGAAATAGTACAAGATACGGAATCTGATATAGTTTAGAATAAATTTCATAAAAATAAGGAATTATAATGAAAAGTTATCTTGCATTGATTCTCATTAGTTCATTACCAATGCACGGCATGGAAAGTATATCAAGCTCATCCGAATCTGAAACAAACAGACCTCATGACCATGTTTCTATTCCTATCACCCAAGAGCCTATTACCTCTCAAGAAAAAATCGCGCAACAAATAATAAATTTTTTGCACAGATCTAATCCTTCTGAGGATAAATGCTGTGATTCATGCTGTTGTATGTCATCATTAGTAAACATATCAAAGGATTGGGTAAAAACTAAAAATCAAAAATTATATTCTTCCATTAAAGAAAAAGGCCCTCTCTCAGATATAACATATCTCAAACTTATCGCTGCTTACGATAGACATAGATATTACCCAGCATCTTTTGAGAATCTATTGACCTTAATGCCTACAGATGTACTAACAACCTATCTTGAACAGTCAAGTCTTCGATTAATACCCATTCTTGCAAAACATGGTGCTGATGTAGTTACCGCTAGACAAAATATTTTGGATAATATTTTGGATAAGGCATCCCATGGCTCAGATCATTATTCTAGTAAACGGTTAGCATGTTTACAATTAGAAAGTCCCAACGTATCTTTACGTGAAAAACATAATCTATATTGTCATTTACACCCTTGTTGCTGTTGTTTGACCTATTTTGGTATTATTACCGCACTGTTAGCTGGAGGAATTACGGCTGGGGTTCTAATACTCAGTTAAGAATACCCTAAAATAGGGAGCCATTATAATGAACCATACGTGTTATCTTGTATTAATGTTTTTTATTTCATTACCACTATATAGCATGGAAAGATTGTCTGATGAATCAAGTTCATCTGCCCAACTGAGTATATCCGAAGAATCACATGAACAAGCTGGTAAAATTGCACAAAGATTAATAGGATTTTTATCACTACGCAGCCGCGGCAACACGCGAGCAAATTTTCTGCTAGAGGCAATAATCGACAAGAACAACATCGATCTATATGAACTCATTAAAAATGGTGCATCTCTAAAAGATGAGACTTCGACACAACTGATAAAATCTTATGATAGCCACCAATATTATCCTCGGTCTTTTAAAAAGTTATTATCAGTTATGCCAAAACAAGTACTCACCGATTATCTTGCGCAAGCTAATGTTGGCTTAATACCTATCCTTGCAAAATGTGGCGCTGATGTAATAGCTGCTAGACAATACATCAGCGATACCATGTGTTCTAACAATAGTACGCCACCCGCTCAATTTAAAGCTCGCTTAACACAATTAGAATTAGCCAGCCCCGATGTATCATTATGTAGAAAACACTATATATATTGTCGTTCATCCCCTGAGCTCTATTGTTGCGCTTGTGTTGCTATATTGGGCACAATAGCAGGAGTAACACTTATTCTTGCAATAACTTTGCAGTAAGATAATTATTGATTTTGATATACCAAAAACTGGAGTACAATGAGTACTAAAAAATATTTTTCTTCTCTGACAAATTTTTTGCCCAAGAATCTGCTTAACAAACAAATTATTTTTATTTTCACTATTTTGGGGTTCACAATAACATATACCATGGAATTGATACTGGAAACGTCCAGCAACGAATCGAATAGATCTTACTCATCATATTCTAGTAGTTCACAATCTTGTGAGTCTATTATTGATTTTAACCAAGACAAGACAGAATCCATTATTGATCTAAATCGATATGATTCACATGTACAATTCGAGTTACTTGAACAAAGAATTAATACCTTACCTGCTTCTATTGCAACAAACATCATAAATTTTAAACTTGCACAATGTGTCCATAATACAAAAAAAGCACAAATTATTATTGAGGACTTGCTGTACGATTTGGATAATTTCAACAATTTGGTGATCACAATTGGTAATTTATTCGATAATTCCGAAACTCAATTAAATGAATTGATATATGATGGCGTTGATATACCAGATTACACCTATGAACGTTTGATTCGTGCTTACATAAAAGCTAAACGTCACCCAGATTCCTTAAATAGATTAATATCTTTAATTCCCCAAACAGTACTAGATTCAGTAAAAACAGACTGTTCATACTATGCTTTTAGTAACCGATATGCATACCATGATATTAAACATATGTTCACCAAATATGGCATTAACGATGAAAAATTATTGTTATTGACACAAAATGGTATCGATGTACCTGATACAAGATATTTGGACCTTATTACATCCTACGATAGACATAATTATTATCCCGCTTCATTCAAAAAATTGCTCAAAATATTACCAAAACATATATTAAACACAGCATTAACTGATGCATCGATGGATTTAATCCCTATACTCATAGAATGCGGAGCGGATACAAAAACTCCTTTGAATAACCATTCCCACGATCGTAAGGCACTTTTAGAATCTTATAATCCTGAGTTAAGCTGGAAAAAACGGTTTATGTTGCAGCTACAAATACAATGTAGCAATAATCATATGGTGCGCAATACAGTGATTTTATTTACCTGCGTTCCTCTGTCTATCTTAGGATTAATAACTACTGGGCTAATACTCCTATTGCATAACACATGAGCAAATCATGGTAGCATATCCAACATATCCACACGTTCTTGGTACCGTCCATTGAGTTCCTGAGCACCTAGCCACGTACGAATCATAGACACTGCTTGCTCACCGGATATGTAATCTGCAGGCAATGCAAGCACATTTGCGTGATCATGTTCTTTTGCTTCACGTGCAAGGTCATCATTCCATACCAATGCTGCATAAATACCTTTAAATCTATTGGCACCCATGGCAACACCAGCACCAGAACCACAAAGCAACACACCCCCTTCAACTTCACCGTCTACAAGTGCTTGAGCAACCGCTTTAGCAAATACAGGATAATCAGAACGTTCATCATTAAATGCACCCACATCGAGCCAGACAATATCATCCGATTGTTCTGTTATGTGTTTTTTGATATATTCTTTGATCGCAAAACCGCGATGATCGGCACCTATTGCTAACTTCATACAACCTCTTGTTCGTTCGTAAGATTATGTACATCCCAAGCTAATGTAGTTTCTTTTTTTATACTACGTAGTACAAGTTTGATTTCACCCACATTGGTTGTTAATAATGGTTGCTCATCTACATCTTGTGCATTAAATTTGACTACATAAGCAACTTTAAATCGATTAAATCGTTTGCCAAAAAAGAGTTGATACTCTTGTGGCAACTCAACCATCTTGACTTCAATTGGAGTAAAAATCTGATCATTAATATGTAATAATAACGTCCACAAACAATTATCTGCTCCCAGTGGTACCTCATATGAGCTCAAGACATAAAAAGAAATATAATGTTTGTTTTCTTCTAACTGCCGACGTAAAAATGCAGAGCTATCTTTACCATGTCGACTACTATATATCTGCGCATATGCAGTACGTACCTCGTCAGATAACCACAACGCATCAAAAATTGCATCTGTTGAAAATTGATCATACATGTAAACCGAGCGCACCTGTTTCTGTACATGAGAAATATCTACATTAACCTGCTCACCTTGATAAAAGCTATTTTGCGCCCATTCAGTAATGCGAGCGCATCCCGGTATAATGGTAAGTATTATCAAGATAGACCCTACATGTATGTATTTCATAATTTAGCCTCTTCTTTTTTTTTACAAAATCTATGCAACAGTAGTATCCTAGAAAAAAGACTGCAAATTTACAAGTACAAAAGGTATATTTTTATGAATCGTCTTAGTTTATTTTTGGCATGGCGTTACCTATGGGGTAGCGCATATGATAGTTCTATCGCTACCATGATGCGCATCTGCTTTTTCAGCATTTTAATTGGCTCTTTTGCCCTCGCACTCGTAAGCGCTGTCATGCACGGGTATGAAAAAGTTATTCACGAAAAAATGCAAGGGATTCATGCACAAGTAACCATTCGTGCCTATGGTGATCAATTACATGTGCCCGCACTAGAAGCTATTATCAAGAACAAATTTACACAAGTAAAAGCATTAAGCCCTGCCAGCATTCAATATGTACTTGTACAACAAGAAGATGGTGATCACATACCAGTTGTTGTCATGCTCAAAGCTATTGACCCTGTGCAGGAAGCACAGGTAAGCACTATTGCACATAAAATCACACCGCAACAAAACATACAGCCCACCCTTGCTAGTTTGATACATGATGAACACGTGGTAATCGGCAATGGCTTAGCACAAGAACTTGGTATTATGATTGGTGATCCTATTCAATTATTGTATGCAGAACATAATCAACCTAAACAACGCAAAGTTACCATGCAAGTACATAATGCCTATGTCAGTGGCACATTCAAAACAGGCATTGATGAATTTGATAATGGCTTAGTGCTTTGCTCATTCGACTTGATGCAACAATTATTCCCTGATGATGGCGTAACGCAACTCAGCTTACGTTTACACCCAGGCATTAATGAGCAAAAAACCATACAACAATTACAAGATGCACTCAAGCTGGAAGTTTATTCATGGAAGGACTTGTATCCAGCTCTTGTATCTGCATTAAAATTAGAGAAATATGCCATGTTTTTAATTCTTGCACTCATTACACTGGTTGCTAGCATGAATATTATTGCCCTATTATTTATGCAGATCACACAAAAACGTCCGGATATTGCAATAATACGAGCAATGGGTGCACCAGCAGAAACAATAACCTATATATTCCTAATTATTGGCATGAGTATCGCGCTTACCGCATCTGCATGTGGCATTGCACTCGCATGGTGCGCAACTCTAGTGCTACAACATTATCCATTCATTGAATTACCTGATGCGTATTACGTCTCGCATCTACCAGCCCAAATGGATTGGCCACTGGTACTGAGTGTTTTTGGTGTTGTACTAAGTATAAGCTTTGTTGCCACCTGGTTAACTGCACGGCGCACACACACCATCAACATTGCACAAGTTCTTAGATTTGAAGGATAAGTAATGAAGTCACATTTGACGAACTGGAACCTTGATAACAAATGTATATTACTCCGTGCTGATTTGAATGTACCATTAAAAAATGGCGCCATACTTGATGATACTCGCTTACGGGCACTACAACCCACTCTTGATTATATTTTAAGTAGAGGTGGCTCTATAGTTTTGGCCACGCATATTGGTCGACCAAAAGATAATGAACCAAAACTTTCAACGCAACACTTACTACCCTGGTTTAAAAAACATAATTATACAATCAACTGGCAACCCAATATAGACACCGTAATAAAACCAGCTCAAGGCACTATCACACTGCTTGAAAATCTCCGCTTTTATCCAGGCGAAAAAAATAATGATGCAACATTTGCACAAAAACTTGCACAATGGGGTGATTTGTATGTTAATGATGCATTTGGCACAATGCATCGAAATGATGCATCCATTACACGTGTTCCAAAATTGTTCGACATACATAAACGTACTGTTGGGTTTTTGGTTGAAAAAGAATTAAAAACACTTCATCAACTACGCAGTAACCCACAACAACCATGTGTATTACTTTTGGGCGGTAGCAAAGCTTCTGACAAAATACCGGTCATTGCAGGGCTGTTAGACAAAATACAAACATTAGTACTGTTACCCGCCATTGTATTTACTTTTATGCGCGCTCTCAACAAACCAGTTGGTAAATCATTAGTTGATGAAGCAAGCATACCAAACTGCAAAGACATTTTGGCGCGCGCACAGCAACAAAATATTACGATAATTATGCCTGTTGATTTTCAAGTAGCACAAGGCACTATTGATGGACCATTATCAATTGTATCAGCTGACAATTTTCCCGATGACGCTGTTGGTATTTCTATTGGGCCACGCACTATTGCCCGCATACAACAAGTTATTACACCAGCAAAAACTATTTTCTTTAATGGAATACCTGGATTTATAGATAGAAAAGAAACACTAGATGGTGTGCGTAAACTATTTGACATACTCGCACATGCACAAGGAGAAACGATTATCAGTGGTGGCGACTCAATCGCAGCTGTTACCATGTTTGACCTTGCTGAAAGAATGGATTACCTTACCACCGGTGGTGGCGCTACACTCACCTATCTGAGTGGTCAATCGTTTCCTGGATTGGAAGTCTTTAAAAAATAGGGCAAAAGCTAAGTAAACTCAACCCATTCAACACCATATCAATATCACAAGCATCACCCGTTTTATACGGCTTTTCATATATAAGTAACCCATGATTATCATGTTTCATATCCCATGCATAATAACCAGGATTTTGCATATGTAGTTCTTGACCAATCATACGCACTATTTCTTCATCTGATTCTTTACTTTTACGTAAACTTGGTCTAATAAAGTCGCGAACTTTTTGGTTGAATAGAGAACCTTGCATATGCGCAGTAAACAAACTTGGGTTTTGCCAAATATCATTATTTGGTGTCGTGTATACTTCTGGACGCCATACACCTGCAACGCCTTTTAAACAATCAAAATCAGGATTATCAATAAAGTACGCCGCTTTTTCTAGATCAAAACAATCAGTATGACATAATTCATGCAAAACAAACTCAGTGATATTTCCTTGATCTTTGAGTGCTAGCATTTTACGTGGTAATTGACTCAGTCTATTGAGCACCGCATGTTGACGTTTAAGTATTTCATTAACAGCCATCTCCTCTCCTTTCTAGTATAATACATTCTCCTCTCTCTCATTGACCATACCTCACCTATTCTTGAACAGCAACAAGGAATTACTTTTGAATTATTTTATCAATCAACACGAAGAAAAAACAAGATCGCACATAAGCCATTAGTTTATCACGTTACAATTTGACTCCACCCAATTTCTCTTTAGAATTATACGGGTGTATCATAATAAAATAATCTCTTTATCATAGAATAATTCATGAAGCAACGTATTAAACTTATTTTTATTACTCTTTGGATTCTTCTTGTTCCAATCGGACTTGATAGTCGTAGCCCATTACGTATTCAAGAATCATGGCTTCCCAAAATCACCGTATGCTGGGCAGACAAACCTAAAAAAACATATACTCTTAAACATGCAAGTTTAGAAGCTTACCCTTTGTTCGAGGTATTTAATAAAGAACACTTCGATACACATAAAATACCTCAAACGGTAATTCCACTACGTTCTAATACCACCGAATCAATTAAATCAGTAGATGGCAGAATATTATCTGATTTACTTGAAGAACTATTAATTGAGATACAAAAGAAAAAAAGACATTTTAAACATTTTAATGTGCTACAACGCAAAAATTGGAACCGCCGGCATCGATCAGGTTTGCTTGTATTGAAATTTAAAGACTATCCTTTTGTCGTAAAGCTATTTTCAGAAAATCCAAAAACATTTGTAAATTATTGGAACAAAGGATTCGAGCCAATTTTTTTTCTCTATATGGGCCATGGCGCAAACAGACATATCAGTGGTCTGACACGCATTAAAAATAAAGAACTCGTAGAACAGCGACTCAGCATGCACCCACATTGGAGCTCTATTGTCCGCATTCCACGCAAGTGGTATTGGCAACCAACCAACAGTCGCTGGATCCAATTGACAGGTACACATTTGAATGACACAGATCAAACACTAACCACCCAATTGCCAAGCATGTATGCTATTATTGCTGATGCAGAAAAAACAGATGATACGTTAGAAGTATCACAAGAACAAAAAAAGCGTATGGTTATGAAACTATGCTCACAGCTAGACCTGACTATAGATCCACATTATGATAATTTTGTTTTCCAGCAAGATGAAAAAACGGGAGATGTCCAAATTGTACTCATTGATACAGAATATTTTCCTATCATTGTAGGTATACGAGACAAAAAAACATTCAAAACATACACTGAATGGTATTTATATTTGACTGGCAAATTTGTGAACGATGCATTTTTTCGTACTAAAGATCAACGAAAATTAGCTCGTTTTGATGCACATAACCTAAAAATTCCGATAACTAGTTAGTGATTATTACTACGCACGAATTCCTGCTTCGATATCTTTTAATTTATAGGCAAAATCTGGGTTATCCTGTATATGTTTCTCTATTTTATGCAAAGCATGCATCACCGTAGCATGATTTCTACCACCCAGAAAATTCCCAATATCACGTAACGATTTATCGGTAAGTTGTTTCATTAAAAACATAGCAACCTGTCGCGCGAATGCTAATTCTTTATTCCTGCTTTTCGATCTAAAATCTTTTAAAGTAAATGAGTAATACTTACTCATACCAGTAATAATACGATCAAAATCAACCAACTGGTCAACCTGTGCATGTGCATGTGCAAGCACACGTTGTGCAAGCTCTAATGTCACTGCTTTATTGGTCAATGAAGCAAATGCCATTACCCGAATAAGTGCGCCCTCTAATTCACGAATATTAGATGTCACGCGTGATGCAATAAAGTGAGCAACTTCATCAGAAAGTATGCTATTACTCAATTCTGCCTTCTTTTTGAGAATTGCTATTTTTGTTTCTAAGCGCGGGACATGAATATCGGTCACCAAGCCCCAAGCCAATCGTGAGCGCAATCGTTCTGCAATACCAGACATGTTATTTGGTATCACATCACTTGAAAACACAATCTGTTTGTGGGCTTCATACAGCACATTAAAAATATGAAAAAATGCTTCCTGCGTTTGCTCTTTATTAGCAATAAATTGAATATCATCAATCAACAATACATCAACTACCTGATACTTTTGTTGAAATTTATGTATTTTATTAAAGCGAATTGCATTAATAAATTCATTCACAAAACGATCTGCCGTTTGATACAAGATAACCGCTTTCTTGTCTTTTTCTTTAATTTCATTGCCAATGGCATGCAACAAATGCGTTTTGCCCAATCCTGATCCACCATAAATAAATAATGGATTATATAAACGCCCTGGTTTTTCGGTAACAGCATGTGCAGCTGCATAAGACAATGAATTACTTGGCCCAACCACAAACGTATCAAATGAATAAGTACGATTAATATTACCACAATGGTTGACAAGCGAAGACTTGACCAATGCAGTCATTTTCTTTTCAACAGGCACCATATTAATATCATCATCAAATTGTACTACGGCAGCAGCTCGGTACTGCGGGTCTTCAGAAGCACCCGAAACCTTTGTATCTTTTTGCTCTTCGGTAAATACAACCATAAGATCAGTGACATGCAACAAACGTCCTAAATGCGTATGCAATAATGGCATATAATTTGTTTGAATCCATTTTTGCACAAATGTATTCGGCGCCTTGAGATATACCACCTTTTCAATGGTATCCCACCGCGCCAACGTCACCGCTTTAAACCATGTTTCCACTACACGACTTCCGGCTTCTTCTCGTGCTATGGTTAAAAATTGTTCCCAAATATTTGATATCACAAACTGATTAGTTTAAAAGGATTGTAATAGAACCACCATTAATGTAGCATATATGTCTTATACGCGCAAAGATATACTATTATTTTATCCGTGTAAATAATCGCATATTCCTTTGCATAACCCTTGTGCCAACTGCTGCGTATACATATTGTTTTTCAATCGCATGGATTCTTTTTTATTTGATAAAAATCCGACTTCTACCAAAATTGCTGGCATATGTGCACCAAGCAACACTTGTGGTACAGCATATTTGATCGAGCGATCATGTATAGGAACTTGCTTGCTGACCGTATTAATTACATTTTTATGCACTAATTGAGCTAGCTGATGGCTCGCATTATATCTAGTTAAAAAAATATTTTGTATCAGTAATGCATTTGCTGAATCAAAAAAAATTTGTTGTGGCTGTAGCAGATACGGCTGTATGCAAAACGTTTCAATACCCTCTACCGCCTCATTACTCGCATAATTTGCATGAATAGAAACAAGTAACTGAGCATCAGTAGCATTGGCAAGGGTCGTGCGTTCATCAAGCTGAGATGTACAATCAGTAATGCGCGTCATGACCACACTGATACCTTGTTTGCGTAAAAGTTGTGCTAATTTTTTACCAATAGTAAGTGTTACGTCTTTTTCTTTAAGCCCAAAGCAGCATGTCCCCGTATCCGTTCCACCATGCCCTACATCTATAACCACTTTTTTTTTACCTACATTCAGCGACGTTGTTTGCAAAATCGGGCGCTCAACTTTATTGAGGGTATCAAGTACTGCTTGGTTAAAAAAATGAATCACTAAACCTGGCTGCATACTAATTGACTGGAATGTATCATACGAAATTGCTACAACAGATGGTTTATACGACACAGTTATATCAACACCCTTTTTATTCTGTTGAGCCTGTATATTATACCCAATAGCATTATTTTGAATCAGTTTACGTAGTAACTGATTATCAATATAGGTATCCTCAAAATGAAAAACTAATTTTTGTATCCCTTGCATTGCCTGCGTATTATCCACTCTTACTTGTGGTTTGTGCGTAAAATAGAGCGCAATTTTGGCAAGTTCAACATGTACACTTTGCTCATTCCCTTTGTGATAAAAAACTTTGTTAATTTGATTGTGTTTTGCAGCAACACAAGTTATCATACTCATACTACACACAATAAATAATAATCTATTTATCATTTTCCACCCCTTTACTGATTGCGCATCTATTGCTTCTACCATTATTGTATCAATTCAAATTTCAAATAGTCAACAATACCTATGGCTTGACTTGAAATTAAGCTTTTTTATTGCACCTATTTTGTTTTCAGTTATTCAACTATGCCTCACGTAGGGGCTCAGTCCAATATACTAGCCGATGCGAACGTTCCCATGCAGGTAAAAAGCTCTTGATTGAATATTTTTTCAAGGTATCATCAGGAGATTCATGCGCTGGATCATGACAAATAACCGAACGAGTCTTTGCATCCCAGCCCACTACGACAAGTAAATGTCCATTCTCATATACTTTGGGAGCTCCCTCTAATTCACCACGCACACTAACTACAATAGGAATGCCACGCTTTAACTGACGATATAACTCAGCAAAACTATTCAAGCGACGGGTAAAAATATACGCCTTGTCAACACAATGCTCAAATGTATGCGCCACATTAAATGGCCAACTACCAAAAATATCCAGACCTTGATCAAAAACACGATCTGCAAATTGTACCGGGTCAATCTGTTCACCAAGTATAAAACTAGTCAGCATAGAACAAGATGTTGGCGAGCAAATGCGATGCGCATCAGGGTGATCCAAAGCAAATTGCGCTATTTTTGGCACCATACGCACATGAACTGAGGGTAACCCTGCACAATCAAATGATTCTGGCTTAAATTTTTTATAATCAGCTAGAGATACGGTTACACTTTTAAGTAATGAAAGATCTGCACCATTTTTTGCACCAACTTTTATGCGAAATGCATCAGTTGGTTTATTACGCTCTACTTCCAAACGTACATGCCTATATTGCGTATGGCCATCCGATTGTGTAAGGTACGATTTTTGTATGCGTGCACCCCAATCAATCATGTGATGCCACTTGCCCCATCGCTTGGTACGAGCATCGCGTGCTTGTACAAAAAATGAAAAATATCCACTAGTAGGTCGTATTGCATTCCAAGAAAAAATTAATTGAGAAAATGATGGAATATCCTTCTTTGCAAATAATAGCTCTTTTTTCTCACTACTTTGTGTCAACTCTTGAAAGCCAAATGCTTTACGGTACACCCATGCCCATTGTTTATCAATATGCACATCCTGCGCTTGTATTGGAAAAAATACTATGCATATAAGAGTAATTATATTAATTTTGTTCATGTTACTTCTCCTCACCTCACCCTAATCCACTCTATATTATAATACTATTTGTAATATCAACTACTCAAGGGTTTCAAGATGAAATGATTAATTATCTCTTTTCACACCATACCGCAATACTGCATACTAAATTAGAGAATCAGCATAACTGATAAGGAAAAGCTATGGTACATATAAAAAAACATTTTACATTATTACTTCTGTGTCTTTTGTTACCTTGCATATCTGATGCAACACATAAAGCAATTACTATTGTACCTGTTGCAGACCTTGTCGGCCAGCCCATGCAACAATGGTATGCAAATCAGTCCATTCATCAGTCATACGCCACCCTACCTCTATGCGGTGCCGGAACTGCTGCACAAGCAGGCCGCGTATGTCCGCGCATTCATCAATTACTATTCAATGAGATGGTTGAAGTAATAGCTGAACACGGTGAAGAAGTACATATTCGGGTACCACAAGTATTTTATTGCACACAAGCAAGCAATGTAAAACATAATACTTTCTGGACCGCAAAAAAAAATCTACTTTCTGTACATACGCTACAACAACACCAAGTAGATATGCGCTTATTCCCCCAACCTGTTGTCGCAAAGACAACGTATCGCGCTATACCACAACACATAGCAATTCTTGTCGAGCCATACACGGATCCAAAAACAAAATTGACATTCTCTGTAGGCACGCGATTTGTATATGACCCAGATACAATAACACACAAAAAGATTGGATTATATATATTCCATCCAGATACCTATACTATGGTCTTAACATATGTTGCACGAGAAAAATGTGTATTACCAAGCACATCACATCAAGAACAGAAAGATAATTTTGTAGCAACACTCAAAAAATGGGCCCATCCTGACAAACATGCAATACCTTATGTATGGGGAGGGTGCAGCTTTACGACTACACACCAAACACAGAATTTTTTAAAAAAAACATGTACCTTACCACATAATAACACCGGTACTTATTATGCAATTCCACATAACGTACAACAAACAAAAACCGGATTTGACTGTGCAGGTTTAATCGCGCGAGCAGCACAGCTAAATGGACTCCCATACTTTTGTAAAAATACAATGACCGCACTCAAGACACTGCAACCTCTACAACCAAATGACCGCATACAACCTGGTGATATTATCTATATCCCTGGACACGTAATAGTAATCAGTGATATAGAAAAAAATCTAATTATTGAAGCTCGTGGCTATGATCACGGCTATGGTAAAACGCAGGAAATCCCTTTATGTGAAGAATTTAAAGATATGTATTCATTGGCAGATTTACAAAATGCATATCATGCAAAAAAAA
This sequence comes from Candidatus Dependentiae bacterium, assembly GCA_035445995.1. Classification (NCBI taxonomy): domain Bacteria; species Candidatus Babelota bacterium. The sequence continues at coordinate 215,488 of DAOMRS010000001.1, read as the reverse complement.
CAATACATCGCCTTAATAAAAATGGCGATGTAGTACAAAAAATTACTAATTTAGTGATACTAAAATTAGACTCGATTTGGTCTGTGTAAATACTGGTTTTGCCAGTCATTTCTGTAGGAAATGACTGGTGCGCTTGACAGGAATTGAACCTGCGGCCTACAGATTAGGAATCTGTCGCTCTATCCGACTGAGCTACAAGCGCTAATGAAAATTATTAAAGAAATTATTCATTTTGAATGGCCTGCCAGTCATTTCTAGAGGAAATGACTGGTGCGCCTGGCAGGACTCGAACCTGCAACCAACGGTTTCGAAGACCGCTACTCTATCCTGTTGAGCTACAGGCGCACATGCATAAAATGTAGCACAAATACCCTTAAAAACCAAGTATTCTGCTAGTACTTTTAATTATTCGATGTGTAGGATTTCACAAGATTTCTTCACCATCTTGTACATATTGTATTCAGTATAGTATGAACCCCCATACTTAGATGACTGCACTACAAATATATAGTGGTTGCGCGCGATTACCTTGCCCCATACCCACTTAGTATGTTTTTGATCGGAGTCTGAGATGGTAACTACTGGTACAACCACATATTCATTAATGTGTGGTATAACTCCCAAACTTGCATAGCTTACCAATTGCTTATTGCATGGCACAGAAACCTGCGCACCTATTTTTTTACCTTTTTCTAATTCATCAAGTTCTGATTGAGTATTTGTGATCGCCATATCATATATGTCATCTGCCAAACATCCCATACAATTCAATAAACAAAATAGCGTGATCGATATGCGCATATTATTCCTTTTTTTGTATATCCAGGGTATATATAGCACTCAGTAAAAATGCAGCTCCCTGTATGCCTGCGCGTGTAGATTTACACGCCACTACACACATATCATTATATACAGAATGAACCTGCCCCCAAACAAAATTCCCTTCCAGTTTGACTATGACATGCTCATCTTGTTCTGGTATACGCTGCAACAATTGCACAGAGGATATATATGCACTATCAACTAGTTGACCTATATTACATTGCGCCATAGGATGCATGTGCAATACAATAAAAACCAACCATACAAAACGTTTCACCTACCATCCCTTAATTTTTTCTGAAATATGCAAGAAATTCTTTATTACCTGATCCACCAAGAATGGGTGATTCTATCACGCCAATACAATTAAACCCATGTGCAATAATTCCTTGCGTTACACGCTCAACTACCTCTTGATGTATCTTACTATCTTTAATAATACCACCACGCCCAACGTCTTCTTTTCGTGCTTCAAATTGCGGTTTGATCAGCACAAGCAATTGCCCCTGAGGTGCAATAACTTTATTAACAGCATCCATAACTTTAAGCACAGAAATAAATGATAAATCGAGTGTCACTAAATCAATCGAATCACCAAGGTCAGGCAATTCACGTAAATTAATACGTTCCATAACTACAACACGTGGATCAACTCTGATTTTTTCATGAACTTGGCCATACCCAACATCAACACCATATACCTTTTGTATACCACGCTGTAACAAACAATCAGTAAACCCACCAGTAGACAATCCTGCATCAAGTGCTACCAAACCAGTCACATCAATCCCAAAGTGATCAAGCACCTTTTCAAGCTTAAAACCCGCACGACTAACAAACTTTGGTTCTTCGGCATGACATACAATTGTTACATCAGATGCTAGCATAGTACCAGGTTTATCAATTTTTTTACCATCAACAAATACTTTACCTTGCATAATCCAGCTTTGTATTTGTTGCTTACTGTACTGTGGATAGAGCTCATGCACCAAGTGATCAAGGCGCTTTTTTTCTTTTGCCATATGGTACCAACTCATCTCATCATAATATGGTAGAATATCTTCTGCATAAATCTCTCGTAATTACAATTGGTTTATCTGTATCGCTTTTTCCACGATAATCTTGCTGACGAATATGCTCTACCAACTGCGTTAATTCCTTGTCCGCAAGTTTGATCCCCACACAATATCGATTAACTATCTTAGTAAAAATCTTGTCATTTTCACAACGCGCATTAAGATCCGCTAATAAACAGCGTGCCATTTGTTTTCTGTTATTTGCTGCATACCACAGCGATTTTTCTGTAATTACAAGATTATGTCTAGCATGAACTGATTGAATTCGAGAACTATCGCCACATTCATTCGTCATTTGAATTGTTTTATCTACAAATTCCTTTATTTTTTTTGGCGTAAGCTCGGATTTATGCATTATCTTTCGCAATACATCCACTGCATGTTCATCTGCAAATGTAACGTTATGGTCTGCAAACATAATTTGTGCTATTTCAACACGTTGCTCAGCACAAGGTATCTCTAACTCAATATGCCAAGCTTTAACTGGTAATAAATATGATTTATGATCGCTTATTCCAATAAGTATATTCCGTTCACATCCCGCTCTCAATATAGCTACACCCTGTTTTATCATCTCAAAATTTAATTTCTTATTAAAATATCGAGCGCTTCCTGATGATAATACGTGCATATGATCTATAATCAACGCTACATTTTCCTGTTGAGCATGCTGCTCAAATACATTACTTATTGATTTGCTTGTTTCTTCTGGATTCTTACCAACTAAACTATATGAAGAAACTAATACCTCTTGCAACCCTAATTTATATGCTATAGCACGAGCTAATGTATATCTACCCATACCTCCATAAAAAGAACCTATCATTATTGTATTATATTTTTTTACTTTACGTTCTATCGCATCTACTTGAGAGAAATATTTTAAAGCACATGTAAAATGTGGTATCAACTGATTATGTTCTACAATAGACTGCTGATCTGGTGTATTTTCTATATGAGAATCTAATGTCTGGGCACATTCGGAAGGCATTATAATCCTATCTTGCACAGAAGATGTTTTAGATGATTCTTCATCCGAGGAAGTAGGATCTGCTACATCCTCATCTTCAATGGCAACAAAGTTATTTACATCTTCGACTTCAACACCTACAAAGTCTTCTACACTTTCAATTAGACCATCAATCATTTCATCACTTTGTCGATGAAAAAAACTAAATATATTCCAAAATCCTCTCGATGATCTATCGTTTGGAGATTGCCCCATTGAGTAAGAATACAACGGAAATGATACCAAGAATGTTATTGATAATAACCTTTGCAAACACATAAATAGTTAATCCTACGTATTATTTTGGAAGCCATAATTCTTCAATCTATGCAGTCTTTGTCGCTTTCTGCAATGCTTTATTCGCTTGTGCAGCAGCAAGCAATTCTTTGGTTGTATTTGTCATTGGATAGCGATAATCATGTGCAAGTTTTGGTTCTTGTTCAATCAACTTATCCCATTCAAGCGCAACAATAACATTTTCTGATCTGCGCGCAACATTGTCTGATAAACGCATGGTAAAGAACTTGTTATCGCCTTTTTGTTGCAATGCATTTCTGAACTCATGCAAATTGCTTACTTTAATACCATTCACTTCATGAATAGTTGAACCAACGGCAACAGCGCGTGAGCGATACAAATGCGAACTTGGGAAAATATGTGTAATAATCAATGTTGGTTCATTGCGATTTTTCATGTCCATATATTTTGCAAGGCCAGGCGCATGACTACCAAGTAATTGTAAATGATTAATCGTGAGTGGTGTAATTACCATACCACCAAATACTTCATAATCTAATTCTTCATATCCTGGATAAAACTCAGATACGCCTTGTGATTCAGCTTGCTCAAAGATAGCTTTTAATTCTTTGCGTTCACCATTGCGGTACACAACAAGCTTAATTTCTTCCCCGATAGATATGCGTGATACATAGTCAATTAATGAAACTTTATCTTCTGACCATGGCACACGCATCTCCCCAAAAATATCAAGTCTATGATTATTAATCTCATACAACATATCACCACGCTTGACCCCAGCTTTGTCGAGCGTACTGTTGGAAACTACCTCAACAATATATGCACCACCTGGTGCCGGATTACCCAAATATTCGGTCAATGCATCAGTTGCATTATTAAATACTATGCCAAGGAATGGTTTGCGTAATAACTTAACTTTATACAAATCAGGCAAGATAATTTCCAGCTGACTGATAGGAATTGCATACCCTACGTTTTGTGCTCCAGGAATATTTGCATTATTTACTCCAACAACTTCACCTTGCGTATTGAGCAGTGGACCTCCAGAGTTACCTGGATTAATTGGCGCACTGGTCTGAATCCAACGATGCTCAAACCCGCTTACTACACCGGTTGTACTTTTGAGCGATTGCTGACCCAATGGGTACCCGAGCGCAAGAACTTCATCTGAGCGTAATACTTTGTCAGAATCCCCAATTTTCAAATAAGGCACTGTACCTAATTCATCTTTAATTTGTTGTAAACTATCCGGAGTCAGACGTAATAACGCAAGGTCCCGCTCAGGGCTTACACCGAGCACTTCAACATCAAGTACTCGTTTGCCCAATGCTGGAATTTGAATCCAAATGGCACTTGCTTGATCAATTACATGCGCATTGGTAATAATGTCCCCATCAGCATTAATAAAGAAACCACTACCCGATGAAGTTCCCTGTTTTGGTGTTTTGTAGGGCTGCAATAAATCAAGTTCTGCAATTTGTGAAAAAATTTGTACAACAGTATTTTCTACCTTCTCCTGAATTGGACGCCATAGTTGTGAACTAGTCACCACACGTTCAACCACATTTTGCTCAGGAGTCGGCACATCAATAGCAACCCGCATTACATCATCATATATCTGCGCGCTTGCTTGTTCGATTCTTTGTTGTCGCTTATATAATAAATAACCAAACAAAAATAAAATAACTATTGTCAGAAAAAGAAAAATATATGAAATGAGTATATGACGATTTTTCATGCAATCTCCCTTGCTATTTGTAAACATGAGTAAGTCAATAGGTTTCTAGTGTACCCTAAATACACAGAAAGGCCAGCCTACACCACAGCTGTAATTGACAAACTAATTGCTTGAAGTCTCTACCATCTACTTTTAAAAGTGCTCATTCCACGGTATACTAATCACAAATATAAAGCTTAAGGAGCATATTTCATGAGTTCTCAAACAAGCCCAGTTACCTTAGAAAAACTTGTTGCACTCTGCAAACGCCGCGGGTTCATTTACCAGTCTGCAGAAATTTATGGCGGCCTAAACGGCGTATATGATGCCGGACATTTGGGCGCACTCATGAAGCAAAACATTCGTAACGCATGGCGTTCTGCCATATCAAGCAACCATCTTGATGTAGTATTTTTAGAAGGTGCGCTTCTTGGCCCACAAGCAATGTGGGAGGCATCTGGACATTTAGAAGGATTCCATGATCCAATGGTAGATTGCATGCAATGTAAGCATCGCTATCGTGCCGATCATATCGATTTGAATAAAGCGTGCCCACATTGTGGTAAAAAAGCATGGACCGATGTGCGACAATTCAACATGATGTTTAAAACAGATGTTGGTGCCGCTGCAGAAAATGCTACCACTGCCTATTTGCGTCCTGAAACAGCACAATCTATTTTTGTAAATTTTAAAAACGTCCTTTCAACCAATCGTGTTAAAGTTCCATTTGGTATTGCTCAAATTGGCAAAGCATTCCGTAATGAAATTACACCAAAACAATTCCTATTTCGTATGCGTGAATTCGAACAAATGGAATTAGAATGGTTCTGTAAACCAGAAGATACTGATAAATTCTTCACCTTCTGGACTGAACACCGCGAAAAATTTTATACCACTATTGGTATCAATCCAAGTAAAATTCGCTTGCGGCCACATGGCGCTGATGAGCTTGCACACTACTCAACTAAGTGCGTTGACGTAGAATATGAGTTTCCATTTGGTTGGAAAGAATTGGAAGGTATTGCAGACCGTGGTAATTATGATTTACGCCGACACATGGAATATTCCGGTAAGGATCTGCGTGTATATGATGATGAAACTAAAGAATCATACATTCCACATGTAGTAGAATGCTCAGTAGGTACCGACCGATTGTTCCTTACCTTATTATTCGATGCATATTCAGAAGACATAGTCGAAGGCGAAGAACGTATTGTGCTCAAACTTAATCCAAAAATTGCACCAGTCAAAGCAGCATTCTTCCCACTCAGCAAAAAACTCAACGATCAAACACTAGCCATTTATCATGATATTAAAAAGAAATTAGGTCTTGAACTCATATTTGATGACAGTGGTTCAATTGGCAAACGCTATCGCCGTCAAGATGAAATAGGTACACCAGTATGCTTTACCTATGACTTTGATAGTGAAACTGATAACAGTGTTACGGCACGTAATCGTGATACAACCAAACAAGAACGTATTGCAATTGACAACATTGTACCGTATCTTAAAGATCTCTTAATTTAGTTTTTCTTTATTTTAAAGGAGATCTTGTGTTTGGATTCATGCGAGACCTATATGATTGGATGGGTTCATATGTGTATAAACCTTATGCAGATTTTATGCTTGGGTTTCTTTTCTATTTAGAAGCAATCTTTTTTTTGCCTACTGACCCCATGCTCATCGTATACTGCATCAAGCGGCGTGAACGATCATTTTATTATGCAACAATTGCAACAGCAGCATCTGTTTTAGGTGGTATCACCGGGTATTTTATTGGGTACTTTTTGTGGGATATGGCAGGAGAACAAATAATCCACAATAGATTTGTTAGCCATATTCTTTCTCCTGAAAATTTTGCAACAATTTCTGCATGGTATAAAAAATATGAAGTCTGGGCAATTTTGGCAGCAGGATTTACGCCAATACCATATAAAGCCGCAACCCTGACTGCAGGATTTTTTAAGTTATCACTGATTCCATTTATTATATGCTCTATTATTGCACGAGGCGCTCGCTTCTTTCTGTATGCCATCATCATTTTTATATATGGTGAACACATTCAAAAATCAATCGATACTTATTTTAATACTGTCATGACTTGTATGCTCGTCATGATTATTGGTACCATATGGTTGTTTACTCATTAAAAACATGTAGATGTTTTAAGTTATAAACCATATTTTTTAGTAAGGAATCATAATGAGCGCCAAGAATTTAGCCCACATTCCCCCCGGACGTATATTATTGCTTTCTATAATAACAACTATTTTGCTTGGTACAATTTGTCTTCTATTACCTATTTCACGCGTCACCTCTGTTCCATTAATTGATCTTTTCTTTACCGCAACATCTGCTACCTGCGTTACCGGGCTATTTACCATCTCCCTTGATCAGTTTACGTTTTTTGGACAAGCTGTCATTTTGGCACTTATTCAAATTGGTGGCCTCGGTTTGATTACCATGACCGTATTCTTAATCACATTGTTTGTAAATATCGGCATGGGCGCACAGTTAATGGCTGGTCAAATTTTAGAAATTGATTCGTGGAACAATGTAAAGCGACTTTTATTATTTATTATTATTTTGACTCTTGGTACCGAATTAATAGGTGCCTTACTTATTTACAATGCCATAGATCACGCATCAATTGATCACGCTTGGTTTTATGCATTATTCCATGCTGTCTCATCATTTTGTAATGCTGGCATAACAACTACCATTAAAATGATTGATTACCAACGCAATTGGTTAATGCTTGCAGCAACAATTATGCTTATGTTTTGTGGCGGATTTGGATTTGTTACCTGGCGCGAAATTCTCCGACGTATACAAGCCTACATAGGTAAAAAACGTTATAAATTCTCTTTACACAGCAAGCTCATTATCTATGTATCAATCATGCTGATAATCATATTTAGTATCATATTTTGGATACTTGAGCATGATAATACCTTACTTGATTTGAATGTACCACTCAGCATACTTAATTCAGTTTTTCATGCGGTATCATTTAAAAGTACAGGCTTTGTTACAATGGTACCCATTCAATTACAACTTGCTACGTTACTCATGATCATGATTTCAGGTTTTATCGGTTCATCACCGGGATCAACTGGTAGCGGGATTAAAATTACTACATTTTCTGTTTTTTTAGCTACCATAAAAGCTGCAATTACCGGAAAAACTTCAACAGAAATACAAGGTAGGCAAATACCTCTTGAACAAGTATACAAAGCCATAGCAATAATTGCGTTTGGATTTACGTGTATTATCTTTACCACATTTTGCCTGCTCATTACGGAAAAAAATACTCCATTTTTAACAATATTATTTGAGTCAGTTACAGCATTTACCAATCTAGGTATTTCACTTGGGTTAACATCACATTTATCGCCTATTGGTAAGGCATTCATTATTATGAATATGATCGTTGGCCGTATTGGATCACTCACCCTCATACTGGGTCTAAAATTCAGAAAACGCACTGAGTCCACTACGCGCATAAAATATCCAGAAGAACGTGTTATGCTTGGTTAATTAATTAAGGAATATGGTATGAAATTTTGTGTTATTGGATTAGGACGATTTGGCCAACAAGTAGCAAAAGTGCTTGCCGATAACGGCATGGAAGTTATGGCCATCGATAGCAATGAATCAATTGTAGCTTCGATTAGAGATAGTGTTACCCAAGCCATCTGTATGCGCGTCACCGACGAAGATTCACTACGTAGCGTAGGGGTAGATGAGATGGATACGGTGATTGTTGCCACAGGTGAAAACTTTGCACAGTCTATCCTGATTACTGCTCTACTCAAAAAACGACTACATATCCCACAAGTTATCGCCCGCGCTATCAATGATATACATAAAGAAATATTGACCATTGTAGGTGCTGACCGAGTCATTTTACCAGAGCAAGAAATTGGTATAAAAGTTGCCGATAACCTTAGCTCCCCCTTTATTGACCTGATACGCCTGAGTAAAGACTTCTCTATCAGCCAAATTAGAGCGCCCAAAAGCTTTGTAGGAAAAAGCTTGAAAGACCTGGCATTATTTGTCAATTATAAGGTCTATTGCATAGGCTTGAAAGAAGATGATAACGTTATATCTATAGACCCGGGGCACGTGGTCAAAGCACATGATAAGCTCATCTTTGCAGGCCATAATGACAACCTGAAACAACTGGCAGATCTGTAAGCCTCATTTATAAATTAGTTGTTTAATTATTGTATCAGTATGGTATACTAAGGTATGTAAATGAATCGTATTATTTTCTGTAGAAAGGAATCGTGGCTCGCGTAAAGTATCCTGGATAGAAATATCCCAAACCAATTGAATTAGAATATTGAATAACATTTTTCTCTCGAAGTATTTTTATGAAATTATATATCGGCAATTTGCCTTACTCAGCAACTGAAAACGAACTTAAAGACCTTTTTTCTCAGCATGGTACTGTAGTATCAGCTAAGATCATTACCGACAAATTCACTGGCCAATCAAAAGGCTTCGGCTTTGTTGAAATGAGTTCAAATGACGAAGGCAATGCAGCAATCCAAGGCGCAAATGGTGCAGACTTTAAAGGTCGTAACATTAAAGTGAACGAAGCTCGCCCAGTTCAACCGCGCAGCAACGATCGTCGCTCAGGCGGCAGCAACTATAACCGTTACAACTAAGGTTATAGGTTAAGTTGAATATTGAAAGCCCGCTATAAAAAGCGGGCTTTTTGCTTGGGCAAAAAAATAAGGCATAAAATCAATCTGATTCTATGCCTACAATTTTTTAATAAACTATTATATTACACTGATTCAATACGAACCACGGTAATCGGTTGTCTATGCCCGCGCTTTACACGTACTTTTTTACGACGTTTAAACCTAAAAACGGTAATTTTTGGTCCACGCATCTGCTTAACGATAGATGCTTTAATTGGAGTTGTAAGGTGTGGTGTACCTACTTCAAAAACTCCATCAGCATTCTTACGGAAAAGCACCTCATTGAATTGAACCGGTGTTCCAGCTTCACCTTCAAGTTTCTCTATGGCAACAGTTTTGCCTTCGATTGCTTGGTATTGTTTACCGCCGGTTTGAAAAATAGCGAATTTTGAGACTGAATTAATTTGTTCCATCAAATGACCCTATAATCTGCAAGACTTGAATCTATATTACGTAATAATTCTGGATTATTGATGCTATCATTCTAGCATAGAAGCTATGCCAGGTCCAGTATAAAATAGCATTTTAAGCCATTCATTACTAATAGAAATCTCTATCCTTGTAATTCTTTAAGCTCCCATAATACATCAAATGCCTTTTTAGGGGACAATTCATTGTAATCAATGGTTTGGAGTTTCTGTAATAGTAGCTCTTTTTGCCCGAGGACTTGCCTTAAGGCGCTCATTTCTGATTCAAGCTGGGCTATTTTTTGCGATTCTAAGCCTACCACCGGCTGAGCCAATGCGGCCTGGACCGGCAAACTATGGCTTACATCCAGCTGATTGACAAGTTCTTGGGCACGCGCAATAACACGTGGTGGCAATTGGGCTAATTTAGCCACTTCTACCCCAAAGCTACCATCAGCAACCCCTTTTATTATCTTGTATAAAAACACGATACCTTGATTTGTTTTCTTACTGGCTGCATAATAGCTCACCACCCCTGGATAACGTTCCTGTAAATGGGTTAATTCATGATAATGCGTTGCGAACAAACAGCGGGATCCAATATGTTCATACAAAAATTCAACTACAGATTGAGCAATAGCCAATCCATCAAACGTACTGGTACCACGGCCAACTTCATCTAAAATTACCAAGCTATGTTGAGTCGCTAAAGCACATATAGATGCCGTTTCTTCCATTTCTACCAAAAAGGTACTTTTACCTTCTGCTAAATTATCCCCTGCACCTATACGCGTAAATACACGATCAAACAATGGTAATTGTACAGCTTGGGCAGGAACAAATGACCCCATCTGTGCTAAAATGCCTATTAATGCCACCTGACGCAAGTAGGTAGATTTCCCGCCCATATTGGGGCCAGTAATAATCCATAAAGACTCTTGATCATTAAGTATCGTATCATTGGGAATAAAGCGACTATTTTGTTGTTGCTCAACCACTGGATGACGACCATTCGTAATGTGAACAATTCTGTGTTGGTTGAATACAGGTCGGACATAGCCATTATTATATGCCACCTTACTCAAGCCTAATAATGCATCAAGATGTGCTAATGCATGTGCTAACTTACGCAATGGCGTTATATACACAACTACTTCTTGTTTAACGCGATTGAATACCTCTTGCTCAACTGCAGTACATTCATCTCGTGCTCGCAATATAGCACCCTGCAATGACTGTAATTCATCAGTCATATAGCGTTCTTTGCCGGCTAATGTCTGCATGCGATTATAATGCATTGGTACTGCATCAGTATTAGATTTAGTAACTTCAATATAATACCCTTGCACTTGATTATAACGAATCTTCAAAGAGCCAATACCGGTAGCCTGTTGCTCTTGAGCTTCAAGCTCAACGATCTTCTGATTACCATTTGCAGCAAGATCACGCAATTCATCTAAACGCGCATCAAAACCTGATTGAATAATCCAATCTTTGCTACTATCTACATTAATTGCTGCATGTAACAAACCATGTAATCTTGTAAAATCAGTTATCTGGCTTAAAATAACCTGAAATAATGTTACGTGTGTATACGGCTGCAAAAGTGCAACTATGGTTGGCAACACATTAAGCGCATGTAACAATGCAACAAAATCATGTAATTGTGCACGGTGCAATGCAATACGGCCAACTACACGTTCAATGTCACCAATTTGCTTCAAGCGATCTTCTAATTGTTGTGCCAATGAGACATCCTGCATACAAGCGTCCACTACATCTTGTCGTTGCACAATGGCTTCTTGCTTGACCAACGGACGAAGCAACCATTTTTTGATCATACGGGAACCCATAGCAGTAGTCGCACCATCTATAACTGAAAATAACGTATTTTTATGACTTCCATCTTGTGTATTTTTGACAAGTTCCAAATTACGTTGAGTTGCACCATCTAATAGTAAAAAATCATCAGGCTTATATATATGAACATGATTGAATTGTCCCAATGCAACTGCTTGGTTTCTCCGTACATATGCATAAAAATAATATAGGGCTAATCGCAATGCTTCCTGTTGCTGTATTGTATTCACAACTTGTGGCTTAAACTGTTGTTGCAACCACGCATCAATTTCAGTTTGTTCTTGTGCAATATCTACATCAATAGCAGTCGTAAAATAACCAAGTTTTTTTACATATGTTTGTAGTGCTTGTCCCGACTGATTACGTGGTATAATGATTTCATCCGGAAAGAAGCGAATTAATTCTGATTCCAAAACTTTTTCTGCTTGTGCGGGCAATACCGTTGCAAATAATTGTGCAGTTAATAATTCCCCACACAATAATCCCCACTGATCTTGCATCGGAAATAATGAAAATAAATAAGAAGCAGATTTTTCATCAAGCAACTTTGCATCTGTAAGTGTTCCTGGTGTAAGTACTTGTGTTACACCGCGCTTGACTACGGTACCGGGGCGTGGTTTTTCTAGCTGGTTACAAATTGCGACCTTAAAACCACCCTTAATTAACTTTGATGCATAATGATCCAATGCATGAACCGGCACACCACATAAAGGAATAGGTTCTCCCTTATTTTTGCCACGTGCAGTAAGTGCAATTCCTAAAAATGCAGCAGCTTTTTGCGCATCTTGGTAAAAAAGTTCATAAAAATCACCAACTTGAAAAAGCAATAATGCATCTTGATATTCATTTTTGATATCATGATATTGTTGCATTAATGGAGTATTTTTATCATTATCGTGTGTCATATATTTCTATCGCTACTTAGTATGGTATAAAGTAGTGAGTATAACAAAGCTTACTGTATGATGTAAGCTAAAATAACAAAGGAGTATCATGTTAAACAAATTAATGGTGTATACACTCATATGCACATTTGTATGCATATGTTTTGTACCATGCGCTTGGGGCAAAAAAATAAAAATTCATGATGCTGCACCAGATTTTTCTTTATTAGACAGTGAAGGCAACGTCCATACATTATCAGCTCTGCGTGGTAAAAAAGTCGCGCTTTACTTTTATCCAAAAGATAGCTCCCCATACTGCACCAAACAAGCTTGTAACTTACGAGACAATTTTGCAACACTAAAAAAAGAAGGTATCACTATTCTTGGCATAAGTAGCGGATCGACTAAGAGCAAACAAAAATTCAAAACAAAATATCAGTTACCATTTCCACTTCTGCAAGCGGATAAGAAAACGCTCAGGGCATATGGCGTGCATGGCTTTTTGACTAAGCGAAAAACATTCTTAATTGATGGCAATGGAACCATTGTTGATATTATTACCAAAGTAGATGTCAACAATCACACGCAACAAATTATTAATGGATTTAAGAAATCAAGTTAATTTATTGCTCTTGATTATCTTCTTCAATAAATAGAAAATGTTCTATTTCATTGCTCAATATGTTTTCATATTTTTGCAAAACATGTAACAGGTCAAGATAATCAATATCTTCTTCTGCTACTGTCAACAAAGGCTGTATTTCTAATGAAAATTCATCAATACTCATACTTACTCGTTGCTCAACTCGTGAGGCTTCTTGTTGTAGTGGTATAGAGAAATTCATTTTTTTTGCATACATGTATCCGAGCAATTTTTCTGCCCGTTCTACCAAACGCCTACTTACGCATATCAAACTATCTTTATCAATAGTAGAACCACGACCAGAAGAACGATGATTCAATACGCGCTGTATATCTTTTTGCATATGTTGCATTAAGGGTATGCAGCGCGAACAATGCGTATCAAAACTTTTGATCGATTGAGTATAAATAATATGATTCATTGAATCACTAATAGTATGTGATACAAATTCATAAACAACTGCCATAATAGTAATGCCCAAAATATTTTTACCCGTACTGGCTACCCAAGAACCAAACTTACTAAAATAATCAGCTGCTGGAGAAATAGATGGCGGAGTAACTTCAGGTTGAACGGTATTTGATTTTTGTTCTTGCGTATGAGCAAAAGAATGTGCAATCGAATACACCTCAAATGCAAATGCACCGCATGTCATTCCCCCTACCGTATACAAAAGCGCCTTACGTAACTGGACATCACGCGTGATACGCTCTGCATGCTTGACAACTTCTTGATGATTAACCGTGGGTAGCAAGACCTCTTGCGTGGTACATGTGACAATGCTATGCATCATCAATAAACCCAACATCAATAATTTAAAAATATTCATTATGTATAGCCCTACCATACCAAAAAAATAAGATACTTTTTCAAGTATCCCTTATAATACTACATTAATATATCTATGCAATGGCTGTAAGCCCTATAGAATTACCAAATTGAATATACCAAATTATTATTCGCGATAGGTAGTATATTTGTCAGAGCGTCCTTTGACCTTATCAATCGGATATTTTTCAGCATTTAACGCCATCTTTTTTGCATAAGCAGCACTTAAATCTATTTCACACACATTGGCCAGAGAAATAAGATACGCAAGCACATCAGCCATTTCATGCTCGAGTTCAGTACGTTTGGCACGCGCTAGTTCCCATGATGCATTATTATCACACCATTGAAATAGCTCCATTAACTCTGCAGCCTCTATGCTCAAGCTCATGCTCAGATTCTTGGGTGTATGGAACTGAGTCCATTCACGTTCCGCTACAAACTGCCGCATAAAATTTTTGATATCTTGTATGGTTGTTTTATTATCTTGCATTAAACATCCTTAATCTTTTTTATATTCGTGTATTAATTGCGCAATTTCTTCATTTACCGCTACATCTAATGGTGTTTTTCCATCATTATTTTTTGCTTCTTTATGAGCTCCTGCAGCCAATAATTGTTTTACAACCTGTGGTCTGCAGAATCCTAGTGTTCCATACCAACCTCTAGCAGCTAGATGTAATGGCGTGTTACCAAGTGGATCCCTCGCATTTATTTTTGCTCCTGCCTGCACTAATAATTCTATATTTCTTGGATTATGACAATCACGAGCTGCTAAATGTAATGGTGTGTCCCCAGCGTTATCTCTCACATCTACTTGTGCCCCCGCCTGCACTAATAGTTTTATAGCTTTTCCGTCAACATCAACTTGATAACTAATATTTAAACGACCTTTATACGCTGCCAAATGTAACGGCGTTCTTCCTGTTGGACCCATTATATTTACATCTGCTCCTGCCTGCACTAATACTTCTACAACTTCTGGAGCACCATACCCTGCTGCCAAATGTAACGGAGTAAAACCCTGTGTATTTTTTGCATTTACCTGTGCTCCTGCGCACACCAATGACTTTATAATTTCTGGCTTTGCATACGAAGCATACCAACCAGCAGCAACCTGATGCAATAGTGTGTTCTTCCCGCACTCTTTTACATGGACATCTGCCCCTAATTGCAGTAATAATTGCACCCAACCATGATTATTTCTTCTTACCATCCTCTGTAAATAACCGTCTATTAACCATTTGTTAAGTGATTTGCTAAAATTAGGGTCTTCCTGTCCTATTTTTTTTGCTAGCAAAAGCTTATTGAGCAAAAAAAATTTATTGAGTGACCTATTGATAGCACGTAGCTTTGCAAACATTTTCAGGAATTGATCAAATTTATTATTAGCTGTTTGGAAATCTGTGTATATATACGATGTGGTTAATAATAGCTCCATAGGTTCATACGCTTGATCAATAATTTCTTTCCAAATATCTTCCGGTAATCCAGTGGTTTCAAAGATGCCTAATTGAACAGAAGTTTCGTGAAACGGTATAATCGATGATTGAAATGCTTGTTCATATGATCTCTTCATACCATGGCATATATCTTGGAAACACATCATTGGTACTAAAAAAAATATTAATCGCAGAAACATATCCACTCCCTACTCACATGTATCTTGTACGGTTGTTTTATAAACATCCTTAGTCTTTTTTATATTCACGTATTAATTGCGCAATTTCTAGACGCCCTTTTTTCTTCTCTGCCAAATCCAATGGTGTTCGTCCATCATTATCTTTTGCATGTACGTCTGCCCCTGCTTGTAGTAATAGCCGCACAATTTTTTTTGGTACACCCCAATCAACTGCCCAATGTAATGGTGTGTTTCCATACATATCTCTTGCATTTACCTCTGCACCTGCATCCAGTAATTCTTGTAATACTGCAGGCCTACCCCATCTAGCTGCCCCATGTAGTGGTGTGCCCTGATGAAAATCCCTTGCTTCTATATCTGCCCCTGCGCGCAATAATGTTTGTATAGCTTCTAACCTATATGGAATCTGTACATATAGATTACTAGTGCTAACTGCTACGTGTAGAGGTGTTTCTTCTCGATTATTTTTTGCTTCTATATCTGCACCAACTTGCAATAATGCATTAATAGTATTTAAACAACACCGCTCAATTGCTAAATGTAATGGTGTTTGCTTATTGTAATTTTTTGCATTTACGTCTGCTCCGAATTGCACTAATAATTGTATACTCATTGGGCAACGTGCATTAACAGCATAATGTAAAGGAGAATCGCCATTAATATCTTCTGCCTGTATATCTGCCTCTGCTTGTAATAATAGATTTGCAACATCTAATCTCCTATTCATAATAATTAGATGTAATAGACTTTTCCCACTAAAAATTTGTCTACTTGGATTTGCTCCCGCTTGAAAAAATATGCGTGTCCAAAAAAAATTGATAGGAAAATTAATTTTCAAAAAACAATCAAACGTATGTATTCCCAAAAAATATCCCACATAGGTATCTAATACTTGTTGCTTCAAATTATACTTTTTAAGCATAAGGACTATGCGTGCTGGCGATAGAAATTGCTTCAAGTACTTATTCGTTGCACGCAATGTTGTAATTAGCTTTATTCCTCCTAATGCTTCATCTTTATAATTAAAAACGTAATAACCAACTAGTCCCGATAGGGGCAATATTTTTATAGGAGTAAAAGCGTGATCAATAATTTCTTCCCACATATCTTCCAGTAATCCAGTTGTTTCAAAGATGCTTAATTGCGCAGAAGTTTCGTGACACGATATAATCGATGGTTGAAATGCTTGCTCATGTGATCTCTTCATGCCATAACACATATCTTGCACACACACCATTGGTACTAAAAAAAATATTAATTGCAGAAACATACCCACTCCCTGCACGCATGTATAATGAATATTGATGAATTTAAGCTCTTTTGATTATAGTTTATTTTTTCAAAAGTTGCTTGAGATATGTACCCGTATGACTTTTTCTGTTCTGTGCTACTGCATGTGGCGTACCGGTAGCTACAATAGTACCGCCACCATCACCACCTTCTGGGCCAAGGTCTATAAGATAATCTGCTGTTTTGAGGACATCAAGATTATGCTCAATAATGATCATTGAATTTCCCTTGTCTACCAATTTATTGAGCACCTGTAGTAATTTTTGAATATCATTGGTATGTAGTCCGGTCGTCGGTTCATCTAAAATATACAAAGTATCACTGCCACGTTTGGCAAGCTCTTCCACAAGTTTGATACGCTGAGCTTCACCACCAGACAATGTAGTAGATGGTTGACCAAGCTTGAGATAATCAAGTCCTACATCACTGAGTAATTGTAAACGTTTTGCAATATGTTTATGTGCTGCAAAAAATAGTGCCGCTTGGTACGCAGTCATTTCTAATACATCAGCAATAGTTTTACCTTTGTAGGTAATTTGTAACGTTTCTGTATTATAACGTGATCCTTTACACACTTTACAGGTCATTTTGACTTCCGGCAGAAAGTGCATTTCTACTGTAATGGTGCCTTCACCCTTACATGCTGAACAACGCCCTTCCGGCACGTTAAAACTGAAACGCCCCAACGTATATCCGCGCGCATTACTTTCTGGCAATCCTGCAAACAATGCGCGTATTTGATCAAAAATTCCTAAATAAGTTGCCGGGTTTGAACGCGGCGTACGACCAATTGGCTTCTGATCAATAACTACTAAATTTTGTAATGATTGAGCACCTTCAAGATTTATATCATGAGACGTCTTTGAACGCTTAGTACCTGCTAATTCACGTTCAACTGCTGGCACTAATTCATGCATAATTAATGAACTTTTACCAGACCCTGAAACGCCAGAGATACCACATAACACACCAAGCGGAAATGCAACGGTAAGATCCTGCAAGTTATTTGCCGTAGCGTTATGTAAGGTCATGTATGATTTTGGCGTACGCACTGACGTTGGTACAACAATCATACGCTTACCAGCCAAGTATGCACCGGTTAATGATTTATCATTTTTCTTTAACTCTGTAGGAGTTCCTGCAGCTGTTACCGAACCGCCCAAGGTACCGGCAGCAGGACCCATATCAATTAGATAGTCTGCCTGCTCCATAGTATCATGGTCATGCTCTACCACAACCACTGTATTATCTTGATCGCGTAATTTTTTAAGTGTTTCGATCAGACGATCATTATCGCGTTGATGCAAACCAATACTTGGTTCATCCAAAATATATAATACACCAGACAATGAGGACCCTATTTGTGTTGCTAATCGAATCCGTTGCCCTTCACCACCGGACAAAGTAGCAGCAGAACGATTTAAGGTTAAATAGCCAAGACCAACATCATACAAAAAGGTCAGGCGATCAATAATTTCTTTAATAAGGCCATGACCAATTTCTTTGGCAGTCGGGTCAAGTTTGAGTGTTTTGAAAAACTGTAATGCATCTTTGATTGGATACTCACACACTTGGTATATGTCTTTATCATCCAACGTAATTGCCAATGCAAATTTATTCAGACGTTTGCCATAACATTCACGGCATGTATGCTCCGTTGCATACTTACCAAAAAATGATGGATATTCTGCTTTCCACGCATTCGGATCATTATCACCCCAAGGCCATTCATGAGTAATTCCCAAACCATGGCAACCAGGACACGCACCAATTGGTGAATTGAAAGAAAATAATCGTGGTTCCACTTCAGGTACTGAACCGCTACATTTTACACACATACGGTGTGATGAATAGAGATATTCCTCATGTCCTACAATAACTTTGCACATGCCGCCCGCATGCTTAAATGCAGCCTCAATAGCCTCCTGCAAACGTGAACGTTCGGCAGAGGTTATTTCAACCACATCAATTAAAATATCAATCGTGTGTTTTTTTGTTTTCTTTAAATTAAGTGCATGAATTTGATCCACTGCAGTAAATTTATGCCGTTCACCGTCAATCATAAACCGATATAATCCGGCATGAAATAGTTGCGTTAATTCATTAACAAATTCGCCCTTTTTTTCTTGCGCATAAGGGGCAGCAATGGTAACCGTTTTATTAGCAAATTTTGCACTCAATAGTGCGGTAATTGTATCAGGAGATTGTGCTGAAATAGCGGTATGACAATCAGGACAATGTACTTGACCAATACGTGCAAAAAGCACCCGTAAATAATCATATAATTCAGTAATAGTCCCTACGGTAGAACGCGGATTACTGCTTACCGTTTTTTGCTCTATAGCAATAGAAGGACACAATCCTTCAATACGGTCAACATCGGGTTTTTTTGCAGTACCTAAGAATTGGCGTGCATATGCCGAAAGCGACTCCATATAACGCCGTTTACCCTCGGTAAAAAGAACGTCTAAAGCAAGAGAACTTTTACCTGAACCTGATGGCCCGGTAATCACCGTTAATTTGCCCTTGGGGATAGCTACGTTAATGTCTTTTAAGTTATGCTCGCGTGCACCGAATACTTTGATCCAATCGGTGTTTTTGAGCGTTTTGCTTTGTTTTGACATATTAATTCTTGAAATTATTAGATTTTTCTACCCAATTCCTATTTATCATTAGTATAATATTACCATATCGCCCACCGCCTGACAAATGAGGCAAATGTGGCTTAAAAGACCAAATTTCTCTTTGATTTTTAACCAAAAGCACGTATACTACTATGCGTACTTATCTTTGAAGTATATGGTGAGTGTAGCTCAATCGGTAGAGCGCCAGGTTGTGGTTCTGGAGGTCATGGGTTCGATCCCCATCACTCACCCCATTAAATTCGCACTATTTTAGTTGCAAGTCAGATAGAATCTGTTACTATAACTAGCATATTTGGTGTCGGGATGTGGCGCAATCGGTAGCGCACTCGCTTTGGGAGCGAGGGGTTGCCAGTTCGAGTCTGGCCATCCCGACCATTTTTTTTACTCTCCATAATTATATCCTATATCCTAATTCACATAATCCTAAGCATTATTACAACTGTTGTTATGCTTTTATTGCTTGAATAACCTCCGATGATTTATAGTATCAATATATAAATCACGTAAAAAAGGGAGTATCGCTATGAAAATAAAAGCACATGCATTTGCACTCGCATCTACCATAGTAACCACTGGTATGTATGCACTTGCTACTATATTAATTAAAGTATTTCCAAGTTCTGCATTTGAGTATGCTGCACCACTATTTCACCTTGATCGTCTTAAATTAGTAAAATACCTCAAACCATTTTTTGCAATACGACCAATTAATTTTGCAATTGCACTTGCAGAAAT
Organism: Candidatus Dependentiae bacterium; assembly: GCA_035445995.1. Taxonomy (NCBI): domain Bacteria; species Candidatus Babelota bacterium. The sequence continues at coordinate 194,954 of DAOMRS010000001.1, read as the reverse complement.
TTCTATTTATACATACGTCTCATCATTCATACTTATTGTACTTTATAACTTATTTGCAGGTTATTACCGTAGAGGCCGCAAAGAATAACGAGACTATTGATGCCACACTATGTTGAAAAAACATCCGGCGAAAAAGAACTATTTGATGCAGAAAAACTAAAACGTTCTTTAAAAAAAGCTGGTGCAGATGGTAATCTGATTGATGTTATTCTGCGAGAAATAACAGCACAACAGCCACAAACTACGCAGGAAATCCATGCGATTGTGAGTGGCTTCTTGCAAAAAATTACCCCACCAATTGCTGCACGATATAACTTAAAACGTGCATTGATTGAATTGGGCCCCATAGGGTTCCCCTTTGAACAATTCATAGCACATATTTTACAAGCACAAGACTTTCATACAAAAACAAACCAAATAATACGCGGTGCATGTGTAGAACATGAAATTGATGTTATTACAGAAAAACAACATAAATATGCCATGGTAGAATGCAAATTCCATAATAGTTTAGGCACAAAAACTGATATTCAAGTTGCCTTATATACACAAGCACGTTTTGAAGACATCAAAAAAACAGAACAATTTCATGAAGCATGGATTGTTACCAATACACAATTTACATCAGAGGTTATCAAATATGGTGAATGTATGCGTATACAATTACTGGGCTGGAATTATCCGACCAGCAAAGGACTTGCACACTTAATTGATACACTTGGCATTCACCCTATCACTGCCCTGCAAGAGTTAACTGCGCAACACAAACGTGAATTAATCAAACAGGGACTGGTGCTATGCCGCGATGCCAATAAATATCAACATGCATTCAAGAGTCTTGGCTTTACTGATCACAGAATAAAAAAAATAATTGAACAAGCTGAAGCTGTCTGTAGACTATAAAACATATTGATTAATTTTTTATACCAGTCAGAAAGAAGTCCATGAAAAAATTATATGTACCATTTTTTGTTGTATGTACCGGCATTCAGCTACTTAGTATGGAATCTTCCCATAAAAAAGATTTAGATCAACAAATACAATCTAAGCTTGATAGATCTTATTGGCATAATGCGGAAAATATTATGGAAGAAATTGTCCACTTAATAGAACTAGGGGGCAATCCTGACTTTCAAGATAATAATGGGAACACACCATTACATATCGCCTGTGGTAATAACCGTATTGCTATGGTTCAAACACTTATTCAATGCGGCGCTAGCACTCACATAAAAAATAAAAGTGATAATACTCCCCTTGACAGTGCCAAAAATGCTGAAAGTATAGAAATTATACATTTTTTAGAACAAACAAAAAGCTAACAATTTATTTCATCTTGCCACACCTCCAATTATCGCTAGACTGAACATAAAAATAATTAGGAAATTTTATGTTCAGTGTGGAACAACGCATATTTAAATACTTTGATTGGGTATATTTTATACTAATATTAGCACTTGCAAGCATTGGTTTACTTTTTGTGTTTAGTGCCACTTATACAACAATCACACCTATATCGATTTATTTTAAAAAACAATTATTTGGTATTATTTCAGGTATCATTATTTATTTTTTATGTTGCTTAATTGATTATCGCACCCTACTGCGATGGGGATACTTTGGATATGTAGGCGTCATTGGCCTGTTATTATTTACTTTAGTAAAAGGCAGTATTGGTATGGGAGCACAACGCTGGATTAGTGTTGGCTTTATAAAATTGCAACCATCTGAATTAGCAAAATTATTCTTCCCCGCATTTGCGGCATATCACATTCATACTGAATATGGTCCGAACAAACGTTCGTGGTATACATACCTACCTATCCTAGGCATGCTGGGTCTTAGCTTTGTACTTATTTTAAAGCAACCGGATCTGGGCACCGCACTTATTATTGCATTTACCGGACTCGTAATGCTGTGGCTCGCAGGAATTGATAAAAAATTTTTTATTATTGGTTTTTTTGTTTCTGCTATCGCTATGCCTATTGTTTGGAAATTTATACTCAAACCATATCAAAAAAATCGTATTGCCGTATTTATGGGTTATGGTAGTAGCCATAAAGAACGATACCAAATTGAACAAGCAGCCATTGCAATAGGATCAGGCGGCATACAAGGTAAAGGTTTATTGCGTGGCACACAAAATCAATTACAATTTTTGCCCGAAAGTCGAACTGACTTTATTTTTGCCGTATTATGCGAAGAATGGGGATTTGTTGGAGCTCTTTGCGTACTCATACTGTTTGCATTATTGTTTTGGCGCATGTTTTTGACTATTCTGACATTCCATGATGCTGATATTCAATTGTTTGCAATCGGTATTGTATTGCATATCATACTCTCTGTTATTATTAATGTTGGTATGGTCATTGGATTATTACCTATCGTTGGCATCCCCTTGCCATTGATGAGTTATGGACTCAGTAATCTGTGGATAACCTTCGCTAGCCTTGGGTGGTTTAGTCGGATTGCTATGCAACAAAAATACTTAGAAGAATATGTATCTGTTACATACTAGGTAATATTAGTAATCGTAATCCCATCAATAATAAAAATAGTGCAATAACATAGCGGAAATGTCTTTGTGAAATTTTGTCCGTTAAATATTTCCCCATATATATTCCTATAAAAGCGCTTATCAACGTAATGCCTATTTTCGACATAAAATCATAATCTACATGTACGCCATAGTACCAATACATTGGCAAACGTATCATATCTACCGCACAACCAATTACCCCTACGGTACCTAAATAACTTTCTTTTCTCAAATTCAATGCTGAAAAAAACATAGCACCCACAGCACCTCGTATACCTGATATACCGGCTAAAAATCCATATACACTTCCTCCTAGTAGCTTAAAACTGTTAGTTGGCGGGATATAAAAAGTAGGTTTGTATACTATGAAAAAACTATAGATTATAAAAAATATCCCAAGCACTTTTATCATAATGTTCGGCATATATCCTACTAACAACGCTCCTATAAAACTTGTTATAATTGCAGGAACCCCACTTTTAAACACTAAATCCCATACAATATAATTTTTAAATAAAACAACCTTGCCAATGCTATTCATTAAATGAATAATACCAACCAAAAATAGTGTCTGCGACAATGGTAAAATCAATAAAACAAGTGGTGTCATTATAGTGCCTACACCAAATCCAGAAATAATGCCTATACAACTTGCTATACATGCAGTAAATGCCAAGAACAATAATATTTGCATGTCTCACCTTTTCATTAGACCTTATGAAGTAATTTATATAAGATATCTTTTGTTACTCAACCGATATTCTATTAATGTAGGTATATATATGGAAGAAATGCAAGGCATTGATATTATTGCACTACAAGAAATACCTGAAGAAACTAGTTTTGATTTTGTTCCAAAAACATTTGACCATTACATTGGACAAACGGAACTGAAAAAAAAGCTCGATGTGTACACGCAAGCAGCCAAGATGCGTAATGAGCCACTCGATCATATGTTATTGTTTGGCCCTCCAGGTCTGGGTAAAACAACGCTTGCGCATATCATGGCACATGTCATGGGTGTCGGAATAAAAATTTGTAGCGGTCCTATGCTGGAGCGCACGGGCGATTTGGTTGCCATATTATCTGGCCTTGAACCACGCAGCATATTCTTTATTGATGAGATTCATCGCTTACCAACTACAGTAGAGGAAATATTGTATAGTGCTATGGAACAATTTCGCGTAGATGTTATTATTGGTCAAGGTGCCGGAGCACAATCGGTCAGTTTACCCATTCATCCATTCACACTCGTTGGTGCTACTACCAAAAGTGGTATGCTATCTGCGCCATTGCGTAGCCGATTTGGTATCACCGAACGATTAGATTTTTATGAAGACGAAGAATTACGCGATATCATTCTACAAAACGCTCAATTTCTTCAAGTTAATATTTCACCTATGGGCGCATTAAAAATTGCACAATGCGCACGCGGCACACCACGAATAGCAAAGAAAATATTGCGGCGTGTACGAGATTTTGCTCAAGTACACAACAACAATATTGCACATGATGCATTAGTTACACAGGCACTGCAATTTCTTGGTATCGATGATGATGGATTAACCAAAGTTGACAATCTATTACTTCGCAAAATTATTGAACATTTTAATGGTGGTCCAGTTGGTCTAGACACGCTTGCATCTCTTGTTGGCGAAGATGCAGATACCATAGAAACGGTGTATGAGCCCTTCTTACTGCGCAAAGGGTATCTGGAAAAAACAGCACGCGGCCGGCAAATTGCACGTAAGAAATTACCTCATTTACACAAAAAATTTTTAGGGCAAGACACTTTATTGTAGGTCTGAATCGACAAAAAGCCCACAAAACGATACCATAGTACATGGAGGTATCAATTCAGTTATTTTTGCAGGAGAAAATGCCCATGGCAGGACATAATAAGTGGTCTCAAATTAAACACAAAAAAGCAAAAGAAGATTCAAAACGCGGTCAAGCGTTCACCAAACTTATTAAGGAAATCACTGTTTCAGCACGCCGAGGTGGTGGTGATCCTGCACATAATCCACATTTGCGACAGCTTCTGGAAAAAGGCAAAGAAATTAATATGCCCATTGATAATGCACAGCGCGCAATTAAACGTGGTACCGGTGAAATCCCTGGTGTAAGTTATGAAGAATTCACTTATGAAGGTTATGGTCCAGGTGGCATTGCCATTATTGTCGAAACACTTTCTGATAATAAAAATCGTACTGTAGCTTCATTGCGTCATTTATTTAGCAAGCATGGTGGCAACTTAGGCGATACCGGATCGGTCAACTGGATGTTCGAACAATTGGGTGTAATTAATGCAACTCATCCAACCATAACAGAAGATACATTGCTCGAAGCACTGTTGGATTTTAACATAAAAGATATCCGGGTCGACAAGAATTGGTTTACCGTCATATGTGAATCAAAATCAATAGAACAAGTAAAAGATATCATGAAAAAAGCCGGCATGCATATTGAAAATTCTGGCCTTGAATGGGTTCCTAAAAATACCATGTCATTAGAGTCATCACAAGAAGAAAAAGCACTTGAACTACTGTCCGCTTTACAAGATGATGACGACGTAAAAAACGTATACACTAATTTAGCGTAATGGAATATCTATGATTCAAAGCATGACCGGTTTTGCACATATAACATTTGTACTTACGGCTCCATCTGGTGAAAAAACAAGTGTTGCCATTAGTTTAAAATCACTTAACTATCGCTTTTTTGAAACAACATTCAAACTACCCTACACACTTTCTCACCTTGAAACTAAACTTATTAAACTGTGTAAAAAAAAGTTGGTACGTGGTCATGTATACCTGACCATCCATCTGAGCAATCCAAGTTTATTCCGTGGTAATATTGAACCAGCACTCAATACTATACAGAATTATATTAACGCGATTAATACCATAAGAAAAACACATAATATCAAACAGGAAATCACGCTTGATCAAGTACTACAATTACCCAATATTTTTGCGGTAGAAGAAATTGGGTCCGATGAAGAAATCGAACAAAAAATAATTGATACTATTGAAGAACTCATCGACCGTGTAGTACAAGCACGAGAACAAGAAGGTCAAGCACTCAAAAAAGATATTCAAGAACGCATTGCGATTATGCAAAAAGAAATAGATGTAATCGAAACATTATCACAACAGTTGATTGAAACACACAAAGAAAAAGTTCAAAAAGCTCTGGCAGAAATTACCCATGATGAAAGCTCATTGGCACAAGCACGCCAAGAAGCACTTTATGCTATGCTTGACAAGCTCGACATACATGAAGAAATTATCCGTTTCAAAAGCCATATAAAAAGTTTACGCGAACAATTGGATTCGCCACAAATAGAAAAGGGAAAACGTTTAGATTTTACTCTTCAAGAATTGGGGCGCGAAATAAACACCATTACTGCAAAATGTTCTGATGCCCAAATTAGTACACGTGCTATTAATGTAAAAGTAGAAATAGAAAAGGCACGTGAGCAAACACAAAATATTGTATAATTATTTTTTCTGCTCAACTTTTTTCACTAGATGCCGTACAATAAAACATATTGTTACGGCATTTTTCATGGGTAAGGTTTTCAATTTATATGAGTAAACATTTTACACACCTGCATTTACATACCGACTATTCATTGCTGGACGGCGCAATTTCTACGCAAAAACTTATCAACTTTGGCAAAGAGCATAATTTTAAAGCACTTGCAATTACTGATCATGGCAATATTTTTGGTGCAGTAAAATTTTTTCAACAATGTAAAAAGTCTGGCATAAAACCTATTCTTGGCATAGAAGCATATATTACCGAAAATGCTCGCTTAAAAGATGCAAATAACAAATATTATCACCAGATATTACTCGTACAAAATCAACAAGGGTACCGTAATCTATGTAAATTAATTTCTTATTCTTTTCAGGAAGGTTTTTATTTCAAGCCACGTATTGATTACCCCATGCTTGAAAAATATAATGAAGGATTAATTGTAACATCTGCCTGTTTGGGTGGTCATATTTCAAAACTACTACAAACCGGTGATGATACTGCCCTCAATAAGCAGCTTGATTGGTTCATGAATGTTTTTGGCCCTGAACGATATTTCCTAGAAATACAACCAGAAGACCAAGCTGAGCAAAAAATTCTGAATAATCATTTATATAGATTAAGTGCTGAAAAGAATATTCAACTTATTGCTGCAGGCGATTGTCATTATGTGCATGCAGAAGACAGAGAAGCACATGAAATTATGCTTGCTATTCAAACACATAATAAGTTGGATGATCCGGATCGCTATACGTTTGGTGATTGTCGAGTACATATGCGTACCGCAGAGGAAATGTTATCGTTATTTCCAGATCACCCTGATGCTATCTGGAATACGGGTAAAATAGCAGATCAATGTGAGTTTGATTTTGAAACAGATAAGTTATTTTTTCCAAAATTTGAAATTCCTCAGGAATTCACGCAAGAAAGTTTTTTCAGACATCTGTGCCAAAAGGGCTTAGATACTCTAAAAACTAATGGATTAATTCTCGCTGATAATTTTGCTGAATATCAAGAACGACTCACGATGGAAGTAGATCTCATTATAAACATGGGCTTTATAGGATACTTTTTAGTTGTCAGTGATTTTATTCAATGGGCACACCGCTCAGGTATTCCAGTCGGACCCGGACGTGGCTCTGCAGCAGGTTCTCTCGTTGCCTGGGCACTAGAAATAACTAATATTGATCCGCTCAAATACAATTTACTTTTTGAACGGTTTCTGAATCCTGAACGGGTGACGATGCCTGATATTGATATTGATTTTTGTATAGAAGGACGAGATCGTGTAATTGAATATGTTCGTCAAAAATATGGTCATGACAAAGTATGTCATATTATCACCTTTGGTACTATGATGGCAAAGGGAGTAATCAAAGACGTAGCACGCGTACTTGGCTTTTCTTTTGAAGACTCCAATGCAATAACAAACCTCATTCCCGATCAATTAAAAATTACACTCGATGAGGCGATTGAACAAGAACCACGTCTAAAAGACATGGTCGCAAATAACCCAAAAGTTAACAAACTAGTCAGCATTGCACGTAAACTTGAAGGCCTCACGCGTCATGCATCCAAACATGCAGCCGGCATTGTAATCTCACCTGAGCCGATTGATGAAGTATTACCAGTATATGTACCCCCAAAAAGCACTGAATTAGTCGCACAGTATGCAATGAGCGAATTGGAAAGTATAGGATTTTTAAAAATCGACTTTTTAGGGCTCAAAAACTTAACACTTATTGCTCATGCCATACAACTCATCAAAAAAAATCATGGCATCATGCTTGATATGAACAAAATTCCTCTTGATGATACACGCACATTCCAACTTATTTGCGCTGGTAATACATCAGGCGTATTCCAATTGGAATCAGAAGGTCTAAAAGAAGTTCTACGCAAACTACAACCAGATAAATTTGAAGATATTATTGCCGTCAATGCTTTGTATCGCCCAGGACCACTCGGTTCAGGCATGGTGGATGATTTTATTGAGCGCAGACACGGGCGTCAACAGATTACTTATTTGTTCGATGAGCTTGCGCCGATTTTGCAAGAAACTTATGGTGTTATTGTATATCAAGAACAAGTGATGAAAATTGCATCCACTATTGCGGGTTACAGCCTTGGTGAATCTGATATCTTGCGTCGTGCCATGGGTAAGAAAAAAGCAGAAGTTATGGCTGAACAGAGCGAACTATTTTTACAAAAATCACAAGAACGTGGTTTTGATGGTAAAAAAGCCGCTGAACTATTCGACTTAATGGCTTATTTTGCCGGCTATGGATTCAACAAATCTCATTCCGCTGCGTATGCACTCATTGCGTATCAAACAGCCTATTTAAAAGCAAATTATCTTGCTGAATTTATGGCATGCTTAATTTCTCTTGAGGCTACCAATGCCGACAAAATGAGCTTTTATTTACAAGAAGCAAAAGATATGGGTCTTGCAATCTTGCCACCAGACATCAACACATCTGAAATTCAATTTTCTGTTGTCGATAATAAAATTTTATTCGGATTACAGGGCATCAAGAACGTTGGTCTAGCTGCACTTGAAAATATTATTGCCGAACGTACAAAAAAAGGTCCTTTCTTGGACTTACTTGATTTTTGTAAACGCATAGATTTACGTACTGCAAACAAACGAGTTATTGAAAATTTAATTTGTGCGGGTGCATTTGATAAACTCCCTGGTAATCGCGCACAACAGTTTGAAGAAATTCATCAAATAATAGAACAAGCCGTTGCCTATAAACGTGATACCGCCACCGGACAAATGGGCTTATTTGGTGGTGGTGCACAGATAAACAAAGAACATATTTATTATGAATTTGAACCACGTAAAGAATGGGCAGATAAAGAAAAACTTGAAAAAGAACACAACGCCATGGGCTTTTATGTTACGGCCCATCCGCTAGAAGCATATAGCAAACAATTGAAATGGTTCACTATTACACCATTTGATCAAGCACTCCAAAAAGTAAAAGAAAGTAATACTGGACAAGAGATAACTATTATCGGATGCGGACTTATCAAAAATCGTAAAGATATTTTGACCAAAAAAGGAGATCGCATGAGTTTTGTACAACTTGAAGATACAAGCAGCGCCGCAGAACTCATTTTGTTCCCTAAAACTTTTTCTGCTGTTGAACAATGGTTGGATGAATACACGGTATTTATAGTAAAAGGAACTATTGATCCAACATCAACCACAAAATGTAAAATTAAGGTTAATAACCTAGTGCCCATTGAACTAGTTCTGCAAGCATGGCCACGTATAGAAAAAACAGTTTGCACCCTACCAGCAACTGTTGAGCAAGAGATGCTAGAAAAACTCAAACATCTTTTGCCTTCTGGAACAGTACCACTAGAAATAATATTTCATGAAAATGGTAAACAATTACAGTTGTCTACCAAGGAAAAAATTAAACTTGAAGCTGATTTATTAAAGCAAATTGAGCACGAGTTACAGATTAACGTACAATGCTACTTATAGATTACGGGCACACTTTCTGCATCTGCTTTTCAAGCAACTGAAACATATTGTGCCCATATTGCCGTGCACATTCGACATGTCTACATGCCGGTTTTGCACCATACTTTAATAATAATTCAACAACTTCTGGCATATCTTCAAATGATTGGCATGTCACTATATCGAGTGCAGTAAGTCCTTCTGTATTTTTATAGTTGGGATTTGCGCCATGTTCAAGCAATACGCGTACAACATCAGCATTACCAGTATAAGCTGCTATCATCAGTGCTGAACGTGGTTGTTCTATAAGCATATCTGTAATATAATTACTATCCACACCCTGCCTGAGTAAGCTATATACACGTTGATAATCTTTATCATAAATAGCTTCAGTCAAAGCAGAACCATCAGCAAAATACTTCTCTACCGCTTCTTTATTCAGACCTATTTTTGATAAATTGTCATTACTCAAAAATGCAATACGTGAAATGCTAAATTTTTGCGCTAATGATTGTATGACATATCTAGTAACAATTGGATTTTTCATCAAACCATTAAACTCTTTGTTAACTAATGGAACATTTTTTAGATTATTAATCGCCTCATCAAGTGAGTTTGTTTGAGTAATATGCGTAATAATTATGGTCTTTATTTCTAGCGGCAAATCAGTCATAGATGTTATCGTCTCTGTTTGGCTATACACAAACTGCATTGCACAAAGTAGATTAATACACAATATATATTTTATATACTTCATAACAAATCGCTTTCTGTCATTACTTACCTTTTTGTTGCTCAATCGCTTGTTTTAACATATTAATAATGCGTTCATCTCCCATTTTTTGCTCTCTTTCCAATTGTTCTTCAGATACACGAGCTCCATATTTGAGCAATAATTCAATTGTTTCTGGATCAACATTTCCTCCTGACAATTCAAGCTCAAGCGGTATAAAATGAGGGGTAACTCCATAATTTGGATCTGCACCATATTGGAGCAAAAGCCCCATTATTTCTTTATTACGTGTGAATACAATTGCAAGCGTTAAGGGCGTATATGGCTGATTCGAAAATGAATTTAAATGATAAAAATCACCATCAGCTCCTTGCTTTAACAGCTCTTCTACTCGTCGAGAGTTATTAGTTTGTACAGCTGCCACCAATTGATTACCTTCCGCAAAATATCTATTTACTGCGTTTTTATTCCAACCTATTCCCTGTGTAGAACTTTTAAAAGATATTTCAGGTATCTTAAACGTGTGCGCTAATTGCTTAACTAATTCTTCCGTTGTACGAGCATTCTTAATCCACGTATTAAATGCTTTATTGGTCGCAGCAAGAGCTCTCAGGTTATTAATTGCTTCATCAAAGGTATCTGCCGTGCCAACTAACCTAATAATTTCTAGTTTAATCTCTGGTGGCATATACTCAAGAGACGCTGGGTGTGTTTGTTCCATAGCATACACACCAGTAGCAACCATTAGTATTAAAAATAAGTACTTTATTATATTCATAAAATATCTTTCAACAAAAAATATAAACCTTACTTTAATATTACCACTACCAATCACCTAAAATAAAGAGTTATTGCTTGATTTTTACAAATTATAGGTTATTATATACCGTACACTGGGTTCAAACACCTGGAAATTGGAGGTTGATAGGGGAAATTGAGGTTTATTCGATCCCTGCAGTATAAATAGTAATGATAATAATGTGTGCTTGTATTAAGAATGGGCGTAACCTTGGTTACGCCTGTTCTTTTTTATTGACGAAGCACTATTCTTATTATTTAATAACAACGTGCAGAGAGTAATCTTAATTACCATTTTCTAAAATAAGGAGTAATTCGATGAAACGACTATTCGTCATATGTACCATGACCATATGTAGTATGAGCGTACTCGCCGTTGAAGATCAGACGCGCGAAAATCTTACACAGCAACGAGAAGAACAAAAAAGAAAACATGAAGAACGACGAGTTCAGATGGAAAAACGCAAAAACGAGCGTAAACAACAACATGAAAACCGTCGTCAAGAACGAGAAATCCGTCATAAACAACAACGCGCAGAGAGCAATTTACGTATGAAAGAAGCACGCAAAGCACGTCGTGCTGCACTCAATAGAAATAAATAACATATTCAAAGCAACGAAAGGCAGGTTTTTAAAACATCCCTTTCGTTGCTTATTTTTATGTAAATTATTTACTTTTTATTATTTTGTAATAATGCTTGAATTTCCGGTTTACCTTCAGCTAGTTGTGCTACGGTTTTACCTTCAGCATTTTTTGTACCCTGCTGTGCACCATGTTTAAGCAACATACGTACTACTTCTATTCTATTTTGAGTAACGGCATTAATAAGCGCTTTATTTTTTGTTTTTTGATTTGCATTACCTTTTTCAAGAAGCAACTGTACAATTTTATCGGGAATATTGTTATTACGTATCGCTTGGTCTAATGGCGTCTCCCCTTCAGCATTTTGAGTATTTACATCCGCATTATATTTCAATAGTAAAGCAACGATTGCACTATAGTCTGTTGCCTTATCATTTTTTTCTACGGCAAGATATAGTATAGATTTTTTATCAAAATCACGTTGAAAATTAACATTTGCTTTAGCATCAAGTAATATACGTGCTAATTTTACATTACCTGGATTATTTACCACTGCTGCTAGTAAGGGCGTAACAACGCGCGCTGAACCAATGGGCAAACCACTCACTGCGCCATAAAAATTAACATCCGCACCGTTTTTAAGTAATTGTTTTATTTCAGCTGGCTTATTATCTACTGCTGCATTAATTAATTTAGTACCCATTTCAATGTAATTGTTCACTGCTTGCTCATTGTAGGATAATTTTGCATTTTTCATTTGTTTAGCAATATCAGCGACTGGTTCATTAAACTTAAATGCCATTAAGATCAGTACATTAACAACAGTATCTTTTTGCAATTGTTGCAAATTCGATTGGCCTGATTGTTTAATCCGTTGAATTGCTTGTTTACTGGATGAAGCATTTTTGATTATAGCAGTTATATTTTTATCCTTATACGTGCTTTCGAGTCGTTGCTCATTAGTCTCTTTTGTACGGGCAAAAAGCATTACATTACATACAGATACCATTACCGCTAACACTATTTTTTTATTCATACGATCCTTCCTTTATTTATTATTGCTTTTTCATGATCTATACCTACCTATTAAACATATGCATGAGCAACTCCTTTCGTTTGCATTATTGTTCAACTATTTTTGAGGTAAGCGTAAGCATATTGATAATATGCGTCATTCAATGCTTGAATTTGTGCCAAACCCTGCTGTAATAGCAAATCATTACATTCTTTACTAAGCAAATCCATAGCCCGCTCAATATGTGCATGTATCTTTTTTTGAATTTTCAATTGATCGTATGGATATAATATATTAATGTGGTGCTCGTATTTATGCGGTTCTATGCTAATGATATGCTCATATACACCTGCTGCTTCAAGCCATCGATTATCTTGCTGATACGTTTGTATTGCAGTACGATATTTTTCTATTGCCTGTTCTTTATCATCAAACGCTAATAATAAATCACCTTCAAGCTGCAATACAAATGCCGCATCACCGATTGAATGTGATAGCAATCTATAGACACCTAATGCGCGCTCTTTCTCTCCTCGCGAAACACACTCGGCAAGTTTAAACCACGCAATATTATAGTTTGACTGGACATGCTTCATGAACACCTCTCGATTTTTCTCTATTTTATGAGCTTTTTTCAACACAATAATTAGGTATGATGTGTTCATCCTACTTTAATTTAGTGGACAAGTGCAAGCCCTAATTTTGATAAAAATATTTGAGAAAAAAAGAACCGAAGAATAATGTTTTGAGCATTTTGAAAATAGGAAAAGCTGGTTGATCTGATTTCATGCAAAAACAAATGGTGCCGGGAGTCGGAATCGAACCAACGACGCAAGGTTCTTCAGACCTACGCTCTACCACTGAGCTACCCCGGCACACAAATTTATATTACAGAGAAGACATCTTAAAATAAGATACTATAAAGACGTAATTAAGTGTACGTATTCAGACCTATTTGTCAATATTAAGATACCATTTTTTTGCCGTATTTAGAAATTTTTTATACTCAGCTCAGATTGCCAACCTGCTGCCCCTTTGGTAATATGAGTTGACACGAGCCGTATAACAGCATATTTTTGGGGATTTTATGGCACACTTATCTGATCAAATTAAACAGGTAAAAAAAGCCTTTCTAGAGCAAATCAATAAGGTTAAACAAGAGGCCGAGCTCGAACAAGTTCGCATCGCCTTCTTGGGCCGCAATGGCCAATTGACTGACCTCATGGCCAACCTCAAAACGTTAAGTCTTGATGAAAAAAAAGAAATTGGGCCACAGCTCAATCAACTGAAACAGTTTATACAAGAAACATTTGAAGCAAAAAAACATGAGCTTACTGCTGCTGTTCAAACTATTGCACGCAATAAGCAAAAATATTTTGATGTCACTGCATACAAATATAACCCTTTACGTGGCACTACGCATATTTATACACAAATTATTAATCAACTGGAAGATATTTTTACCGCCATGGGATATGCGATTGTTGATGGCCCAGAAGTAGAAACTGATTATTATAATTTTGAAACACTCAATATCCCAACTGATCATCCTGCTCGTGATGCACACGATACATTTTGGCTCAACACACCGGGCAAACTATTACGCACACACACTTCATCAGTTCAAGCGCATACCATGGAAGCGCAAGGTGCCCCACTGGCTATATTTGCACCAGGCCGCGTCTATCGCAATGAGGCTACTGATGCCTCGCATGATTTTATGTTTACTCAGGGTGAAGGACTATTCATAGACAAAGATGTATCAATTGCACATTTACTTGCAACTGCACAAACTTTTTTAAAACATATTTTTGAAAAAGATGATCTAAAAATTCGTGTACGACCTGGATACTTCCCTTTTGTAGAACCGGGACTAGAAATTGATGCCTCCTGCCCTTTTTGTAGTACAGGGTGCTCAGTATGCAAACATACAACATGGATTGAATTATTAGGTGCTGGTATTGTACACCCAAATGTACTACGCGCAAGTAATATTGATCCCGAAAAATACAGCGGGTTTGCATTCGGTTTTGGTATTGAACGCATTGCCATGATTAAATACGGCATTAATGACATTCGCTTATTTCATAGTAGCGATCTTGCTTTTCTTAATCAATTTTAGTTAAATACAGCAGTAAATAAAAAGGAACTACCATGGAAATTACAAAAATTATTATTCCTGCTGCTGGACTCGGTACTAGATTCTTGCCTGCCACAAAAGCCATCCCCAAAGAAATGGTCCCTATTTTGAATAAACCTGCAATTCAATACATCGTTGAAGAAGGTATTCAATCAGGCATATCTCAATTTTTGATGGTCACAAGCAAAAATAAAATAGCAATTGCCAATCACTTTGATGCATGTTGTGAGCTAAATACACTTCTGAAAGAACGCGGCAAAGAAAAACTTATTGCTGATGTAGAAACTATAATGCGTAAGGTACATTTTACCTATATCAGACAATCTGACCCACTTGGACTTGGACATGCAGTTTTAATGACCCGTTATTCCATAGGCAAAGAGTATTTTGGCGTCATGCTACCCGATGATATTATCCACAGCAAAGAACCTGGATTAGGACAGTTAATGCACATAGCACGTCAAGAAAAAGCTAGTGTAATAGCCGTACAAGAAGTTCCTGCAGATAAAGTATCTGCATACGGTATTATTGGGGTCAAAAAACAAATTACACCGAATCTCTTCCACATAAATAACTTGATAGAAAAACCATCTGCACAAAATGCACCATCTAATCTTGCGGTAGTCGGCCGCTATGTACTTTCACACAAACTGTTCGATGCGCTGGACGCTATTGCGCCTTACGCAGAAGGTGAGCTACAACTGACTGATGCTATTGCCCACATGCTCAATAACGGTGAAAAGGTATTAGCATACAAATTACAAGGCCAACGATATGACACCGGCACCCCTATGGGTTTTTTAAAAGCTAATATTGGCATTGGATTACAACATCCAGAATACGGCAAAAAAATTCAAAAATTATTCGAAACTAATTTACTTGATGCGCTGGCTGGCGATCTATAATATATCCTGATATAAATAAACAACCAACATCAATCAATCCTTTTTATACGCATATAATTTATTTAATTATTGCAATTAGAAAATTCATATTGATATACTCAATGGTGAATAACAAGGAGTGGTTTATGAAGAAATCAAATCTATTTTTTATGCTTATTATGCTTTTTAACATAGGCATTCAAGGCTGCCCAACATGCATTGGACGCATGCAAGCAGATTCACCCCCTTTTTTTAGTAAAAAAAATAACAAAATAGAAGTAGAAACAAGCAAATACAATCGAAAAACTGAACAAAAAGTTGAAACTCCAAAATCCAATAAACAATCTGATGAAAAAAAGGATGAAGCATGATAAAACGCCTTATTATAATTATTTTCATTGCCTGGATAATATCAAACAAGCTCTTTGGTGCTGTTGGCTGTATGGACAATAGCTGGCACCTGCAAAAAAAATATGATACTAAGAGTTTCCATTATGTGCAGTGTAATTGCCCCTGCTACCAGCACAAAACACTCAAAACAGCCGGCCTCTGTCTGCAATGTCAACATTACCACATGCCTCGCAAGTGGCAGGTTATTGGCAAAGATGGTAATGATATAGCTACGCTAGAACAAATTCATAGTACTGACCCAAGTCAGCAAGATATTAATCCTGCCGTTCAAAAGGTAGTGTTAAACCTGATACAACAGTATAAAATCGGTAAAAACAACTAACTCCTGATTTTCAGGGTACATACCACCCCTTTTGGCTCTCCTCAGGTAATATGTTAAAATAATGGTAGGTTTAAATGGAGGGCCTATCTATGAAAAAACTACTCATTATACTTTCTAGCATAACCATGATCATGCCGTGCATAAGCATGGATAAAAATGATTTACAAGGCATAACAGAAGATCGTGCGCTTCAAGCGGCTCTAGCAGCCAGCCTTGCCACATACAGACAAGAAAAACAAAACTGGCAATTGGATGAAGATGAAGAATTCGCTCATAACCTAGCTGAAATTGAAGCACTAGAAGAACGGGAACGAGTACATACATATACGCAAGAACAACAAGATGCAGAACTAGCTCACCAGCTGGCCCAAGAAGCATCTCAACCTTCTCCTGCTCCAAACGCACGTAATAATAATTCAGCACGTAAAACACCGGTTGCTCATCGTCAAGTACGCCAACCACGCAATACACCGAGAGCCAATCGCCGTCAAAACACACCAGCGTCACGATTACGCCCTATACAAGCTACAACACCTGCAGCTTTACAGAATCGTAACTTAATCTATTTGCCATCATTACCACAAGGCGCAAATCAATGTGGTCATTATGCTGCGATAAATGCCAAAGCAATACAAATATTGGTAGAACAAGGGAAAGAACTAACTGCAGCAAATATTCAAGCTGAAGCACGTAATTATGTGCATCTTGTTCCAGCCCAAGTCACCGGAGAAGTTAGTGAAATTTTATTACGTTATGGACAAAGCTTAAATTTACATTATTTATATTTTATCAAACATGATAAAAATACTGGATTTGTACCGGCAGGACTTGCACAACATGTAGATGAAGAAATTGACTCATTTGTACAATCGATTTGGGTAGAAAATAAAGTTGGACACTTCATTTGTAATACTGGTGGCCACTGGATATTATTGTCTGTTATCAAACGTACTGGTGAAGAAAAACCACGCATAATTTTACTTGACTCCGCAAATCCTGCCCAACCGGGTCATACAACATGTCGCATTGCAAGCACATTATTAGATAAACTTGGATTATAAAAAAGGCGCCTGGAATTAGG
This sequence comes from Candidatus Dependentiae bacterium, assembly GCA_035445995.1. Lineage (NCBI taxonomy): Bacteria > Candidatus Babelota bacterium. The sequence continues at coordinate 177,424 of DAOMRS010000001.1, read as the reverse complement.
CGCCTTTTTTGTTGCTCATTTTATTTCTTATTATACCGCATTAAAAATGGCAATACGGTATCAGGATTTAATGATAAAGAATCAATGCCTTGCTCCATTAAAAATGTTGCTATTTCCGGATGATCGGATGGTCCTTGACCACAAATGCCAATATATTTTTTATTTCTTTTGGCACCTTCTACTGCCAGTTGCATCATTTTTTTTGCTGCTGGATCACGTTCATCAAAAGAAGCAGCAAGAATTTCTGAATCACGATCAACACCAAGTGTCATCTGCGTCAAATCATTGGAACCAATAGAAAATCCATCAAATCGCTTACTAAAATCATCAACTAATAACACGTTTGATGGAATTTCACACATCATGATGACTTCAAGCCCATTTTGCCCACGAATCAAACCATTTTTATCCATTTCAGCAAGCACTTTATCTGCCTCTTCTAGCGTCCGCACAAATGGTATCATCACTTTTACGTTTGTCAGTCCCATTTCTTCTCGCACTTTTTTGAGTGCGGCACATTCGAGCGCAAATGCTTCTTTATATCGCTCATTGTAATAACGTGATGCACCACGAAATCCTATCATAGGGTTTTCTTCAACCGGTTCAAAGTAAGTTCCTCCCACAAGCCCGCGGTATTCATTACTCTTGAAATCTGAAGTACGTACAATTACCGGTCGTGGATAGAATGCGGCCGCAATTTTACCTATACTTTCTGCCAACTTATCAACAAAAAACGCTGGTTTATTTGCATATGACTTAGTAATATCATCTATTTCTTCACGTATTTTTTTATCAGTCACACGCTCTGGATGAATCAATGCCATTGGATGAACTTTTATAGCATTTGGAATAATAAATTCCAAACGCATAAGCCCTACCCCCGCTACTGGCAAAGCAGATACGGCAAACGCACTATCTGGATCTGCCAAGTTAACCATCACATGAACAGGCAATTGCGGTATCGTATCAAGTTCGATACGTGTAGTTTTAAATGGCACCTTACCATCATAGACATATCCTATTGACCCTCGGCTACAATCTAACGTTATCTCTTGACCATCTTTAAGTATACGCGTAGCACCTTCTGCACCAACAATAGCCGGAATATTTAATTCACGACTTACAATTGCAGCATGGCATGTACGACCGCCACGGTTAGTAATAATACCTGCTGATTTTTTCATTGCTGGTACCCAATCAGGATCAGTCATATCAGTTACAATAATATCGCCTTTTTGTACTTGATGAATTCCCGATACATCTTTAATCACACGCACTACACCGTGCGCTATGCGTTGCCCAATACTCTGGCCCGTCACAAGCACAGATGTAGCCAATTGTTCAGGAGAACCATTTTCTATAGTAAATTGTGTTACCACATTATGATCGTTTTGTTTACCATGAATAGTTTCCGGACGTGCTTGAATAATATATATTTTGCCATCATCTCCATCTTTTGCCCATTCAACATCCATAGGAGTCCATGTACCACGCACCTGCGAGTAATATTTTTCAACCGTATTGACTGCACGTGCTAATACTAGAACCTCTTCATCTGAAAGTGAAAAATCATGTAGTTCTTCTATTGTAGTATCCACTAGCTCAACTGGTTTATCGGCATGCTTTGTGTAAATCATTTTCACTTTCTTATCACCCAGCTGCTTTTTAATAATTGGCGCAAAACCCTGCTCCAATGTTGGCTTGAACACCACAAATTCATCTGGCGTAACCAAGCCCTGCACAATGGTCTCTCCCAACCCATATGACGAATTGATAATCACTACATCCTTAAAACCACTTTCTGTGTCGATTGAAAATGCTACGCCAGAGCTAGCTAAATCAGAACGAATCATTTTTTGCACCCCAACAGAAAGTGCTACCTCAAAATGATCGAACCCTTTGGTGCGCCGATAGACAATCGCTCGATTAGTAAACAATGACGCGAGACACCGTTTATATGCATGGAGCAGTTCTTTATCGCCACGAATGTTTAAATAGGTCTCCTGCTGACCCGCAAATGATGCGTCAGGCAAATCTTCCGCGGTCGCAGACGAACGAACTGCCACATCACAATCAACTACCCCATAGCGCTCGGAAAGATTGCGATATGCCTGTAAAATTTCTTCTTGCAAATCAGATGGTATATCTCCACCTTCTATTAATGCACGAATTGCGCCGCCAACTTCATCCAAAACTTTAAGATCATCTTCTGGTGCTGCATCAAACTTGTCCATTAACTTCTGCATAGGTTCACGAAGCTTATTGTAATCAAGAAAATATCGATATGCTTGTGCCGTAACTGCAAAACCCGTCGGGACCAAAATACCCTGAGGCATCAATTGTGAGATCATTTCTCCCAATGAAGCATTTTTACCACCAACCAATGGTAAATCCTTCATAGTAATATCTTCAAACGTCTTTATATACTCCATTAAACTATTCCTTTTGTGTATATATTGTTTTTCTGCATGCGCAAACACCGCAACGAACAAACCAAATACTAGTACGCAGTGTAGTATTTTCATGTATTTCCTTTGTAGACTATAGGTAAAAAATGCTATCAAGGACATTATTGAGAATGTCTTGCATAACGTCCCATCAAACGTCCTTCTGCTATAATATGACCTTGCATAGCATCTTCTACCTCTTTTTTGTCAGAAGAAGCCCTCAAAGATAATACTTTATCCAATGCGTATATTTTGAAGAAATAACGATGTTCACCACTGGGCGGGCATGGCCCGCCCCATGCTTGTTTTCCCCAACTATTGGTACCAACCACCCCACCTGCCGCCTCAACATCCATATCCGATTCTAACGATGTCGTACTAGGTATTATGTTAAATGCCACCCAATGAACCCAGGTACCTGCTGGAGCATCTGGATCATCACATATGATAGCAATGCTTTTTGTAGCATCAGGAATACCATGCCAACGTAATGGAATACATTCATTAGCACCGTCACAAGTATATTGCGCTGGAATTAGTCCGCCATCTTTAAATGCAGAACTGGTCAAATTTATCATAGATATCCTTTATATAGTTATCCGGTTATCAATATCCATTTACCTTCACTTGTCTTATCATTTTTATTATGAAAAAGATACAGGTATGCGTCCCATACGATCCACAGCAATAATCAGCTAGCTATACATGTAATATATGCCATCTGTAGCCTATTTTCCCCAATGTTTTTTTGCCAATACAAACCATACATGTTATAGTAAAACCATCTATAATATCATTCATTTTTATTTTAAGGATCGCTCTATGAGTACGTATTCCTACGCACCCATAAGAAATACATCTTATCTTCTTAACGCTACCCAATCTTACATTACATACGTTATTATACGCTCTACTCTCCTGGCCATGCGATTAGCCAATATTATGAGCATGTGTTAAACTTCTACTCTTTTTAATTTTTAATACTCTTTTATCTACAGGAATATACATGAAAACTATACGTATAGAACACATTGTTGCTACTGGCTTGGCTATATTTTCAATGCTATTTGGTGCAGGAAACTTAATATATCCACTACAAGTTGGTGTTGAATCAGGAAATTTAACCGCTTTTGGGATATTTGGCTTCCTGATTACGGCAGTATGCTTACCGGTAATTGGGCTCATTGCTATGTTACTTTTTGATGGTGACTATCAGTCATTTTACTTGCGATTGGGCAAACCTATTGGCCACGTACTCTTATTTGCATCAATAATGATTATTGGACCAATATTGGCAATTCCACGTATTACAACTCTATCTCACACTATGATTGCACCTTTTTTGCCGACATTTTTACAAACCATAACACCGCTTACATCTTTCATTTTTGCCTTATTATTTTTAGGTACTACATTCTTAGCAACATACAGAGAAAATCAGATTGTAAACATATTGGGTAAGTACATTAGCCCGCTTCTTTTGCTCTCACTCATTATAATTATTGTTTCCGGTTTCTTTACCGCAGAAAATATTGTCCCGACTACTAACACTGCATGGCAAATTTTCAAAACAAATGCAGTACGCGGATATGAAACATTAGACTTGTTGGGTGCTATATTTTTTGCTGCTATCGTATTAACTATTTTGAAGCAAACTATTGGTACCGGGCATAGTGTAGGTACTTTAGTGCGAGTCGGCCTGCAATCTGGTATCATTGGTGTATCATTATTAGGCCTTGTTTACATTGGCATGAGCATGCTCGGGGCATATCATGGCCATGGCTTATTGCATATCAATGCCGGTGAACTATTCCGTGAGATTTCTTTTGGCATACTTGGCAATTATGGGGCATTACTTATAGGTACTGCAGTACTTATGGCATGTCTTTCTACATCAATAGCATTGAGTGCCGTAGCCGCTGAATATACACACCAGGTAATTTTCAAAAACTCAATAGATTATGTTCATGCATTAATGATCGTACTGCTTGCATGTATACCACTTTCTACCATTGGCCTTGGCCAGGTACTCAAACTGACTGCTGGACCAATTGTATACATTGGCTACCCAATTATTATTGCCCTTACCTTCTGCAATATTGCCTATAAAATGTGGAACTTTAAGTCAGTTAAGCTACCTGTATTTCTAGCATTTATTGTTGCATTGATCAGTTACGTCTGGTTCTAATCGGATGTTGTAGAAACATAATTTGCATGATAGACTACCAACTATATAATTTAGAAAGCATTTAAGTTCTCATTGAAATAGTAAAACGTGAGTTTAACCATTTTTTTTAATCGGGAGATTTATCCATGAACACAGTAATCAAAAAAAGTACGCTTTCTGGCATCATATTGAGTGGCCTCATCTTGAGTAGCATGCCGGCTCAAGCAGCATCAACATGTGTTCCTTCGGCAAACAAAGCTACCTTAATCGCTTTAATCATCGGTTCATTCATCGCTATGACCCGTGATCACAAAACCCCAAATTATGATCTTAAAAAATTAGCTCAAGTAGATGAAATTTTAGGTAAAGAATACTGGGAAAACGTATATAACTGTATCATGGATGGTTTAATTGGTGCAACTGACCGTGACGGTTCATTGAAAATTAAAGTTGGTGATAATAAAATCAGTTGGTCACCTAATCAAAAAGCATATGGAGTTTTAGGCAGTACTTTAAGCTTTGCAGGCAGATCAATTAAAGAAATGGATAAGCTTGCAGGTGTGGTAATTGGTGCATTCATACTCAAAGAAGCTCTAGAAAAATCTGAAGATACAAATCCTAAATCATTACTAGACATCATCAAATCTTTCTTTGTAAAAGTGCAAGGTAAAAAGCTTGCATAAAAACAATAGATTATAACTTGAATATTAAAGGGACGGAATAAAATCCGTCCTTTTTTTGTATACAAAGGACTAGTATATGCAAGCACCACTCATTGTAATTATCTACGATGGTTTGTACAATTCCGTCTTTGACGGTCAAGTATTACAACCGCTCATTGCACATAGCCAACTCTATCAAGATCAGCCACTATATCTTGTTTCTTTTGAACAAGAATCTGCAACAAAACTGTTGTCTATCAACAATAAACTTGCTCACCATGCCATTCAACTACACATACTTAAAAAATTCCCTCTTATAAACACCATGAGTTTATGGCTTGCAATCTGGCAACTGCGATATTTTCTCAAAAAATTTCCTGCCTACGAACTTAAAATTCGTGGGCCACTTGCCGGATTCATTGCTTTACATGCTATGCAAAAAAATGCATGTAAAAACATACGTATCCAAGCTCGCGGTCTTGCTGCAGAAGAATACATGTATGACCGTAAAGTTCCTAAAAACACATGGTTATATACATGGCACCATTATAAAGTAAGGCTGTTACATACTGTAGAACAATTTGTATATAATACTGCCATGCAAAAGCACAACAATATAACTATTGAAGCCGTTAGCCCTGCGCTCAAAGAACACCTTGTGCAAGCATATCACACACCTACTGCACGTATTACCATTGCACAGCATGATATTCCACCACTAGTTGTACCTGCACAAAAAACACTGTGGCGCACAGCAGTACGGCAGCAATTGAATATCATGCAAGATATGCATGTGTATTGTTATAATGGTTCAATAAAACCATGGCAATGCCCACAAGAAGTTCTCGAATTTTTTAGGCATAAATATGCACAAGATAAAAATAAGTTTTTGTTAATTCTAACACAAGATATACAGCAATTTAAAAAACTTATACACGAGTACCAACTTCCAGAACATTCGTATCATATTGCTACAGTGCCACATGATAAGATATATCACTATTTATCTGCATGTGACACGGGCATTATATTTCGCCAAAAACATATCGTCAATTGGGTTGCACGACCAACTAAAATACTTGAATATCAAGCAGTAGGATTAAAAATCGTACACAATAATACTATAGGATATTTGTCGCAAAAATAACTTTATTACCATTATATTTGCAATTCCGTATAGTTAGAACTTGGTAATTGTTCCGTATGTATTTGCATATCTTGTTTGGAACGCATTATAGCGTGCTGCTGGCATGCAACCACAAATTCTTTAAATATCGGGTTTGGATTCGTAAATCGACTCGTAAATTCTGGATGAGCTTGGGTAGCAATAAAAAACGGATGTCCTGGTAACTCTATGAATTCCATTAACACCGTACTATCTTCTCGTCGATAATAACCAGAAAATAACATACCTTTTTCTTCAAGCTCAGAAACATATGTTGGATTTACTTCGTAGCGATGCCGATGACGCTCACGTACAAAAAAACCATTGTTATTGTGCTCAAGCCGACCAGCTTTCTCATATAATTCAAAAATACGCGTACCACTTTTGACTAGGGCTTCATATTCCCCTAAACGCATAGTACCTCCATAATAATGATCATTGAGGTATTGTTGTTGCATAGGCAGCAAATCTATCACCGGATACGGAGTTGATTTATTTACTTCAGTGGTATGTGCACCATGTAATCCACATACGTTACGCGCAAATTCAATGACAGCAAGTTGTAATCCGTAACACAATCCCACATACGGTATATTGTTCTCACGCACATATTTAATTGCTGAAATCTTTCCTTCAACACCCGTATTACCAAAACCACCGGGTATTATGACACCATCAAAATGTGATAATTGTTCTATCGTATGTGGTTCCTGCTCATAACGCTTTGCATCAATCCATGTGATATCAACAGTAGCATTAAGTTCTGCGCCTGCATGCATTAATGCATGACAAATACTTATATAACTATCTGTCAAACTATACGCACCAACATCCAAGTATTTACCAACTACCGCTACGGCAACTCGTCGTTTGGGCGTACGCAGACATGTAACACGCTCTTTCCAACTAGACCAATTAGGTTTATTTTTACTTGTTAATCCCAATGTTTTCAGAACTTTTTCACCAAGTTGCTGCTCTTCTAAGTCCAGCGGCTGTTGATACACTGTTTCAATATCACATGCGGCAATAATATTTTCTGAAGCGACATGAGAGAATATTTCAATTTTTTTTCTACGCACATCATCAATCGGATATTCCGAACGACAAATAATAAAATCGGGCAATATTCCTTCCTGACCAAGCAATCGTATAGCTTGCTGTGTCGGCTTTGTCTTCATTTCACCAATATGGTGTGGTACCGGCAAATACGTAACCAAAATATGCGCCATACTATCTTGTCCCAACTCACGTTGTAGTGTTTTGAGTGCAAACAAAAATGGTACATTTTCATAATCACCTACCGTACCCCCGATTTCTATAATCGCAATCTCATGCCCTTGCGCTGCTTGTTTGATACGATAAATTACTTCATCAATAATATGAGGAATAAATTGAACCGTTTGACCAAGATATTCGCCCTTGCGTTCACGATCGAGAACTGCTTGGTATATTTGGCCGGTAGTAATGTTATTTTTACGTGAAATATCTTCATTAATAAATCGTTCATACGTTCCCAAATCTTGGTCGATTTCTCCACCATCTGCCGTTACCCAGACTTCACCATGTTCGGTAGGCCTGAGCGTACCTGCATCATAATTAATGTAAGGATCTACTTTGATCAAGGTAGTTTTATAGCCATGCTCTTTTAAAATTTTACCTAGAGAAGCTGTGGTAACTCCCTTGCCTACACCAGAAATAACACCACCGGTAACCACAATAAATTTGGTTTGCGTACTTTTATTCATTACTTTCCCAACATGTGTAATTTGGATCCTTTTGTTATTCAACTTAGCAGATCCATAGACATTGTCCACGAGTTCATAAACCAGATTAAATCAATATATTATAGCAGCAACCCCGCAACCATCGCGGACAAAATATTTGCAAGTGCCGCACCAAATACCGTGCGAAATCCAAATTCAGTTAATATACTACGTTTTTGTGGTACAAGCGCACCAATACCACCGATCTGAATTCCTATACATGAAAAATTAGAAAATCCACATAACGCATATGTTAAAATATCAACCGTACGTTCAGATAGTGGCATAGTAACCATCTGACTATAAGCAACTACCTCATTTACCGCAACCTTAGTACCAATTAATTCACCAGCAAGTAAGGCCTCATGTCCCGTAAACCCAAGCAAATAGCCAAATGGTGCAAAAAGATATGCAAAAATGAGTTCAATAGTAATAACAGGTATCTGCCATGCCACACCAAGATACATAAATAATGTATTAATACCATGTGTGGTAAAACCTAGCGTATAATTAATCAATGCAAGTAATGCTAAAAATGAAATTAACATTGCTGCAACGTTGAGCGCCAGTTGCAAACCATCTAAAGTACCAGCAGCAATAGCATCAAGTACATTTGTTGCAGTATCCTCAAATTCAGCTGATACACCCGCCATAGTTTTTGGTTTCTCTGTTTCTGGATACAAAATTTTAGCAACTACAATAGAAGTAGGGATTGCCATAACGCTTGCAGATAATAAATGCATGGTAGGCACGCCCATAGAAGCAAACACTACTAAAATTGCACCACTAATGGTCGCCATACCACTAATCATAACCACTAGAATTTCTGACTTGGTCATAGTAGGTAAATAATGACGAATTAATAAGGGAGCCTCCGTTTGCCCTAAAAAGCTATTAGCAATAGCACATATTGTCTCCGCACCTGAAGTACCAAGTAGTGGGCGAATCACATAACTAATAACACTTACAGCTTTTTGTACCAAACCAATGTGAAATAAGAATGCCATAAATGCACCAAAAAAAATAATAATAGGCAGTACTTGAAATCCAAAAATAAAGCCCCACGGTGAATCTGGATTTACTAAGCTTCCAAAAATAAACGCCGATCCTTGTCCTGCACATATATAGAGAGCACTTACCAAGTCAGCTATGGTACCAACAATTTTTTGACCTATGGTCGTCTTGAGCACAAAAAAACCAATCAAAAATTGCATTAACAAACCATTGAATACTAATTTGTAATTAATTTCAGAACGCTTTGCGGATGCACCCCACAATAAAGATAATATGACCGCAATACCAATAAGATTCATCCATCGATTATATTCAATCAAGTAATCAAGTAATAGCATAAACGCCCCTAAAAAGAAGATATTTAATTTTGGAAATATCTCAAAAGTGTACATGTTTTTGAACTGTTACGCCAGCCATTTAGTACAATCAGAACTTTCAACGATTAAGTGAAACGGCTTGCACACCTCCAAATAAAGATTTTATGCTAATTATTTTACATGGAGAGTAGTATATATGAGATATTTATGAAATAAAATATAGCTGAAGGTATATTCCGATTTTAGTAGTAAAAGCCTTTTGTATTAAGAAAGATTACATAAATTGTGTGCCTATAATGATTACAAATTGAAACATGATTTTTGTTGCACTGGCATACTATACAGGGAAGTTGTTGCACAAATTTTTACCAAAGTTTCTTATTGAATATTTGTGTTTGTTGCGTTTTATCATTTTTGGGTAAAAAGCAACACTTTTTTTCTATGTGTAACAATTGTTTTATATGAAATTCATGTATTAATTAATGTTATTTTTTCTTGAACTTTTATATAAAGTTCTTACAATCAAAATAATGCATCTATAATTATGAGAGTTGCATAAGAAGCCGAAAGCGAGGCATGTGAGCATAGATAAGATTAAGTGAGATTTCGTAATTGAAGCAACAGTAGAAATAGTTCAATAGTACGTAGAGTAGAGTACGGAAAATATTGAACGCGTAGCAGTGTATTATAATCATTACGGAGTAAACTATGATGTACAAAAACAAATGCATAAAAGCATTAATCTTGTTACTCATCTCGTCTAGCCTTATTCAGGCAATGAAAATCGAAAAACAATCTTTATTTATTCCTGCACGATTGGGAGATATTTCAGTTACCCATGATCAAGATTCATTTCATGTAACACATGATGGCCAAACAACCACGGTGAAAACATGGCAAATGGATAAAGAACTGCGTGGTGTTTCTCAAGATAAGCTTGCTAAATTGCTGGCTGCAGGGGCATATCTTCAAGTGAATCAATCAGGCAACAATGATTATACATTGAAGTTGCAACAACGTTTAGTTGGTGGTGGTCTTTTTGGCGCTAATGCAGGATTTTTTATTGGTAAATTTGCTGTACATTTTGTAGCACATGGAGCAATTACCGCAGTAAGTTTATTAACTGGACCTCTTGCGCCGGCTACAGCTGCTGGATTAGAGGCATGTTTATTGCCATTCATAGAAGGGGCAAGTAATGTTGTGGGACTTGGCTGTGGCATAGTCGGTGGTGTTGCAACTGGTCCAGTGTGATAACTATGTGGTATTGGTATGAGATATTTGTAGCTATCTTGCTGATACATATTGTTGTATATTGGCGTATATATTCACAGTATTTCTTTGGTAATGAAGGGTAATATATGTCACAATTCATGCACTGCATCATTGGCATTGGATTGTTTAATCTAGTTTGGCATATGTATCTTAAACATTTACCACCAATGCATGCATATATAAAAGACCAAAAACATTTGATAACAAAAGTGCTAGCTAAGATATTTGGCTAAATCAAGAGGGGGGTTCCTTATAGGAGCCTCTTTTTTATATGAAAGAACAATATGCCCAAGGATTTTGATATTTTATGTGAAAAATTGGTAATTTGGGAGTTTCTTGCAGAAAAAGGGCTTTATCAGAGTGCAACACTTATATACCCTGACCCACCAGATTGTGAATTTAAAAGTGGTGATAAAAGTGGTTGGATAGAAGTTACAAAGGCTATCTATAGAAAATTTAATCGAAAAAAAAGCATATTGAGCGGAAATAAACAAGAAAATAATAATCAATTATGGTACGATTTTACGGAAACAGATCTTGAGTATTATGAACAATCCAAACAAAAAATTGTAGAAAGTATCATGAAAAAGGATAATAATTCTGTTTATGATTCATCGATTGAAAAATATGGCAAAGGTGATTTATTATTACAAGTTGATGATTTCTATTTTTATCCCAAAATAAATCTAGAAAATATCACAAATCCAGATCATTATAAGCACCTCGAATTAAAAAGATTTAAAAGGGTCTATCTTTGGACCTCATCATCTTCCCCTTATCGATTAGTTGGTGTAAGGGTAATCTTGACACCAGAGATATTAATGGGATATAAAAAATTTTTTTTACTAATAGGTGAGGAATAATAGAAAAAATATTTTAATAGTTATACGTTAGCCTCAAAGTTGGAAATGCCGTTTCAATATGAGTTAACGTGATAGTAAACTCAAGTTTTACATTACAGACTGTATCCAAAAGCCACAGCCCCTTTTTACACAAAAAGATCACTCATTAATTCGAGATATACATTGTACTAATTGGCAAAATGTATTTTCTTCTCTTCTGCTAGCACGTGCTGAAATAGATTTTCTTGATCGTACCCGGACATGTTGTTTGACTACATTAACAATAGCTGACATATTATCCAAAATAATTTCTATATTGGGAAATTGAGCATACTGATATAATATATCGAACAGTATATTTTCATGCACACGCATTTCATATAATGCTTTTTCTAATTCTCGTTTTTCATGCACTTGAGGATCCGTAGAAAAAATATCTTGCGTATTAATATCAAGCATATTTCTATAATGTATTTCTGGCTCTATACGTGCCTGTCTGGCATGTACATAATTACAGGTAGCGTTCAAAAATCCTTCAGCTAAAAGACGCCGGTCTGCTGTATGCATTGCAACTATGGTATTCATGAACATTAAAAAAACTAAATGTATAATTTTCACCCTATTCCCTTTATATGTAAAAACCATACAAAATCATAACAAAAATGATATGAATAAAAAAAGCCACTGACAATGCAGCGACTTTTATTTTTATAATTCACACGAATAGAAAATTATTTATATTTTGCTAAAAATTGTTCTTTACGCATAGTACGCTCACGCTCACGTAATGCATCAATGATCTCACCAAGATCCCCTTCTATCACCCTATCGAGTTTTTTGAGCGTTATATCTACTTGATGATCAGACACACGGTTTTGTGGAAAGTTGTATGTACGCACTTTTTCTGCACGCATACCAGTACCCACTTGCTCTTTGCGCATTTTACTCATCTCTTCTTGTTGCTTTTCAATCTGAGCAACTAAAAGTCGCGATTGTAAACGCTTGAGTGCCTTTGCTTTATTTTTATGTTGTGAGCGTTCATCTTGGCAACTGACTACTTCACCGGTTGGTATATGCGTAATACGCACGGCAGAGTCGGTCGTATTTACATGCTGTCCACCAGCACCACTAGCACGGAACACATCAATACGTAAATCCGATGGGTTGATTTTTACATCAACCTCTTCTGCTTCGGGCAACACGGCAACCGTCGCTGTTGAGGTATGTACGCGGCCTGAGGTTTCTGTTGCAGGCACACGCTGTACGCGATGCACACCTGATTCATGCTTAAAGTGACCAAATGCCCCTGTACCTTCTATATGCAATACTACTTCACGATAACCACCCAGATCTGTATGGCTTTCACTTTCTATTGCAGTACGCCAACCTTGCTGTAAGGCATAATTAGTGTACATGCGTAATAGATCAGATGCGAATAACGCTGCCTCTTGGCCACCTGCACCTGCACGAATTTCTATGAACACCGAACGATCATCAAGCTCTGCTGGCGGAGCCATAAAATTATCAAGCTCATGCTCCGCTTGTGCTAATTGACTTTCAAGGTTAGCAACTTCTTCCCGAAACAACTCTGCCATTTCTACGTCTTGTGACTGTGCAGCTTGCGCTTTGGTATCGGCGATTTGTTGTTCTAAATCTTTAATTTTTCTGTATTTAGTAAGTAACGCCTCAAGATGCGAAGATTCTTTCTGCATCTCTTGGCGCTTAACTCTATCGAGATTTTGATCAGTAAGCGCAGCCAACAAATCCTGTTGTCGTTGCTGCATACGCTCCCATAGTGCTAATTGGACTGACACAATGAGTACCTACCTTACTTACTTTTTTTTATTTGCGTATTTTTTCTGGAATTTTTCAATACGACCAGCAGTATCAACGAATTTTTGATCGCCAGTGAAGTATGGATGGCATTTAGAACACAAGGTCATATTAATTTCTTTTTCGGTAGAACGGGTTCTAAAGGCACTGCCACATGCACATGATACGGTAATTTCGTAAAGCTCTGGGTGAATCTCTTTTTTCATAGCTCATTAATCCTTAAAATTGACTATTTGAAACTTTAGAAAGGTATTTTTTATTGATTATAAGTATTGCTTAAAATAGGGTACTTGTAAAGACCTAAGCCCGTATTTTAAATAACACTGAGCCGTGCCACATCAAGATCTATTGCCTCTTTGACAATACGTAGTATGTCATTAATATGCTCTTTATTACCCTTAAAAATAATCCCTTCATCGGGACATAAAATAAGTTTTACCTGTAATTCTTCTATATTGACTACTTTACGCCCCTGACTCATGCTTACTGTTGTTTTATAGGCTCCACCCGCACTCAATCGGCCTACAATGATATTAAACATTTGGGTGGTCCCTATTACCGGGAAAACCCCTATATTCATAGAAAAGTCTTCTGCATTTTTACCTGCCTCCAATTGAGCCAGCCAATGAAATCCAACGCCTAACATAATAGGTGCTGCTATGGTAGTCAGTACAATCACCATCACCGTAATGACATATTGATACGGAGAAATTACTTTTGAACCATATAAAACAGTTGCTACAACCAAGCCAACCTCACCCCGCGCTACCATTGATGCCCCAAATAAATAGGTATCAATCCAACGCCAATGATAAGCATTACGTTGGTACCACCAATTGCTCAAAGCAGTCGCCATCCAACAACCTATCAATTTGGAAACAATAGCTAATAACAATAATAATGCAACAATAAGCCATGCTGCTTTATCCAATATACTAATATCAATTTGCAATCCAATAGAGCCCAAAAAAAGTGGCAATAATATAGCATGGACATACGGAGAAAAAACTTTTTCTGCACGATGACTTTCATCAATACGGCGGTGAAACAATCCCGCAAAATATGCACCAGTAATACCTGCTAGGCCGCCAATCAATTCGGCACCTGCAAAATATAAGAGCATTTTTGCATTTGCAACCGGTGCAATCAGGTGTGTATAGTGATGTTTTTTTAGCCACTGCATAATAAAAGGAATTATCCAATAACCTGCACCGGCTATCACTATTAATGTACCAATCATATAGACCAATGCGCTTACTAATCCTACACTGTGGCCAACAGCCAAATTACCAACCGCACCAAACATGCCTGCCTCTGCCACTATGAAAAACACTGATAATAAAATAACTGCAAAAATATCATCTATAATTGCAGCACCCAACATTGCTTTTGAACTTTGTAAGTACATTTTATTATAGGCAAACAACATAGCAACAGGAATAGAAACGCTCGTAGCTGCAAAAGCAAGACTTATACCAATTGTTTCTGTTAAACTCCATTCGACTACACTCCCGTAATACATAGCTATTACAGTTAAAAATATAGGAAACAACGCGCCGAAAATACCTGCCGTTATTGCGGTTACACCAATCTGGTAGATATCACGAATATCAGTCTCATTACCAGCAATCCACAATAAATATGAAACGGTTAATGCAGAAGATATAAGTACAATAACAAAAACAAATAAGTCAGATGATGCAACTGAATATACTTCCCATGTATCATACTGTACCAAACGCAATGGTGCTGCGAAATATGACCAACCAGGCATATTCAAGAGCGATGGACCAAGTATAATGCCACCAACAATTTGCCCGGCAATAGATGGTAATCTAAATAATGAATTTAATATCCTACCAGCTGCAATAGTACCCATTAAAAGAAGCGCTACAAACAACGCAAACTTGGCAACAAAATGTGGGTTAAGAGCACTGCTCAAAAGTCCCATAGGTATAGACAATGGCTCAGACTGCGCCATGCAGGTAACATGAGAAAACAGAACAAGGAAAATACCCATCAAATATTGATAGCAATTCACAAAGAACCTTTCTGTATAAAACAATAATTAACCACAAGTTTTTATTGAATCCTATACAGAAATGGTATCATGAAGTCCAATGATTACCAAGAAAATAATATATTTACGCTACCACTGTATATAACCGAACCTGTGCATGTTTTTCGTCTTCTGGATTTTGGCATAATGCAACGAATGTACTATTAGATTTTTCTAAAAATCTTGCTTGCACAAACATATAGGGTTCTTCTATAGTATAGGATCCTTGTTTGCCTGTTAGTACATCCATAACCTCTATACGTTGATCTCTAATGACCAAAATTCTATCTTGCCGATAACGCACATCGGTTATACTATCACCGCCTGATAGTAATATCGGACGTTGATGTTGATGATGGCGCGGATCCGTAAATATAACTTTTATATGATCATGTTCCCGTATAACTACCACAAAATTTGTTTGGTCCCAAAACATAACCTGTTGCATACGATATGTATTCCAGCACTGATAAAAGGTATGGTAATTCTCACGCACCGTTACTTCAGTTGCACGCTCAATGTTTTTTTGCAATATATCAACTGCATATATATGATTTTGAGTACCCAATAAACATACTGCATCATTCCATAGAAATAATGGTGTAAACGCAAATTTATTCAATTCACCGGTTATGTTTATTTTTTCGGATACCATCTGCTTCAAATCAATATGCATCAAACATTTATTCTGCTGACAATACAGCAGTAATTCAGTCCCATCTTTTTTTTGGTATATATGCTGTATTTTAATGTCATGCAACAATACCATGTCACGTACATATTGTAACCTATTGGATACGATGTATAACCCATTATCTTGATTATTAATTACTATGTTGCCAGGTATATCTTCTAATATGTACGCATTCAAATGATGAATATCAAGCATTACTTCTTGCATAATTTTCATATAACTTCCTTTGCTAGCTATGCCATATATAACATAATCAATGCCATAATTCCCATCACTACATCTTCTGCTAAGGTTACATAGGTCATAGGAATTTTAAAGACAGCACCTAAACATGCGCATACAATCTTTTTTCCTTTTGCCAACTCAAGACCAACACCTATGCTACTGACAAACATCAATATAAAGGTAATCACATTCGTTGAAAATAATTGAAACCTGGTCAAATATGCTATACCAAGCATCAGTTCTATAAATGGATATATATACGCATATACCTTACTACGTTGTGCAACGATATCATACATGCGATACGCTTCAACAAACCCATGCAAATTAACAATTTTAAATAAACCAAAGATAACAAAAAATGCACCCATAAAATCTGACATAGCAGTATACATATGCCAACCATACCACCATTGTTTACTAACCGTGAATAAAACAATGAATCCAAAAATACTAATTAATGGCAAGAAATCTTGTAATATATAACTATGTTTACTTGATTTATGATTGTTCATAGCATTCTCCTTTATAGCTCGTATTATTCTTCGTTTATAGCATAATAATGCGTAGCATTACTACCTATTGCATTAAAGATATTATTTTCAGTATTATTAAATTAGAAAAATATTTAAAAAGGGGACCCTCTCATGAATAAATATGTAAAAATACTACTTATTGTACTCATTGTATTAGTAAGTGCCTATATCACATATGTGGTTTATAATTATGTGGTACAAGATGTAACACAACGCGTACGCAAAGGCGTATCTGAAGGCGTTAGTGAAGGAATAGGTTCTGGTGTAGGTGGACTACTCAACCCACTAACATTACCGAAAAAAATGTTTACCCCTCCAGCTAAATAAGGAAAAAAATGAAATTGCACACGACACGTATGAGTTTACCGGAAAAAGATCGTATTGAAATTATTGCAATGCTCAATAAATCACTCGCATCTACTAGTGATCTTTATGCACAATGCAAACAAGCGCACTGGAATGTAAAAGGACCAGAATTCATCTCACTACACAAGTTGTTTGATGAAATCGCTGAACAAATAGAAGATCAGGTAGATATTATAGCAGAACGCATCACAAGCTTGGGTGGTACCGCCTTGGGCACATTACAAGAAGCAGTTCAAAATACAGAATTACGTGTATACCCAACAAATATTTTTGCAGCTAAAGATCACGTTGAACATCTAGGACATAATTTTGCTATTCTTGGCGAATTATCACGTAACAATATTGATGCATCAATAGAAATTGGCGATCAATGTACGGGCGATTTGTACATTGAGCTTACCCGTTTACTTGATAAAAGCTTATGGTTCATAGAAGCATATATGCAAAAATAATCATCCATTCTAAAAGGCCTACCGTAGACATAGTAGGCCTTATTCTATTTTTTGGCACGTTCCATATTTATGCGTTGAACCAAAGCAACAAAATCAAAATTGGTATACCAATCGATTGATATGATATTTACTTTGCTCAAAACCCCCTGGTTCCGCCAAGTATTTATTAATTTAACTATTGTAGGGTTTGCTTGTTCTGCTAACTCTTCGAGCGAATCAATAGCATCTGTACGCCCTGGTAATAACACCCCAAAAATCTCTCCTGCTTGTCCTTTTACAATAGTTTCTATTTGAGGAGTCAGAGAACACCCTAAATCAAAAAAGTTAGCATCAGATTCCGGACGTTGAGTCAGGGCTTCAGTCAATTTTTGTTTAAAAATACTTAAATCAGTTGTATTCGGCCACACCGTATGTATAGTATTGTACGACCATAAATAATCATTTTTTAAGTAGTTGTTATCACCATACAAACAAACAATTTGCTTTTTGGTGTTCCAGATATCTTGTAGGGTGCTCGTAGTGGAAATCTTTTTTCTTGAAATTAAGCAATCACCAAGAACAGTAGAAACATCATGTATTAATCGCGCATGCCTATCTTGATCCATGTTTACAAAAATTTTAAAGCTAACAACAACGATTTCTTGAGGATATTGCTCGGCAAATTCTTTAAACGCCTGCAATACATCATCTACATTTGTACTAAAAAGACCATGATGAATTTTAAAACGATCATCTTCATCATCATAGCCTGGACGCAAATCAAAGTAGCGAATCCCATCTACTAATTGCTGCGCAATCGACGTTGATTGTGCTTTTGCCCATTTTGCGGCTATACGTCGTACCAAACTACTTTTGGAAAATAATGCTTCATGTGCTTTTATTAAATCTTTTAAAAAAGGTTCTTGCGTGATATTGGGAATAAATTTCGATTCCTCAGTTATATCACACGTACCTGCATCATGCGTTCCTGGTAATACTACTCGATTTAATGGCACGGTCGCTATTTGTCCTGCCATGTCTGCCATCCAAGTAGTATGTCCAGAACGTTCTGTCAAATCTGTCTGTATAACTTGAGGCGGTTGTGTCTTTTTAAAACACGATTGAGTTTTACCTGCATATAAATTACTTAAGTTACTTACCACTACCACACATACTATGCACTTAATAATATGTTTCATATTACTCACTTCTTTTTTAGTGTATATTTTAATGACCGCGCACCCGATACAACTAATGTATCAGCACTAATCTCATCACCAGGCACTGGAATTTCTCTGCATACTTTTTCAATTATTGGCACAAGCCCAGATGAACCCACCTTCAATTGTGTCCCTTTGTAATCAAATACTCTAGATGATCCTACATTTTCAACAACATTGCGGGTATTGTGCACTGCTATATAACCCAATGAAATATGTGGGCGAAAATTTATAAATTTCTTGACTGCTATATTTTTCGCACGTAATGATGTAGTAATAATATCAATTGCTTTTCGCAATTTTTTTGATTCCTTAAGTGGAAACACAATAAATGGAATTTTTTGTCCTAATAGAATAGGATGACTTTGTATATATATATCATCTATAGGAACTATACGTTGTGCCGCATGTTGTAGCGCAAGTTCTAAATCAGCATATTTGTCAGTGGGCATATTATCTATGTATACCAACGTAATATGTAATTCTGTTGCCGTAACAAATGTTAAACCATACGACCTGAAAAATGGATCCAAATCACGCACCAATAATCTTTGATTTTCCTTTAATTCATTTGCCAAAATAGCAGGGATGGTGATCTCTACACGTATATTTGCATTGTCACGTGCATACATATCACATAGCATAATAGACGCAACTAACACTACATATCGCACAATTATACTGTTCATATTGTTACCTTTCACGACCAATCATTATTTGGTGCGCTGTACAGTCTTCAACTCTTCCAATTCCTTGGTCAGAAAATAACTTAAAATTGTTCTGATAACTACAATAATTGCTAATAAGCCTAAGTTATAATAATCAGGAGCAACCAGTGACCCAATAATGTCTGCGCCTACCATAAATTCAAGACCAAGAATTACACTGTCGCCAAATTGTAGACGAATGTAATTCAAATCAAACGCATCACGCAATACAAACAACGCTAACTGATACAGTGAACGCAATGCACCTAAACAAATAACAAGCACACCAATTGATCCAATAATCGCTCGCATCAGGTGCAGGACATTATCAGGAAGTAACATATTCATATTAGTACTCCTTAATTTTTTTATATCATTTGTATGTCCATAATAATATATTGACAAATCTATATCATCATTTGATATGATTGCTAGTGTTACCGGTAAAAAAAATTAAAAAAGGAAAAAAAATGCATATAAGTAAACAATTACAAGTCATAATTGTTGTGGTAGTAGTTGCCTTGGTATTACTTTTTGTATTCCGTAGTTGCCAACAAGTAGAAATTAAACACAAAAGCACCGATGATAAAAGCAAGTTCTCTTTAGAACTTGAAAGAAAAGAACCAAGAAATAATCAATAAAAAAAAGTTACATAAATCTATTTTAAAAAAGCCCTCTATATATATAGAAGGCTTTTTTACATTGGAGCATTATGAAAAAATTACAAATCATCCTTCTGACTTGTTGTATATCCATCAAATTATTTTCATGTACCGGTTTATTTCTAAAAAACACACAAAATGGCTACACCTATGGGCGTACATTAGAGTTTGGCCAGGACCTACAATCTGATATATTATTTGTCCCCCATGCATACAACTTTGCAGCACCTACCCCAACAGATGATCAAGGGGGTCTTTCCTGGCAAACTAAATATGCTGCTATTGGTACCAACGCCTTTGGGTTTCCCTATTTTGTAGATGGCGTTAATGAAACTGGCCTTGCTGGTGGTTTTTTTTATTTTCCCGGATTTGCAGAATACCAAGAAGTTTCTCCTGATAAGTATGATAAGTCCCTGCCTATGTGGATGCTCCTCACTTGGATGCTTACCACTTGTTCCAATGTTCAAGATATAAAAAACACCTTACCAAACATATACGTCTCAAAAGCAAATCTACCTGGCAAACTAGGTCTTCCACCTGCACACTTGATCATACATGATGCAACCGGTAAAAGCTTAGTTGTTGAATATATAAATGGAAATTTGCACATGCATGATAACCCGCTTGGTGTTATCACTAATTCCCCAAATTTCGATTGGCATTTGATCAATTTACGTAATTACATTCATCTTTCTCCAATTACCACACAACCGAAAGACATGGGGGGCATGACCTTTGCATCACTCGGACAAGGCACCGGGATGTTGGGGCTCCCCGGAGACTTTACACCACCATCTCGCTTTGTACGCATTACCACATTTACCCAGGCAGCGCCACAAGCATCAACAGAACTTGAGAGTATCTATCAAGCATTCCACTTGCTCAATAATTTTGACATTCCCAAAGGTACCGTCAAAGACCACAATGGTCTTACAGAATATACACAATGGACAAGTGCAATAGACATGAAAAACAAAGTATATTACATAAAAACATACGAAGCATTTCAATTGCAGAAAATCGACCTCATGAAGCAAAAGTTTGATGCAAAAAAATATCAAACATTTTCTCTGAACCATCAAGATGTGATTCATGAAATAATTGGCAAGAACTAATCAAAAAGGCAACTCTCAAAACCCCTACCAGGTAACCTACATCTCCTCTTGTACAATTTTATAACAATATATTGACTATTTACAATTAGAATTAATATATTAATATAAGGATATAGTATACAGATTTATCTTTCTGAATCATGGGATGTTTATGGGGAATCGGCATTGTAACCCAATATATATATATATTACCTTTCTTCTTACATTTCTATTTTCAAACTGCATGGAAAAAGAAAGTCCTGCCCTACTCGATCCCAATACTGCTCCAGAAAGACCACTCAATGCTATTATTATATTCGATAAAGGTTCTACTGAAAATACTTACACGGGGGCCATGGCATTGCGCTACCACTTGCAAGATGCACTCAGGCAAAAAGTAGCTCCCATACTTGTAACCGGTTCAATTTTACACAGTTTTCATACGAGAAGAACAAAAGCAACCCAAAAATTAAAAAATGACCCATCTTTTATAGAAAAAATACAAAATATAGTCACCGAACAAAAAAAAGTAGAACAAACAGTAGATGATATCAACCATTCAATTACGGATCTTCAAACAAAAATAACAAACATACTCAAAGATGCCGCACAAAATCCACACTATCAAACACAACTTGCCCAACTCTATACAGAAAAAATAAATTTAGAGGCCAAAAAAATAGCGCTCAACAAACAATTATCTCTGGAAGGCACACATACCGATAAAACCATAGATCTTATCAATTTATATTGTGCTCAAGTGGTACCGTTTAATTTTAATGAATGGTACGTGTACAAACACGTAAAATCAGATATTTATCTTTTAATACCACAATTATATAAACAATATCTTAAAAATAATTGGCAAGCTATACAAAAAAATAATCAGAAAGATATAACAAAAATTACACAAAAAAATGGTATTACTGAGCAAGAACTGATGTTGGGATTTATGGTAGATCATACCAATATTTTAATACCCATAAAAAACATAGAAGAACTAGATAAACAACTCAACAATACATGGGGAACTCTTAAAAGGAAACTATTGATGCCTAGCATTGTATCGGATTTTATGAATCTCGATACCATACATACAATTGATCCATTATTATCATTTTTTGTTACTTCCCACAAATACAACCCTTTATATGGCCTATGGAATATATATCTTATTGGCCATGGCTTAACATCATTATTACGATTTGAGTGGACTATAAATAATCTACGTGCTCAGAGCTATGGTGCTTATATAGCTGGCTTTACCGTCCCTGAATTTAATAAATTTATCAAATTCTTACACAATAACATTCATACAAGCTTTTTTTACTGGATGACATGTTATGGTGGTGGTTACAACTTAAAGCTCGTAACTGACATGTTACAGCACCTAGAAAATGCACAAAAGCTTGAAGTTGAACAAGTCCCTTCGCTCAAAACAAATACACACAACTTTATTGCCGCATCAGGTGCATTAACTGATGCCCCAACGGAACCTGCAGACATCGTGGTGTTATTAAAATCATGCTTGAATGACCAGAATGTAATAGATTTCAAAACTTTTTTTGATACATTGGCAGTACTAACCCATGATATTGCACAGAGTAAACAAACACTAGCTCGTATGCAACAAGTAGATCCAACACGCCGAGAACAACTCATCAAAACGCTTCTGCTGCCTGATATGGTAAAAGCACTCAAAGCCGTTACGCCTACTCAGTTAGAAACAAAAAACTGGATATATTCAACCCCATCTGTTTATATCCCTGGGCATAAGCAATTCAAAGTTCCAGGATTTGATTATAACATTGCTATTTTTGATAAGAAATACTTATCCCTTTATAAGCCATATCCATTATGGTTATTTAATAAAAGTGCTGTTTTACTTTATGAACCAACGGTTGCGAATGTTATTACTATAACTGCTGATCAAGAAATACCATTATTAATTTCTATGATTCCTGGTAATGCAATACATAATTTAAATACTCTGGTATTCAGGAGAAGTGATGGCACACTTTACTATTTACAATACATTTTATTTCATTCATTTTTCAAACCAGAAGTAGTCTACGATAAGATATTTAAAATTAACAAAATCCAAAATATAATATTCGATGATCAAAAATCAAATAGAGTATATGAGGTGGAGAATGTAGTTATTCACCGATCTGGTACCATATCAGGTTATACCGGTACTATTATTTTTACGACAAAAAATGCAAATAATGACCATAATACATTCTTCAAAGGAACATGGACCAACAAAGGAACCATTGACTTTGAAGAAATCAATGCTAATCAGTATGCAAAAGAAAAAAGCAAAATGCTTAAACAGTTCGAAAAATAAAACCCGGCTTTTACACCGGGTTTACAATAGTCTCTATACGTAATTTATGATAAATGCAAACATTGCACCTGTTCATGAACATCAAATAGCGTATTTAATGAACCATAGTGCGTTGAGGTCAAGCTCACTACATGGTACATACCAAATAACTTAGCAAGTGCTTCTTGTAGATATTGAAGCCCACGTTCGCGATTGGTGCTTGTATATGGCTCATCAAGCGCTACAAAACAAAAACCATTACTGTCCTGAGTTGTTTTTAAGATAGTGTCTACACGCATGCACTCTGCATAAAAACGTGAAGTTCCTTCAAAAATATTATCTTCTATAAAGCGATATGTACAAATATGTGTAAACGGTGTTAATTCAAAATATTCAGCAGGAACAATACCTAGCGTCTGTGCAAGTATAACCGCATGCCCCGTACCATTCAGGTAGGTTGATTTACCAGCACCATTATCTCCCGTGATAAATATATGTGTGCCGCGCACAGTAGAGATATTCCATCCTCTGACTTGTTCCTTATTAATAAAAAGATGGCGAACATTTTTTCCTACTATTCGAGGAGATTCAGTAGCAGCAAATGTAACAAAACACCACGTATCTGATTTTGTGGTGTTTTTGAGCAACTGAGCGGATCCAACCCATACATCAATATCACCAATAGCATCCGCTAAAAGTAATAATTCATCGCGTGAATCTCTATATGCATTATATGCAGCCAGTACATTACCTACGTTGTTAAACACACGAGCCTCACCGGTAAATGTAGTACGCTCCAATAATTGGAACAAACGCTTGCACGCATCAGAACAAGTAGCAGACGATCCAAAGAAGTTATCTAATGTGTTATATGCCTCTATCATTGCAAAGTTATTATGCGACTTTTGTAATAACGCATATAATTCTCGAGACTTCCGCACATACGCCGCAATATGAATCATCTCATTTTGCAAATATTTCATCATCTGAGCACGGTGCCAAATATCGGCACCCATATCATACAACCCCGGTACATGTAAACCCCAGTGGAGCACCTGTACCCCATAATATGAAAGATCACTTACTTGTTCATGATCTTTTTTGTGGCTATGCTTCTTTTTGTGATCATGTTTTTTGTGACCATGATCATGATGCGAACAATGCTTATGAGAAGCAAGCAAATCAATCCCCATATGTAAAGCAATGTGTTCTGCAAGCGGTGCACACAATCCTACAATGTGGGTTATATATCCAAAATACAGCGCATATGCTGAGGTATTAAATTTTTTCAATACAGGCCAAGAAAAATATACGCGATCCAAAACCTTCTCAACCAGTGGATCTTTTGCAATGTGTTCATGTAAAGAGAACTCGTGCTGAGCCAATTGGTTTAACAAGTCCTTGAGTGAGGTATGCAGCACCTCGTGATCACGCAAGTGCGCAATACATTGTTGTCTATTTCTGAGCACATCCAAAGACGCGGTCGGGTTCAAAAACAAATTATTTAACCTATTACGACCACTGAGTGTTATGGTGTTATTAACCATATCACCAAGCGTTTTTCTATCCGTATGCTTTAGGTCTAAATCAACGTATGTTTTCTGATCTATAACCACCTGAGCAGCAGCATTGCATGCCATAAGTACAGAAAGTACCAAAGAACTCCATTTAATATTCATGACTAAAATTCCTCATTAAATTATCAGAATGACCCCATTTTCAAGAATGTGCGATGCTCTCTACCCAGGCCATAGGCCAACCTCATGCCATTAACTGGGCCTTATACAAGCAACGAACGTTACTTTAAGGTTAGTTTGTTTTAAAAAATAGTCAAAATTGAGTAGCAAAAACCCGAGTTTCTCAGGACTCGGGTTAAGATTTATAATGTACCGAACCATTTAAACTAATTCAAATGATTCTGCATATTTTGGGATAACTACCTGCCATCCAAAACGTTCTTTAATTTTCTTTTGTAACGATTCCGACGCTTGTATTTCACCATGGGTTAGAAATACTTGTTTAATATGGCCAAAAGAACTAAGCCATGCCAAAATCTCATTATAATCAGCATGTGCAGAAAGCATATCTAGCTTCTTTATATCTGCACGCACGGGATATGTCTTGCCATCTATCCCTATCTCTCGTGCACCACGTACTAAATCACGACCTCTGGTCTCATCTGCCTGATAACCCACAAAAACAATAGTATTCTTGGCATCAGAGATAAAATGTTTAAAATGGTCCACAATACGGCCGCCATCGGCCATTCCACTGCCCGCCACAATAATGGCACTCCCCTTCATACGATCAATGTGCTTTGAATCATCAATATTATGTATGTACGTTGCAATACCAAAAATATCTTCACATAATTTTACTGAAAATTTATGCTCATCGGGGAATTCACAATATAAATCTGTCACTTTAATAGCCATTGGACTATCTAGAAAAATAGGAATATTCGGAATAGTATGTTTTTGTTTCAATTGATATAAATAATATAAAACTTTCTGCGCTCGCCCTACAGCAAATGTAGGAATAATAATCTTGCCACCTTTTTTCACCGTTTGATTAATAATGTCTCGCAACTGCTCTATCGGATCTCCTATATCATGTAACCGATCACCATACGTTGATTCCAATACTAAATAATCAGTATGTTTGAGTTGCGGCGGAGATTTCATAATTATTTGGTCCGGTCGCCCAAGATCTCCGGAAAAGGTCAATGTAGTATTGCCATCCGACAACACAATAAATGACGATCCCAAAATATGTCCGGAACGAATTAATGTGCAGGATAATGAATCACTTAATACAATTGGTGAGTCATACGCAACCGTCTGAAAATACCTCAGTGATTCTTCAGCTTCCTTTCGCGTATATAATGGCTTTTTATGTTCTTTTTCAGCATTATTTTCTTGCACTGCCCCACTATCAATTAACAGAATACGACATAATGCATACGTTGCTTTGGAACAATAAATTTTTCCCTTAAAACCATTTTTAACTAATAATGGTACATATCCCGTGTGATCTATATGCGCATGCGTAAGTACAACAGCATCAATTGTTTTTGGATCAATCGGCAATGGATCCCAATTACGTTTATTAAGTTCTTCATTGCCCTGAAAAATCCCACAATCAATTAAAACTTTTGTATGCTCGTGTTCAACCAGATATTTTGAACCAGTCACATCTTCTGTTGCACCGAAAAAAGTTATTTTCATAATAGCTACTCTCATTTTTAAAAAGTAATCTGAACTATTTATATACCTAGATATAAAAAAATTAAACAAATAAGAAAATCTGCATCTATAAGAAATAGTTTTTGCATATTTAAAAAGCAATAAAAAAACCCGGCTTTTACACCGGGTTAATTTCTATAGTAAGAATAAACAAACATTTCATGGATTTACGTTCACATAAAATTCATGACATAACCTGACGCTCTCAATATATCCTCTCTAACTAAACCCAGTATTTAAGTATAATCCACGTCATAATTGTTCAAATAAAAGTAATCCACTAAGCCGTAAAGTTACGAATAAATTCAGTCATAATTTCCCGCGCCTTTATTAATTGTCTCACGGGAACAGACTCATCTGTACCATGAATATTATCTTGAATGGTAAATGGCGTAAACCCTACACTATCTATGCCTTTAGCCAAGTAAAACCGCAAATCAGATGATGCTTCAAAATAATGTGGTTTAACATCATAGCCAAATGATTGAATTGTTTTTTTAAGTTCTTTATATAAGAATGTTTCATCTTCAGAAAAATCTGGTTCTTCATCTGCTTGAGCCATAATTTTATACGTCAAATGTCGATACTTCTTAAATGCATCATCTAATAATTCAATTACATCTTTTTTCTTAATAGTTGGGGGCACACGAATATCTATTGAAGCCTGAGCATCATCTGGAATCATATTATAGGCTACAGTACCATCAGGTTTACGAACACCTGCAGTCAAAGAACTAATATTTAATGATAATAATTTTCCAGGAGCTGTAGTACGCGATTCAATCTGACTTTTAACATGAAGATTTACTATGAAGTTAAGAAATTGTATAAGTTCATGCGCAACATTAAAATTCTGCAAATGCGAACCGTGTGCTAACGCACCCTTACCATGTACAATAATTTGAATCGGTTTACGCTCTGAAACTTTGATCTCTAGTACATCGTCTAAACCTGATGCATGTCCCTCATCAATAACAAACCCGATATTAAGACTTTCAAATATATCAGAATTAACAAATTCTTTAGTCCCTTTAAATCCACCAACTTCCTCATCTGGCACAGCTAATATATGAATAGTTCTGCTTGGTACAAATCCACTGTCTTTTAATGCTTTGAGCGCAAAGTAGTGAACCATGCCAATCCCCTTCATATCCTGCACCCCTCTGCCAACAAGATTACCGTCAATTATTTGTGCTGCAAATGGATCTGCCACCCATTCAGCTACATTTGTTGCTTGTACCACATCCATATGGTGATTAAGCACTAAAGAGGGCTTGAATGAATCGGTACCCAAAAAACTAATAATTCCAACTGGATTTCCGGAAGGAAGCATAATTTTTTTGAATAGAAAGCCATCTCTACATGCATATGATTCAAGCAAGCACAATGCTTGTTGATAATTAGGATTCGGATGTGTTGTATCAATCCGAATATATTCTTGTAAGTTTCTAATCATTATATCATCAAGAGAACCGATTGGTTCTCTTGATGACAAATAATAATAGCTACTTATACCAACAAGAAGCATGATTGTTAAAAAAATTAATAGTTTAATCTTCATGCAACACCTCTTTTTTAAGCGGAAAGGCTAATACAACTCCAGCCCCTGGTACTGCATATTCATCAGATAGAGGCTTAAATTCTGTACTTTCCTGATCAAAACTAGGCTTAAATGCACGATAGCGTGTATGTAAAACTGAATTTATTTTTGATGAATAACCAATACACGCTGCTACGTGTTGAGCAAATGGTACAAATTGAGACACAATTGGCCTTGTTCTGTCATGCATAGCTCCAGGTGTATATGAACCATTATTTTCAGTTATACCGTATAATAACGCAATATAAGCACTCTTATTATGCTGTATATAGTCAATTACTTTTGACGCAATTGAATCAAGTGCTTTTTGCATAAGTAACTTATTTAAACCCTGTCCTCTATACTCTTTTTTGGTAAAATCACCACCATTGTAAATATATACTGCATTGTCAATCTTAAGTTGTTGATCATTATGCTCAAAAAAGTTTATTACATTATTTTCATACGAAATAACACCATTATAAATAAGCTCACTATCAGCACCCTGACAACGAATTTCATCTTCTAGAATAGATAATTGCTTTTCTTGATCATCTATTACAAAAAGCTTTTTATATCCAATAATATGTTCTCCTTGGGTAACTACAAATAGCTCATTATTTTCTATAGCACTTTGGAAATAAGCACTACGAAATTTTTTAGGTGGGATAACAATTCCCTCTTCTGTTGATGCTTCCTTGTTCATTAAATTAACTAATGAATCAAGGTCTGTTGGTGTTGCCAATCTAAAATTATATTCGTCTGCTATTGCTACCAAAGAAGAAAAAAAGCATGTAAAAACGATTATTAAAAATTTATTCATGATAAATCCTTATACAATAGATATATAGGCTTTAAGAGCAGAAAAAACCACTCAAAAGCAAATTTTTGATAAAACAAAAAAAATTATAAATTTAGGGAAAAAAGAATAGGTGGCTTAACGCCAAGAATTAGCCCAACGCCAGCAAGGAGCCTCTATGAGAGAAACGATAAGTTGTGTTCGGTATGGTATATGAAGAATGCTAAAAACCATATGAACCTCTTGGGCATTAGGGTTAAAAATATAACTAATACTATGTTACTAAGAATAATAATATCAGTCAAACGCCTCTGAGAAAGCAAAAAACCTGGCATTTAGACCAGGTTAATATTTATACATTTTTCTATTCGATTTGATCGTAAATAGTTCTAATCATTTCGTATGGCGGCAAACACTGGGTACACTTCCGTCTTCGCTAAAGCTTCGCCGGACACAGTCGAACCTTCAGATGGAGTATATTCAAAGAGGAATTAACGCTATTGTTAGGAGTATTGAGCTGAAAGTGTTAGGGCTATTTATACCGAAAAAAAAGGTATCGTTTTATAAATTAAATGAGAGTCTTTTTATTTTAGTTATACCTTAAAAGGAATATTCTCCACTTTTTATTTGTGGGAAATAATACTTTTTAGCTTCCTCAAAATTATCAAAATCACTCATGAATCGCCACAAGCGATCCGGTATGCCCATATCATATTTGTACACTAATATTGATAACATCGATTGAATATCATCTAAAATCTCAAAATAATTTTCTGCAGATTCGATATTTTCACATAATTTTATTTTGGAAAATATATACTTAATATTTTGGGCCATTAAATTCAATCTTTGTGAAACCTGAGCGCCAAGTTGCTCTATCTCTTTTATGTCTTTTTTTATATCACTTGGTGTAATAAAGATATCTTTCATTAATGTGATCCTTATTTATTTTTTAGTCCAGATAAATGAGAAACAATTTTTGTGGATGGATTGTATACCATTTCCCAACCATCATATATATACTTATAAAAACCAGGATAGCCTTTAGGATCTGGTAAAATCTTCTCTGCACCCTTTAATATAGATTCAGCTCTTAAACCAGGATAATGCCTACCATTCTTCCACAACCTATTATAATAATATTCTGTGAACTTAAAACCATTAACCTCATAATAACCATTTTTTAAAATAGGTACTGTAGTTGTATTTACAAAGCCAGCAGCCTCCCAAGCCCCTAACTTTCCTGTGGTATATAAAAAAGCAGCATATATAAAACCGGTGCGGGTAAGTTTACCCAGATGTCTCGCTCTATCTACATATACTTTTTCTTCTGGTGATAAGTTCAAATCTTCATCTATTGTTGATGAAATAATCTGATCAAGCTCTTCAATTTTTCCATAGTCTAAACCCTCAGGAAGATTCAATTCAGGATTTTTTTCACGAAAATCTTTATAAGCAGCATTTGCAGCATCTCTCATTGACTGACCTTGTTGTTCCACAAACTCTACAAAATTATCTTTCCATTTTCCCGTATCCGCCATATCTTGTAAATAAGTACCAACCATTATAACCAAAGCATTAATTTGCTCTTCTGGCGCAAGTAATCCTTGTTGTTCCAGATCATTAAGTGTCTGCCCTACAGCATCTAAAAACTGCGGTAAATCATCTATCGTTTTGACATCGATTTTATTTAATGCATTAGTAATGCGTTGGTCAATTTTTAAACTAATGTTGTGGGTGCTACTATAAGCAGATGTAGATAGCATATCCATATCGAGATCAGGACTCGGTGTTCTCTTTTGTTGTTCCTCACGTTGTTTGTTCAATTGTTCTTGTTGGGCTACATATGCCTTGTAATCATCACGTGATTTCAATAAATTTTCTGCTACTGCATATTCTTGTTCTGTATAGGTTCTTTTTTGATTAGCAGGAAGATTTGTTTGTATATTACCTGTGCATACTTGAGTTCCATTGTTTCGCACATCAGGCCACAAGATGCCATTACTAAATCTATCAAACGCATCAATAGCAGTTTCTATATCAGCGGTTTTAATAGTAGCTAATGCATCTGTAAGCGGATCTGCCAATATCCTATCAACTTCTTCTTTTTGCTGTGTTTTATATCTTTGCTGAAAAGGCAATAACCACCCTTCAAGCTCTTCTTTTAGATCTGTTTGTAATTTTTCCAGTGCTACTTTTTCACCTGCAAGCTGCAATGCGGTATATTCGCTTTGTGGCGAATGGGGCATCTGCTTGACTGATGCATGATCATATCCATAAGAAGTATTTTTGTCAGTACCTAATGCTACAGGAAGGATTGAGCGAGAAACTGGCAAATTTTCTTGAGCTGCAACATTAACCAAAACAACTGACTTGGGGCTCATTGGTACCAGTAATGTATTCAAAGATAAAAGCATAAAACACATAATTTTTCTAATCATATAACACATCCATTTAATTTTAGATAAACTAATAACACCTTAAAAACTATTGAATTGCACAACGATTTTTTCTCGCATCAATTTGAGCACGTCTTTTATCACCGTTTTCAACTAATTTTCTCATCATTTCCCATTGTTCATCAGTAAATATATGAGTCATAACTTTTAGTTTATCCTCTGGAGATTCACCCATAAAGGGTATAGTATCTGACATAAAACGCGTAATCTCCCTCACGGTTGTAGAATTAAATTTTCCAGCTTTCATATCTAAAATTAACTGTATAAACTGCTGTTGTATAAAAAGACGATCTTGTCTTTCAGCTGTTGATTCCTTCTGCTTTCCCCACTTAACACGTTTTTTTTCATCTACAAGCTCTCTTAAGGCTTCTTCTAAATGTTCTTTACGAATAACTCTTTTTTTACTTGTCTGATCTTTTCTTCTGAAAATTGCCTCTGCTTTAAAAACAAGCGACGTTAAATCCCGTATATTCCAATCGATAATCCTCTGTACAAACTCTTTAAAAAAAGCATCATCACATGATGTGTGCAACGTAGTAAATTTTTTGCCTGCAAAACAGGTACGCAATATGTCTATCTTAACGGCATCACCTACCGCTTCTGATATCCATATATTTTTACCAAGTGCTCTACTTTTAATTTGTTGTGGGGCATCTTCAATTTTGTTCATAGTCCCAACCAAAAAAAAATTATGATTAAACCTTTGTGCATCTAAAAAAGACCACAAAGATTTTGATGTTGCATCCGTATCATGATGCCTATCATCTGCATGTTCAAAAAGATGGTTGATCTCTTCTATTAATAATAAAGTTTTTTGCTTAGGATCTATCGAATTTAATACTTTGTTTAATTTTTCGGCAGTACCACCCCTATTTTTATCTTGGAAGTCTGTACTCGCATATTTTTGATGTGACCATCCATATTGCAATAATTCCGCTGCAACCGCATCTGCTTGTGTTGATTTACCAACACCAGGTGCACCTATAAAAAATGCAAATCTATAACTAGGTTCTTCAAAGAAATCTGGATCCTTTAAGTGATTCACAATGTTTTTGACATCTATGGGTGCTTGCGCAAATACTTTAGCCAATAATCGATTTAATTTGGCTATATCACTTGTATCAGTTGACACGGGTTGTTCTTGATTAACTTGAGGAGCAGAACTTGATTCATTTATTTTCCTTGTCTTCCCTTTGCCTTTGGATTGCAGCTCAAGAGCAAGTTTATGCTCTGGCTTCTCCATAGCATAAGAAATTGAACCAATAAGAAGGAATATTAACGAAAGCATAAAAAATTTTTGCATGATCTTCATGCAGAATCCTCCATTCCTAAATAAGATTAAAAACACTCTACTATTATTCGATAGTAAAGATTTTGCATAAAACTTCAAGTGATAGGTTTAATTAAGAGTGATTATTACATATATAATTAACAATCTAACCATATTTGTAAACCTGTAAGTAGTAAAAAACCCGGCTTTTACACCGGGTTAATTTTATAGTTCATTTTTATAGGAAAATGCCAGTCATTTTTTTATAAAATAAATGGCGGAGCTGACGAGACTCGAACTCGCGACCTTCCGCGTGACAGGCGGACGCTCTAACCGACTGAGCTACAGCTCCACAATTCGTGGATTTTCTGGCCCCTGGTAGGGGTAGAAAATAGTTTGGCTCCTCGGGCAGGACTCGAACCTGCGACCTAACGATTAACAGTCGTTTGCTCTACCGACTGAGCTACCGAGGAACATATTCAAAGATTATATCTGATGGGTATTCTGGTGGGCGGTACAGGACTCGAACCTGTGACCCCCAGTTTGTAAGACTGATGCTCTACCAGCTGAGCTAACCGCCCTTATCAGATAATTTCAATAAAGAAGATTGTAGAGGAAATTCAGCCTAAAGTCAAAGATAAAATTGCTATTTTTTACTCTTTTTTATCCAGGTATAGAGAGTCTCCTAGAGCTCTTGGTGGGTATCGTCAAAAATTCTTCATATGAGTTGCTCAAATCCTGCATATTCCTTGGCTATAGAATCCTCTAATTGCACTTCATATTCGACAAGAGCCCAGATCATGTTCTGTTCAATATAGCTAATGAAATATTCACCTTCGGAAGTTTTTGGTACGGTATCTTTAATAGCTTGATAATCGGCAGATTCGGTCCCATGTTCTAACATATTTTTTATTATATCAGATGTTCCCGAATAATAGTCACGTGCTTTTTTATTATGGTTACACGTCAAGTCTACACGTGCACCGTATCGTAAAAATTGATATATCAGAAACTCAGATGCCCCTCGCTGCACTGCATGCATAAATACGCTCATACCCATTTGATCCTGCTTGTTTGGATCAGCTCCAAGTGCCAATAAAGTTCGTATGTTGCGTTCTGCACGCGCTATATCCGCATGTTGTATCGGGAACAATAAAGGTGTCTCTCCTTGATTATCCAAAACATCTACATGGGCCTTACCAAGCTTGACCAGTACGAGTATAGAAGCCATATCTTCCAGCATAGCGCGATGCAGTGCGGTGTATCCACAATATAATGCACTTGGATTTGCACCTCTATGCAATATACGTGCTATCCTAATGAGTGACTTTGCCGAAGAATCACTCAAACAGGTTGTAGAATTGAGTATCTGAGTAGCATTATACTTCGATGTATCAACCCAAAATGGTTCTTGTGTTGCATCTTCTATACGTTCTTCTAAGTAGTTAATATGTTTACCTATTAATTCTATGGCTATACGTGCAACTGATTGTCGTTCATGTGCTTTTGTAGGTACTTGTACAACCTGCCTCTCAAACAAACTTTTTAATTCTTCAACCTTAGATTCATCTAACGGCCCCACTTTTTTTTCTAATGGTTCCATAACTGAGATTATTGATTCCATAAATACAGCAAGAGAATTCTCGTCGTTTATTTGAGGCATTTCTTGTTTCAATGCATCTATCTGTTCCCGTGCTGTGCGTATAGCCTTACGCTCCATTTCTTTTACATGTTGTTCAACCAATGCTCGGATGGATTCTATATATCTGTATGGCCCATCTAGTTCTTCAACCTGTTCCATATTATATGACGACATATGCATAATACCACATAAGGTTGCTACCAATAATATTCTTTTATAATGCATACTAACTCCTCTGTATTGTTATGTTGCTCGAGCCAATAATACACAATAGCGTAACTGCTGTAAATCGAGTGCTGGCTTGACCGCTATAGCATAATAAAGTCCATTCTGCTGACAAGTTGCAATAGTACCTAATGCAAAACCCTGCGGAAACACTAAGCCTTCACCGCTTGAAATCACTGCATCACCAACCTTCACCGTATCCAGATGACTCACATATTGCATAATTGTTTTGTCACCCATTTGTTGTCCACGATGAATACCCAATGCATGGCTGGTAGCACACGTTGCGGATACTTTGCATCCAGCATCAGTAATTAATTGTACTTTGCTGTACCACGGATACACTTCCACCACACGACCGACTAAGCAATTTTTGTACACTGCTACCATATCCTGCTGAATACCATCTGCCACTCCCGCGTCAACCAAAAAATGGTGTGATTGTTCCGAAAAACTTTTGGCAATAATTTGCACAATACGAGCCTCTCGCTCATATCGCTTTTTGAATTCATGTACTTCAACAATATCATCTGCATACGCATGTGATGCACGCAATGCGATAATTTCTGCATTGAGACTATCGCACTGGTTCTGCAGTTGTGTAATAGTGTCATGCAACTCATGCATAGAATGCTTGTATTGCCACCAGATTTTTATCGGTTCTATGAGCTTATGTTGCATAACCAAACATGGATACGTAGCATATGATGCCACCTGTTTGGCAACTGCATGAGAAGAAGATGCTATAGCTTCTACATTAAATAGATTAAACGAGGTACCTAGCATTAATATACCAACTGATAATATGAGTGGTATTAATAATATCCCTTTTTTGAGCATACTATACCTTTTTTATGGTCAAACCTTTTTTTTGCACATGTGCATCAGCATACCACACTCATGTCTGATCTTCATTAAAAACGATAAGAAAGTTCTACGGCTGGTGTACCACGGTGATCAAGCTTCATACCCACCATCAAATTATCACCCAATTTTTGGTCAATTAATCGATTTGCAGCTACACCATACATAGCACCCAGTGTTGCACCACCAACTACTTGTGATAGGTAATGGCGATTACAACTAACAAACGTGGTACCGATAATACCCGCTAATAATCCAAGTGGAATAGCATATTTGGGACCATATCGCATGCCATATAATACTGCTACATATACTGCCTCTGCGGTATGCCCTGACGGGAATCCGCCATATGCACGTTTTTTGCATGAAAATTTCTGGTTCCACGGTCTGAAGCAACTATCAAATCGTGCTTTTTTGATAATCTCTTTACCCCAAATAACAAACGGCAAGCCAATTAACATCATTCGGCTTGACTGGAACAGTTCCACTTCATGGGAAAAAAGCCCTTGCAGACCAAGTAATACAATGGGTGCTGCAATTGATTTTTGTGCAACATCATGGCACCATCTGGGCAATTGCCGAATATTTTTGTGGTACACCGGGTCGTAAAAATGCATTTGAATATTTTCATCAATCATGCGAGCACCAACAAACAATGGAAATGTACTCGCAAGAATTTTAAAAGTATCCCAAGAAATTAAGTTAACATTTAATATAAACGCATCTTTGAGTATGCCACCTACTTTTTGTGCTGCATAGGTGGTTCCTTCCGGATAGCGGGATTTGCGCCGTTTAGGCAACCGTATTTTTTTTGGTTTTCGTTGTAAAAGATATCTTCTTTTTTTTGGTACTGTCTCTTGAGCAGCTTGCTGCACCTCTTCTTGTGATGCAGGTAGTGTAGATGATGAAGTATCAACAGCAAGACCAATTATATGGGGATACAACATCAATATACTTAGGATAAGCACACTGTATCGAGCACTCTTCATCCACTGCTTCCCCCTGCTTGATTATGATACCTACCGGGCTACAGACAGAATACTGTATCAAGAAGTAACAAAACAAGGATTGCTCAAAATCTCATGTGTACTGCTAAAAACCCTGCGGATGCTTTGTATGCCAGTCAGTATGTTGTTGATAGACATGCCCCACGCGGTACAATAATGTCTCCGACAAATGTGGCCCAACCAATTGCATACCAATCGGCAGGTTATTGCTTGTAAAACCACATGGAACTGAAACCGCAGGGATACCTGCCAAGTTCATTGCACAGGTAAAGTAATCTTGTAAATCCATTTGTAATTTATCTACCGAATATGCACCAAATTTAAATGCCGGTGCTGGATGTGTTGGCATAATAAGCATATGTACATCATTAAAGACATCAATGAATTCACGTCGAATCATACGTTGCACTTTTTTGGCATTGTTATAAAACTGGCCTGCGTGACCGGCGGATAGCACGTAGTTACCAATGATAATACGCGATCTTACTTCCGCCCCAAATCCATCATGACGTGTATTTGAATACATAGCATCTAATGTTTGCGCTTGCTTGTCTCGCATACCATACCGTACGCCATCGAATCGCGCCAAATTAGAAGCTGCTTCTGCTCGGCTGACAATAAAATAGGTTGCTGCTGCATAATCAAGCATTGGCATAGAAATACGTTTAACTTTTGCACCACGTTTTTCAAGCACCGTGATTGCTTCTTCTATAGCACGAACAATTTCAGGATCCATTCCTTCTGCATGTAACGCATTATCAACCACACCAATACGTACATTGTCCGGCAATGTATCTGACAATTGTTCTACATAATCTTTTTTCTGTACATACAAGCTTGATGAATCTCGTAAATCATGCCCTGCGATAGTAGAAAGGACTAATGCATTGTCATATATCGAGCGTGTAAAAATACCGATTTGGTCCAATGATGAAGCATAGGCAACCAACCCATAACGCGATATCAATCCATACGTCGGCTTGAGGCCTACAAGGCCACAAAATGCAGCTGGTTGTCGCACTGATCCACCCGTCTCAGATCCAAGCGCCCACGGCACCAAACCTGCTGCAACTGCTGCTGCAGAACCACCACTTGATCCACCTGGCACACGACTCATATCCCAAGGATTTTTTGTTTTTTTGAATGCAGATGTTTCAGTTGAACTACCCATGGCAAATTCATCCATATTTGCACGTCCAATTAACAATGCACCATGTTTTTTTAAACGATGCACTGCACAGGAATCATAGGTAGATTTAAACGGTTCTAATATTTTTGATGCACATGAAAGGCCGCGATCTTGTTGGGCAATATTATCTTTGATAAGACCGGGAATTCCCTCAAGTAACCCTTGTGATTGAGCACGATCTAAAATAGATGCTGCATCAAAAACTTCAATAGCAGAACCGAGATCGCCATCAAATTTTTTGAATCGGTCAAGAAAAAAATTGAGCAATTCGGGTGTACTTATTTCTTTTTTAAGTAATTTATTTTTGAGCTCTTTAATAGATGCAAAAGCAAGTGTTTTCATGATAATTCCTATGTGCGATGTTCTATTCGTTGCTTTCTAAAATACGTGGCACTACAAAGTAGTTACCTTCTCGTTCAGGGGCTTGCGCAAGAATAGGTTCTGGGTCCGTTGATACCACCACATCTTCACGGAACACATTCACATTTTTTACGGGTGGCTCTTGAATATCAGCTGCAATATCTTGTACACGCTCTGCATAGCTGAGCACCTGATCTACTTGTTCAACTAATGCGCCTATCTCATCTTCATGGATAGTAATTTTTGATATATTTGCAATATAGATAATTTCTTCGCGTGTAACTTTTGTCATAATGCCTCTACTAAATTGACTGCTTGTTCCAATTTTTGCCACGGAACCGATGAATGTAGGCTAAGCTCATGAGTGCATTGCCTACGTAAAATGCGCCATATATCAAGATAAATCGCCAACTATTGTCCGCAATCTGCATTTTGGAAAACAGATACGAAAGTGGTCCAAAAAAACCAACACATACC
Source organism: Candidatus Dependentiae bacterium (assembly GCA_035445995.1). Lineage (NCBI taxonomy): Bacteria > Candidatus Babelota bacterium. The sequence continues at coordinate 138,503 of DAOMRS010000001.1, read as the reverse complement.
GCCAAACGAACAATCATAACAATATTGGCATTTCCAGAAGCTCGGAGTGCTCCGGCAAGTATTAATTGTAACAAATCAAAGAATATAAGTACACTCAAAATTGGGAACGCTTGAGCTGCAAGCCCGGTAAATTTACCCTTTGTATCAAATAAGCAAATCAGTTGCTCATAAAACATACCAAAAAAAAGCAATACACCTATAACCATGACTGACGATAAAAATAGAATTTTTTTTGTATTACTCTTGATGCCATCCCAATTTTGTACCCCATAATCATTGCTAACCAAAAGTGTAATAACCTGGGCAAAGGCAAGAGCTGGTAGTATAGCAAAACGCTCCATATCTTTGAGTACAGAAAACGCAGCAGCACCTTCTTTGCCTAATGTACACAACATACTACTAAGCCACACGTATGCAAGCGCCATAATTGATTTGTCGAGTATGACCGGCAAACTGAGAACCACAAGTCGCCAACCATAGGAAATGTCACGCATGATGGAAAATAATTCAATACCATACTTACGATTATGTGGATGTAAAAAAGTATAACCTATGGCTGCAAGCGCCATAACACCATACCGTATGACTGAAGCAATAGCAGAGCCTTCCAAGCCAAGCGCAGGAAACCCCATTTTGCCAAAAATCAAAACATAATCAAAAATAACAAAGGTAAAAATCCCGGTAATAAAAATTGCCATTGGTACCTTGGTATTTTTTATGCCACGTAAAAACCCAATAAAGCTGAGTGAAGTAAACATGAACAGCAAACCCATTGCTTGCAGGCGTAAAAATGGCACACCAAGTTGAATCATTTTATCCGGCACACCATAGAATGCATAAATGCGGTAAGCCCCTAAATATAATGCACTTGCAAAAACGGCACCCACTAACATATTCAGCCAAAATGCATCGCGGGCGGAACGTCCAACATCTTTGTATTCACCACGGGAATTAAACATACCACTCAGTATAACAGTCCCTACCGAAACACCCTCTGCTACTTTGATTAACAAGTGGACAAGGGTACTGGTAACCCCGAGCGTGGCATACGTGGAAGTAGATTTTAATGAACTAATAAAATAGGCATCAAGCCAAAATGGTAATGAGTATAATAAAAACGCGGTAACAAATTCTGGTACAAAATATTTTAAAATACGGGTATAACTTTCACCATGTGTATCTGATAATCCAGACACATAGCTCGTTACAATTCCCTTTTTCATATGCACCCTTTCTGAAGTAATACAATAACGCAAAGAAGTAAGTTAATATAGTAGCTCTAGTATACTCAGAACAGATTGAAGCGCAATTAGCTGGAAATATTATGGCATATTATTTTTTTAAAAATACTAACTTGTGTTTCCTATTGCCTACTGAATATGGAATCTCTTCTTGTACAAACGGCGCCTCTTTTGTAGATGGTTGCCATTCTTTTGATGCCCAATAAACAAGCGTTGCATCTTTATACGGGCTTGCTGGTTTGAACATACGTAGAAGTTCTTCTGGCTGCAATGATGCGCGCGCGCAAATATAATTGGCGGGATAGTCAGTTTTACGTAAAAAGGTTCGCCAATCATATGTATATAAATCAACATTTTCTAATTTAAGTGCATTAATCACCAATTCCAAAAATGCAACTTTCTTGTGACTTACTTCTACCAATACAACTTCAACATGCGGATATTTGATGGCAAGTGGAATACCTGGAAATCCCGCACCGGTACCAACATCAATAATGGTTTGTTCGTTATGCAAATCAATAACATGTCCTAGTTGGAGTGAATCTTGAAAATGATACCGAATGACTGCAGTAGGAGCAGTAATGGTAGTCAAATTAGTCTTCTGACTCCATTCAATAAGAAGCTTAAAATAGTGGGCAAATTGATCTGCCTGCTTGACGGTCAATTGTTCATCGGCAACAAAACGATCCCAAATGTCTGCTGTTTTTGTATCAAATATGGTACGGATATCCAATGCAATTCCTTAAATGGTGGATTTTGGCAACTCTATTTTGCTAGAGTTTTTTGTATAAAGGAGTTTGTTATGAAATTATATAAACTTATTTTGAGTATAACATGTTTATTATCACAACAAAACTTGTTGACTGATCCAATTATTACTTTTTTTGTGCGTCCGTATCCTCATGATGAACAATTTGCACAAGAGACAGCGGATCGATTACAATGTGGTAAAAAACTTGCTAAAGAAACTATTTCATGTGCTACTAACCAATGCCTACAAGCAGGTATTACCGCAAGTTATGCCGGTTTTATCGATGTATCAAGTTTAACAGGGCAAATCACCTTTCCTCGTAAACATGCAGAACCTTATGTGTATATGGTTATTACCGATCGTATTGTACCGGTGCCTATGCTGGGCAATACCATCCGACATTTAGCATTTAACCCTGGTACCGCAACTGCTTTATATAAAATACAACAGAACTATGACACACAAACAAATAAAGTATTTTGGAACACACAAAAAATAGAAAAACCTGATAGCAATATCATCCCATTCGAATCGATCATTATTATTGCCAAACCCAAGCATATAGTAGTACCCGAAGGTATTACACTTACACAAGAAGGCCCAAATCTTATTCTGCCCGATATATACGCCAAAAAAGGTGTCAATTTAATAGACAGCACACTCTACATGCTTAATCTTTCTTACTTATTCGGGCTCCCTTACACCAAATACAAGCAAGAAGATAAACGCTATCTTGAACAAACTGGTGATTAGTATGCATTTTTAGTAACCATTCATGTTAGTATACTAACTTATATTCCATCTTATACTTCAATTAAGGAGAATTCTATTTATGAAATTACAAATTTCATTTGATATTACCGATTTAGATCAAGCCATTACAATAGCCCAACAGATCGCACCATTTGCAGATATTATTGAGGTTGGTTCATTACTAATTTTAAATCATGGTACACATGCGGTAAAAACATTTCGCAACGCATTACCAAACAGTGTGATTCTTGCCGATACAAAAATTGTAGATCGTGGTAAAGATGCTACTACTCTGTTCGCCAAAGCCGGCGCTAATTGGGTTACTGTTATGGGAGGCACTAATAAAAATATTATTCATGCTGCTTGCACCAATGCACATGCGCTCAATGCAAAAGTTATGCTCGATCTAATTGATGTTGAGTCAGTTGGACAAATCGCAATGGAAGCAAAAAATCTTGGTGTAGATGCATTATTATTTCATGAACCGTATGAAGAAGAAACGCTCACATTTTTAGACAGATGGGAGATGGTACACGGTAATACGGATTTGCCTATCTTTATTTCTAATAATATAAAACGCGATAATATCCATAAGATCATTGCAATAAAGCCAGATGGCGTAGTGATTGGCAAAAGTATTACTGACGCAACTGATCCGGTGGCTGAAGCTCAATTTTTCAAAGCATTGTGTTAGTTTATTTTCTTAAACTGATCTTCATACAATCGCTTAATCTCACTTACCTGCGTTGCTTCTTCAGCACTTTTATCAGTTCGATATCCCATAAAACGCGGGAATCGTAACGCATAACCAAGCTGCGTTACGGTTTTGCCTGCATAATGGAGCGGGGATAATGTAATTTCATCTGCACGAATACTACATACTAATTCAGGATATACCCAGACATCCGGAATTAATTCTTTTGCACATTGTATATTAGTTGGCTTATCTTTTTCTGCCAGTGCATCACATTTTTTCTTAAGATCTCGCCATTCTTCATCAGTCAGTCCCGTACCAATTTTTGCAATGGTCTGGAACATATCCTCTTGCTTATTATATACTGCCACCAAGAATGCACCGATACCAAATGCAGCGCGTTTGCCTTTACCCGCATAGTAGCCAACTATGACACAATCAATTGTATCTTCTAAATGGCCCTCTTCTTGTCGTTTTAATTTGATCCAGTTGAAGTTACGTTTGCCTGGTGTATACACAGAGTCGGGACGTTTGACGACTAAGCCCTCAAGCCCTGCTGCAATATTAGCAATAAAATAATCTTCTAATTCTTGCGCTGTGTTAACTGGTTGTTCGTCAATAACTTGTACATTATCACCCTTGTATTTATTGAATACATGCAGTAATTGCTTGCGGCGTTCTTCATGTGTTTTATGCAAAAATGAGTTACCATTCAAATACAATAGGTCAAAAATAAACACTTTGAGGGGTAATTCTTCTGCTGCTTGTTCAATGCCATGCTTACGTTTACGCTTTACCGTTTCTTGGAATGGTAAAAAACTTCCCGTATGTGGATCATATACAATTGCTTCACCTTCACAAATAATCGTATCCACATCAAGTTGTTGCAATGCTTTGACAATATCAGGAAACATGAATGACATGTCTTGTAAATTGCGCGAAAAGAAATGAACTTTAGGTTCATTGCCGGTATTGTCAATATGAATTTGCAAGCGAAACCCATCTAATTTTGACTGTGCAATACAGGGGCCAATTTTTTGTATAATATCTTTGGCAGTTGGCAGACGTTCTGCTGCAGCCGGCCGAATAGGAATACCGATTTGAATATCAAGTGTTTTGAGCGCTTCTACGCCACCTTCTTTTAATTGTTGTGCAATAAAACCAATATCTGCACATACATTATATGCATCTTCAATAACACCACGTAGTGATTTATCTCCCGTGATCATCCATGATAATGCATCAACAATCGTCATATCAGAAAAACCAAGACGAAGTTTTCCAAGTACAATGCGTATTACAAACTTAGCAGAAATAGGATCTAATTCTTTGAGTAACTGATGAAGTTGATTAACTTTTTCTTCCTGCGCACCCTCACCACTGATCTGCTCAATAGCGCTCAATTCATGGTAAACTTGTGTAATAGTCATTTCATCGGTATAACGCCACGAACCTTCTGCAACCAATGCACCCAAATCACCAACTTTTTTTGCACGCTTTCGTATTTCTTCCGGAGACTCATTGAGTAACTGAGCAACCACCTTGATCATCATCTTTTCTGCAATATTAAATTGCGTAGCAACATATGGCGGATGTAATTGACCAAGCGAAAGATCACAAATAATACCAATCTCGCGCGCAGACACGTGCTTGAATAAATCTGCTAATAACTGCGTAATCTCAAGACGAGATGAAATATGTTCAATTTTATCAAATACCTGAGCAACTTGGGTAAATTTCATAGACTAATCCTTTGGCAAAACTGCTGATATATAGCATAGCATTTTAGCCTTGAAATGCCCAGATTGCTCTGTATTTACTCAGCTATTTTTATTTTAAAAATATGACAATTCTTGTTTGCGATACTCAGCTTGCTGTTCAATAAAGCTTTCTGGCCATGATGCTGATACATCTACTATTTTTTTGTGATGTTTATCATAACATGGTTTAAGTTTTGGATAAATGCGAGTGCTCACTTTTAAATCACCCATGATTTTTGCTCGATTATCTTGAATAATATCAATATGCTTCAAATCACGTACATAACGACCATACGTATTGATAAGGTTTTCACAATCGGTACCATTACCAGTTGATTTAATAGCTTGCACTCGTATCATCAAGTTTCTAATATCACTCAAAACTTTTTCTCTATCTTTGATACTAAATCCAAGAACTTGATGAGGAACATTATCAATTTCTATCTCTTCTTGATCCAAAGAAAGACCACCACCATCACACAAATAGTTCATAATTGTTGTATTAGCACGCGCATGTGCACCAGAGATTTCTCTAGTACCCTTTTGCTGTACTAATAGTCTCGACAAACCGGTTTTTGCCATATCAAAAATAAATTGATCTATTAATGCGTTTTTACCAATTTTTTGTGGCCAATCTTTATATAATCCAACCTCACTCAATTGATCAAACATCGCAATACTTGTATATAGAGCAATAATTTCTGCACGAAGCTCTTCTAACGCATTAAAATTACCACCCAAGAACTCAGTAATATTTTCACCCGTAACCGGTATGGTATCACCCACTTTATAGGTTGCTTGACCAACAGACAGTTTTTCACCATCTTTAAAGGTATGCTTATCAAGTCGGCTACTGCCATGACCTAATGTTTCATGCAATGTACAATGTACTGCCCATGTCAAGCTACTCAGCTGATCATCTGGATCATGCTTGGCAAGCCAAGCTGCTTGTGCCTTTGTATTGAATAATAAACGTCCAAGCTTAGGGTTTATCAATGATGTCAGGCTTTTATCTGGTTGATACATAATTTGTTTTGAACCATATTTGGAACGAATTTCAGGATAATTTGGTAAACAATATGCAGCAGTACAACGCAGCGGCCCTAAATGCCCGGAACTAAATACTATTTTGTTAACTGATGCGTTCGGAATAGCAGATATATCATCTATATTTTCTCGCATAAACTCAGCAGGAAATGGCAATTGTTTTTCAAGCGTAGGTAATATAACATTTACTTTCTTCATATCCATACATTTGATAGTAACCTCGGCTTGAAATAAACCTACGCGAGACATTGGATCATCATAAACCTCAATAAAGCCAAAATTATAATCCAAGCGGCTATTACTTTTGAGCCATTCAATTGAATGTTGTTTAAAAAGCTCTTCATCACCCGTCTTTAAAAATTTAATCATTAGCTCAAGGCTTTTGACAAAGTGCTTATCAAACTGCTTTGGATATTTTTTTGAATGATTATATGCTTTTTGTAACCAATGGGATGCTACCGCTAATTCCTCACTATATTTACCGCCAATTTTGTATTTTTGTACGCATGGCACTCGTTTGCCATCGATAGTATCAATAAAGAAATAGGAGTTAACGCCTGCACGATCTGCTTCTGGTAATGCTTCAAAATCTTTTTGTGTAAAGCCCGGTGCATATATATTGCCACCACTTGCTTCAATATTACCTTCCACACAAGAAGTAGATTCTAATGAGGTATCAAATATAGTTGGTATCAACTCATTAAATATCATTAGTTTTGCATCTAATCCTTCAATAGTTATAGCTTCAAGGGCTTTTTCTACGTTATCCTTTGTCAAAGATTTGAATCCCAACCGTTCTGGTGTACGTTTTGAATTTGCATCTTCACGTAAAAAATATTGCCCATGATTCGTCCACAAATATACTAAAAATGTTTCTGTTTCTTTAAGGAACTGATCAATGTCAAAGGCATCTTTATCAACCCATTTTTTTATTATATCAGCATGATTTAATATATTTTCAAATAATTCAGTTACTACCACACCATGACGATGTAACTGGTCAGTGGCAATACGATTACCCGGTAGACTTGCACGAAACATATAATAAATAAACAGACGTTCTTCTGGCGTAAGATCATTAAACAATGATGATACATCAGAAATATATTGTGTTGCTATTTCATGAAATTGTTCAATTTTCTGTGGCGGTTCTTCCAGTTTGTTAATTTTATGCGAGTGTCTCATACTTTGTGTTGCCATGTTAACCATCATTATACCTATCATAATAAAATGAGTTGTTTTTTTCATACTACTCGCCTTCTTGTTATTGTAGATATTTTTTTATATTTTCTTGATGCCGCCATGTAATAATTACACTACAAACAATAGAAAATAAAATCAAAGCATAATTATCTGGCGCGTACCACCAGGTAACAAAAGGTAATATGATCGCGGCACTCACGGAAGCAATCCCAACGGTTTTAGTTAATACAAAGATAGTAAACCACACAAAGAACACATATAAAACTATGACCGGTTGTAAGGCACACATACTCCCGATTGCCGTAGCAACACCTTTGCCACCTTGACCATGTAAAAAAATTGAAAAAACATTACCAAATAATAATGCAATAGCGGCATAATATAATAGTACCTGATCGACTGAACTATGTTGCAGGAATTTTAAATAAATAAACGCTTTTCCTGCATCAAGCAATAAGATAATGAAAAAATATTTTTTACCCAAAACACGCGCTATGTTTGTAGCACCAATATTACCAGATCCATGAGAACGAATATCACGAATACCTAAAAGCCTGGCAAGTAAAAACCCGGTAGGTATAGAACCAATACCGTATGCACCTAATATGATTAAAAAATTGATAAACATTACAAAGCTACTTTATTAATACCATTAAAAAGTAAATTCATTATCATCATCGGCGGTATGAGATCCGCTATAAGTAGATGATTTTTGGTCTTTGTTAAATATATCCGCAAATGATACATAATATTTATATGCAGATAACAAGGATACCGCTAATGTAATAAACAACAATACTGCCTCAGTACCATTCCAATGCGGAGCGCTACGCATACCAAGATGCTGTACTGGATTGAGAATTACCACTAATATAAACAGCATCTGTAAAGTAGTTTTTATTTTACCAAGAATAGAAACTTTGACCGAGAAATTATGTTCTAGTGCTACATTACGTAACCCCATCATAAAGATTTCTCGTCCAATCAGTAGGATCACCCAATAAAAATATATTTTCCCTGCTGCCAATAGTGCTACCAAAGTAGAATATAATAAAAATTTATCTGCTATAGGATCCAGTATTTGACCCAACTGTGTTTCTTGTTTAAATCGACGTGCAATGTAACCATCAAAAAAATCAGTCAACCCTAGGAACCCAAATATAATTGCAATAAAACAATTAATCCAAAAGATATTAAACGGCAACAAATAAACAATAAGAAAAGGTAAAAATAAAGGTGAGAATATTAAACGAGCTATAGTTAACACGTTGGGTACATTTACGTGAGGATTGTCCAAAGTAACACCCCTTCATTAAAATTATATGTTAATCAAACAACTCTTTTTAATGTAATATACCTGCCAAAGCTTTGCAAGCCATGGCAGGTATTATTTTTTGGTAGCGGCGCAGGGACTCGAACCCCGGACCTATGGATTATGATTCCATCGCTCTAACCAGCTGAGCTACGCCGCCAAAATATTTCAATATTAGTTAATAGTATAACCTATATTCTTAATTTTTGAACATTAAAATTTGATAAAAAGAACTTAAATAGTGAACGTAAGAAAAACAATCCGGTAATCAGGGTAGCCAAGATACCAAGCATCATAGTTACTGCAAAGCCCTGGATAGGGCCACTACCTGTATTGTAAAGTACAACACCTACAATAAAAGTGGTTATATTGGCATCTAGTATAACAGTCATAGCATCAGAAAAACCTATTTCTACTGCTTTGCTATTAGAAGCGCCTTTTCTAAGCTCATCCTTAATACATTCGTATATTAAAATAGAAGCATCAATAGCCATACCTACTGTCAAAACCATACCTGCAATACCTGGTAGCGTTAATGTAGCTTTGAGCCATGCAAGGCCAACTAAAACTAAGATCAAATTATATACCAAGGCAAGAAACGCAAAAAAACCGGAAAGACTATAATAATACACACTAAAGAGCAATATTAATCCCAAACCAACCAAACAAGAAGTAAATCCTTTTTGTATGGATTCGGCTCCCAAAGATGGGCCGATTTGACGTTCTTCTTCAAAGGTTACTGGAGCAACATACGATCCTGATTGTAATAATACAGCAAGCTCATGTGTTTCTTTGCTATCTTTAAATCCACCACTGATACTGCCGCTCTCTCTAATAGCTGATTGTACATTCGGTGCAGAAATAACAACACCATCTAAAACAATTGCAATACGTCTGCCAATGTTTTTGCTCGTAAGCTCATAAAATTTACGTGCGCCAATATCATTAAAAGTAAATTGTACTACCGGTTCAACACCAGATTGTCCGCCGAGTGCTGCTCGAGCATCTTTGAGTAAGCGACCTGTAATATCTGTATATTTTGGCACTACATAGTATTCAGTTGCACCATTACCACGCGTTTTACCCGGTAAAATTTCTTTATTTGATGGAAGATCACCATCATATTCAAATAAAATATCCTCTTGAGATGAACCAATTTTTTCGACTAATCTGAAATCTAGTTGTGCAGATTTACCAATACGACTTTTTGCTTCTAATGTTTTTTCTATATCGGGTAGCTCAACAATAATATTGCGGTCACCTTGTTGTGCAATAGTAATTTCCGATGTGCCATAGGGATCAAGGCGCGTACGCAATACACCAATGTTTCGTGAAACGGCGTTCTCTTTAATACGCTCAACTTCACGTTCAGGCATAGTTAACCGTACTTGCGTACCTTCTTGTTCATGCTCTAAATCTTTTACGCTATCCTGTAAAAATAATGCAGCATTTTGTGCTTGATTTGCATTTTCATAATTCAAGATAATTGATGCACCTTCCACTTTTGCATCTTTTGCTTCCGGTTGATTTGCATTTTTAAGACGAGCTTCAACTGACTGTAACCGTTCGATCATTTCTGCTTCAACTGCTTTCTCTGTTTGTACTTCTAAGGTCAGATAGGTACCACCTGCAAGATCCATGCCTAGACGAATATGTTTTCTAAGTGGAATAACAAAATACAAACTAATACCCGCAATAAGTAGCCAAATCATTAACTCTGATGCAAATATGCGACGAACATTCATGAAGCTCCTTTCTGTTTTTTTTATAACTAGCCAGTAAATTTGAGATATGCCATAGTCCTAGCCAAGCTCCCCAGCCTTCGCCAGCAAGCAATGGTGGGCACGGCAGGATAAGCGTAGACTGGTGCCGAAGAGGAGACTCGAACTCCTACAAGATTTCTCTCACAGCCCCCTCAAAGCTGCGTGTCTACCAATTCCACCACTTCGGCATTTATATGTATTTCAAACAAACCAAAATGTACCATATTTCCAAGGTATTAGCAAACTTTAACTACACAAAAAGAGGAGCAAAACTGCCCCTCTTTGTTAAGCTTACTAAACCTGTATAATCCTAGAATAACCCCCTCTTTCTAGTGGGTAATTCTGCGTCATTATACGCTATATCTTTTTCCTCAACTTCATAGTCTTCTTCGTATTGTTCAGATGAACCAAATAGCTTAGTAAATGGCCAGGTAATGATTGAAATTATACTATTCCATACAGTTTTAAAAGTTGAACCTATGGTCGCAAATAATGAACTCATAAAGCCATTTGAGACAATTTCTTGATCCTCTTCTTCTTCATCTGTACGTTCAGTTTCTAATTCCTGAGAGTATGTAGCAATAAGTTTTTCCGCTTCTTGTTTAAGGTCGATCCCCTTATCCTTCAACTCTTGTACTTCGCTTTTTATGGTTTCAACCTGTTGCTGCGCAGTGCTAACGATTTGGTTAAAGTGCTGTGTAAATGCTTGCTCAATATAATCACGAATGTCTTTTATATTTTGCCATGTAACATCCATAGCATGGTACAAATCACGTGCTTTTTTATCACTCAATACACGTGCAATATCTTTAAACTGTGTCCAGGCTTCGCGCTCATAATTGCGTACACGATTAATCTGATCCAATAATTTATTTAATGAATTTTCAACATCATTATCAAGTTGATTAATAAGATTTATATCTTTTTTTATACGCTCTAACGTTTGTTTTTCTACGCGTAAGGTTTCTAATAATACACGTTCTTGAGAATCCAGATCTCCTTGGGTTGCTCGTTCTTGTTCTAATTTACGAATTAATTCATCTATAACTTCTTGTAATTCACCCTGACTCAAACCAATTTCTAGATAAAAAGGATCAAATACATCACGGTCAAGATACGTACGTTGTTGGAAAAAATTCATACGCGTCTCGAAAATGGATGCTACTGCTAAGCGAATTTTCTCATATTTACGCTCAGCGCGTTCCCACCAAATGCGTTTAAATAACCAATTACCACGCGGTTCATCCAAATCAACCGTATCAATACCTTCTATTTCTTCTATGGTTGGTTTTGGCTCTGTTGGCACTTCTGGTTGTTCAGGTACCTCAGTTGATACGGGCGCCACTTCTTGTGGCAGCTCAACTGGCTCTACCTCTTGCGGTTGCACTACAGGTACTTCTTGCATAGGTACTATTTCTACAGGTGCTGGTTGTGGTTCTTCGTCTACTGGCGTTGTAGTTACTTGCTGTTCAACAACAGGTTGTCCAGACATTTGACCTGCCTGTGGTACTACAACCGGCTCGACCACTGGCGCTTCTTGAATCGGCACTATCTCTTCGCCTACTGGTGTTGTAGTTACTTGTTGCTCAGCAACAGGCTGTTCTGATTCTTGAGCTTCTTGTTGAGCTCCTTCATCTATTTGCAACACATCCGATTGCGTTAGATCACCATCTGACACTGCTTGCTGCAATGTATTAGTTAGCAATCCTTCTTGTGCATAAAGATCAATAATATGGGTTCCATGCATTAAGATTAGTATGAGTAGTATTTGAAACAACCTGCACATTGCATACTCCTTTTGAGATTCTTATAATGTTTCAGCAAGTTCCTTGAGTTCAGCCATCAATGCCTTAGAAAGCTCTTCTGCTTCCCATGAGGTATAACTCCACCGCACACCTGAATCTACTTTTGATAATACCGAACGATCACTTTTGATATCGATAATATCAATTCGCACTACATTCATCAATGGATGTACCGAAGATGGTGCACGTACCACGCCTGCACGGCCCAAAATACTATACGCAACATTACCTTCATCCATAAAACACATCATCACTTTTTTTTGCCAAACCATATTATGATATCCGGTATGATCCTTATTAATAGAGATTAAAATACTCTCTAGACCCTTTGGATACACACATGAAATCGGTGTTGTATGAGGTAATCCTTTTTCTGAAAAAGTGGAAAGTACGCCAACAGTCTTACCCTGTTTTAATACATTCACCAAATCTTCTGGTAACTTGACGCCAACATGTTTTGCCATAAATAAAAATCCTCCTGCTCAATAAAATAACTTTTATAAACAAAATGCAATAATTCAGGAACTATAGAGACAGTCGCGCTACAATATCATTTTCAACAATAAGCCCCGCAGGTGTTAGCTGTAATCTTCCATCAATATCGACAATAAGATTTTTTTCTTGCAACATAGAGATCTGCTGACTGACCTGCGCTATTTCAGCTTCTGATAAACCAGATATCACCGTATCCCATGTAACCCCTTGCGCTCTTCTTAATCCTAACATGAGTCTTTCTAACCGAATCTGTTTAATACTTAAATCCTCACTAAATATAGTAACATCGTGACCTTGACTTGCACCTTCTAAATATTTCATTAAATTTTTTTCATTTTGAAATCGGCTCGTACCATCAAATGAACAAGCCCCTAATCCAAATGCTTTATATGGTTTGCGATCCCAATAAACGGTATTATGTCGTGATTCCCAACCTGTTTGCGCAAAATTAGAAACTTCATATTGTTTAAATCCATGCGTATCTAAAAGCTCTCGTGACCAATAATACAATTGCACTACTGTCTCATCTTTGGGTAGCCGTACTGCATTTGTTTTGACTTTAAAATAGAGTGGTGTTTGTTCATGTACCATTAAAAAATACATAGACATATGTTTAATTGGCCAGGTAACAACTTCTTGCAAATACGTCTTCCACTCCTGGGCCGAAACGCCAGGTAATCCCAAAATAAAGTCAACAGAAATATTGTGAATAACTTTTGATGCATGCTCTAACAAAAAATACACATCTTTTGCAGATTGCATACGATTGAGTTTATGCAAAGCCTCATCCTTGAGACTTTGCACACCCGTACTTATACGGTTAATACCTGCTTGCTTCCATAGTTCAAACTGTTCTATACGCACGGTTCCTGGATTCACTTCTATAGTTACCTCTGTTTGGTCTTGAATATTGAACATACTCTTTAGTCTACCAAACGTGTCAAGTAGTAAGTGATCGGGCCATGTACTAGGCGTGCCACCACCTATATAAATCGTATCTAAAGCCAATTTCCTGTCACATTGTTGTGCAAATGTTTCTATTTCTTTCATGAGAGCAGCATGGTAACGTTCCATGAATTGATCATGAGATGCAAGTGCAACAAACGGGCAAAAATTGCACCGATACGGGCAAAATGGCCAATGTATATATAAGGACTTAGTATTACTTGATGGATTATACTGCACGCAAAACCTACTTGTTTAAAACCTCACATTTTACAGATATGGTAAAAATGCCTGGCAAAATATTTTATCCGGGTAGTTTTATGATACCCGATAAAACCTTATTAATAAAGCTTCTTTTTTATTAAAAACAGAAGCGTCGCTCTATATCTGAGCGACGCTTCTATAAGACAATTATACGTTATCTAAAATTTAAATCGACCAAACAATAGCTCAAGAATACGCTGATCCAATGGAGGTAAATTGTTTTTTCTCATAAGCTCTTGAATACGCTGATCTACTAATTGCTCATCTGATGATTTTATTATTCCTGGATACGCCGCATCCACAACAAGAAGCAATGTTCTTAACCCAGCCATCACTAACGGCTCTGCAAGTAAGTACATAGAAGCATTCATATATTCTACAAATTGGCGGGATAATTCTTTTTTTTCTATCATTTGTTTTTGATGTAATAATTCAGCTATTTTAGGATAATATTGAGTTGAATCTTTCCCTGAAGCGGCTACTGCTTCCAAACTTTTTTGTATTAATAACAAGGTTGCATAGCTAGCAGGCACAACTATAATTTGTGCATCTGGATACTGTCTTTCTTCTTGAGGGGTTTTAGCTACCATCTTACCTTCAGTTCCTAATGCTATCAAAATAGCAAAAGCATCATACACAGTACTCAAGTTACCAATTTGCTTATCGGTTAAGGGAAGCATCTTATTATCAGTACTTTTTAATATAAGTCGTGAATCTACCACTACAGCCTGTATACCTATTGCACATATAAGTGCACTTAACCCTACTAATCCCATTAGTTTATTTTTCATAAGATTCTCCTTTTGACTACGCTATATCTATTTTCAGCATAATAAAAAGATTGTACAAATAGCAATAATAATAGGGGTTTTATAAACTGAAAAAATAATAAACCTGGCCTAAACCTTATCTGAATGGCTATTTTCTACCTGGGGCAAGGTATTGTGGATAAAAGCTTGGCTCCTGAGCAAATCCTGCTCTATTTGACTCTGCATAGCCTGTGTATTGGCAAACTTGATAAATACACTACCCTGAAAAACCTGCTCGAGCTCATTATAAAGCGTCTTATCAAAATTCATCTCTTTCAGGTAGGCGAGAACTTCAGCATCAGTCTTACTACGCACATCATACGCATAACGTTTTTGCATATAGTTTTTCAGGATTATGGTTAATGTTAAATAAAATTTTTGTCCATGCTCCGCTGTAGCTACATTATGTTGACGCAATAAGTGAAGTTGATCGAGTGCTTGTTGCCAATATGGTATCTGTTCAACTGATTTTTGACCATAGTATTTTTTTATAAACATCCATACCAGTATACTTATACCTACAAATCCCACGCCCAACATACTCCAATAGAACCATGGCCTTTGCCAAAATGGTACATACCAAACACCATAAATATCATATAATTGGTCTTGTAAATTTTCATGTGGCATCTTCATTTAGTACCTCATGCGACGTCTAAAAAATTTAATAATATCACCAATAATATGCTTATCATTCACCAGATCAAGCACATCAACTCCATATTTGGTAAACAAGTTATCTTGCTCAGTAACACGAGTTGCTAAATATTCGTTGATATAGTGCGCACCTTTTTTGCGCATGTCTACTGTGTAGATATGCCCCGTTTCTATATCTTCTACATCTACAAAGCCAATTGTAGGTACGGCGTGTTCATTTTTATCCAAATAACGCACGGCTATAAAATCATACATAGCTGCCACAAGGCCCAACTGTTTTTCAAAATTCGTATCTATAAAATCTGAAAGCATAAATACAACTGCATCTTTGCGTTTAAGTTGAGCAAGATGTTCTAAAGCCACCGCAATATTTGTCTTTTTATGCTGCGGCTCTGCGCCAAACAAAGTTTGCATAATAGTATGCACATGAAACTTACCCGATCCGGGTGGAATATATGTTTCTATTCGATCAGAAAACAAAATCAAAGCTACCTTGTCTTTACCAAATTCTGCTACCAATGCAAGCGCACTTGCAACTTGTGCTAGGATATCATGCCGCAACTCAGATGTGGAAGAAAAAAAACTTGATGCAGAAATATCAACTGCTAAAAAAATAGTTCTGCTACGTTCTTCTATAAACTGTTTCACCAGAAGCTTATTGGCTCGTGCTGATGCACGCCAATCGATAAAGCGAATATCATCTCCTTGTTGATATTCACGAATTTGATCGAACTCAAACCCGGTGCCCTTGAGTGCAGAGCGTGTATCGCCTACCAAGGAACCACTCAGTAACCGACGTGTATAAATTTGAATTTGTCTAATTTTGCGTAATATATCTTCAGATACTGCTGTTCGCTTTTTCATAATCTATTAAAAAAGTGCTTCTTTTTTTAAAATATCAGGAATTTTAATTGAACCATCTGGTTGTTGATATGTTTCCATTATCGCAACCATTAAACGTGGTAAAGCTAATGAAGACCCATTTAATGTATGCACTAATTCTGTTTTACTTGTCGCATCAATTTTGAATCTTATTTTTCCACGCCGTGCCTGAAAATCAGTACAGTTACTAACTGAAGACACTTCGTAATATTGACCTTGCCCCGGCAACCAAACTTCTATATCATATGTTTTTGCTGATGCGAATGAACAATCTTGCGCTGCAAGTAACGATATACGGTAATGTAAACCTAGTTGTTGTAAAATGTCTTCTGCACATGCAAGCATACGTTCCAATTCATTTTGTGATTTATCTGGTGCACAGATAGTGTATAATTCAACTTTTTCAAATTGATGAATACGAATCAGTCCACGTTCAGTTGCGCCATACGTGCCTGCTTCACGCCGGAAGCAACTGGTCCAGGCGGTCATACGAATTGGTAAATCTTCTATCCGTAAAATATGATCACGATACAAATTCCCTAAATTAACTTCTGCTGTAGGTGTTAAATATAAATCGTCTTCAGGAACTTTGTATGCTTGATCACGAAATTTTGGAAAATTACCGGTCACTTCTAACGATTTTGCATTGACCAGTACCGACGGTAATACTAACTCAAATCCATGCTTCATATTGTTTTTTAGCATAAACATAGCAAGTGCATAGAGCAACTTGACCGCATCACCTTTGTATAATGCAAAGTTGCTACCAGCCATGCGTGCTGCCGCATCAAAATCAAACCAACCAAGGTCAGTGCCAAGTTCAACATGATTTTTTATTGGATACTTAACTTCTTGATTTGAAAAATAGTATTCATTAATGAAATCTTTTTTTTGAAATGGTTTTTCCCCAACCACTTTGACAACCTTATTTGCTTCTTTATTTCCAACAGGAACATCATCCGAAGGAATATTCGGACAAAATAAATAGAGCTCATTAAATTTCTGCTCGAGCACTTCAAGCTCTGCCTCTTTTGTTTTGAGCTCTTTACCAATCATTATGGAACGCTCACGTAACTCAGGCGTTACGCCACCACGTGCTTGTTTGGCAAGCTCATTTTTTTCATGCCGTAAATCTTCTACCGCTTGTCGAATTACACGTACCTGAGCATCTAAATCAATTAATTGGTCAATGTTATATGCAGGGTCTTTTTTATGTACTAAGGTGCGTATACGATCCGGATTTTCGCGCAACAAAGCTAAGTCTATCATGAGGTATCCATATGCTAGTGGAACATCTTATTTATTTATCACCTAAGGATACTGCAAAAAAAAAGAGTTGAAAAGTAAAACAAGGCCGTGTTGTAACGGCCTTGTTCACAGAGTAAAAGCTTATCTTGGGTTTAGCTTTCTACAAGCCTAACCTATATTCTTATTTTACCCCTTCGCGCAAGCTTTTGCCTGGCTTGAAGCGAGGAACGTTGATCGCTGGAAGATCAATGCGTTGTTTAGTTGCTGGATTAATACCTTTGCGTGCTGGACGGCGAGATAACCAGAAGCTACCAAAACCAGTTATTGAAACTTTTTCGCCTTTTTTCAAAGTGCGAGTAACAATACGTGCAAATGAATTAAGAACACGATCAATGTCCTTTTTGCTAAACGTGGTTTCTTCGCTTAATTCGTTTATCAACTCACTTTTGTTCATGTGAGTACTCCTTAATAAGGGTTAGAACAACTGTAACACTGCCTTTTCTACTATTTCATTTTTACTTTTTTTGTAAGATATAGTAATTTCATTCTGGTTTGTCAAATTTATTCGTATTCTGGTATTATTAGAATCGTAAAACATTAAAAAAAATTACACATATTTCAAATAAGGAATTTAGTTGTGCTTATAGACACTCACTGCCACCTCAATATGATGGTAAAAAAAGATTTTGATATTCCAATTAATCAAAACCTATTGCCTGATGCTCGCATAATCGTTACAGATGCGCAGCAACACGACGTGTCTACCATTATCAACGTTGGTACCAGCTTGATTGAAAGTAAAAATTGTATTCTACTCGCACAATATATTCCTACCGTGTTTGCCACCGTTGGCATTCATCCGAATGATTGCACTGCCACTTGGCAAAAAGATCTCAATGAAATAAAAAAACTTGTACAACACAAAGAAGAAAATAAAATTGTTGGCATTGGTGAAATTGGCATGGACAAACACTATCCAGATTATAATCTACAACGTCAGTTTGATGCATTTCGAGCACAAATTGAACTTGCACTTGAACATGACCTGGCAATTGTTATACATACACGTGATGCCGCTGATGAAACATTAAAAATTTTACATGAATATAAACATGATATCAGACGAGGTATCATTCATTGCTTCTCAGAAGATGGGTATTTTGCCCAAGAAACTATTAGTATGGGATTTGCAATTGGAATTGGTGGCACAGTAACCTATCCAAACAATCAAAAATTACGTGATATAGTTACCACCGTTTCTCTTACTGACATAGTGCTGGAAACTGATGCACCATTTCTGCCACCACAAGAAATTCGTGGCAAACAAAATGCACCAAAATACATTCAAGTAATTGCCAAATATATTGCTCAACTACGTGGTGAATCATATGAGCTCGTAGCTCAAAAAACAACACAACGCGCACAACAAATTTTTAAATTACCAACGTCGTAACATTTGCTTAATGCCCAGGTCTAACCACAGATGTGATAAAGCACCAAGCACAAAAAATAATGTGTAATAAAACATAGGATACGTATATCCAGGCATATACGTGCTAACCAGAAACCATATGCTCAATGGCATGCCTATTACAAACCATACACGGTGAAATAGACCACGATGTTTTACCAGCATAGGTAAAACGGAAAACACACTGCATAGTGCCAATAATTGGTATTGCTGTTTGATAGTAAGTAGACCAATAACAAGCAACACAATCCAGTAAAAATATTTTTGACCCTTACTTTTTATATCAATATCAGGAAACAATGAACCCGCCAACGTGCTCCCCAACCACTGAAACGCCACGGTAGATGATGGACATTTGTGATATAACATAATCATAGCAAGTGAAAATGCAACACACCCACCAGCTAAATGTCCTTTGTAACCTGGCATAATTCACTCCTTTTTTTTAAAGCAAAATCTATGAATGTGTGTACACGATCCATGTACTCTACGGTATACTTTAAATGATTGCACGCATGTTTTGAGCTATCTTCTATCCACCAATACATCGCATGATCCATGTATTGTGCAAATTCTTGCACAGCATCAATTGCTACACAGGTATCATCGTACGCATGAATAAAAAGAATAGGTATTTCAATATCGGTATTTTGTATCTTTTTAGCCAGATTGGTCTGTTCATCACCATATAAAAAAGCCCATTTAAAAAAAACTGAATGCGTAAGACGAATGGTCCAATCTGCTATGGTAGATATGCACGAACCTAACAAAGTATGTTTGGCTTCTTTATAATGTGGTAATCCGTACAACCAGGCAACTGATTTCATAACATATTCCTGCGCTCGTCCCTGCACCACTGAACATGAAGCAGTATCAACTGAAACCCACCCACTATCAAAAATAATGCCCGCTATGCATGATTGATCGGGTAATCTAAGTACTGCATGTGTTGCATGAAAAGCCCCTGCACATAATCCCAATAAAACAATAGGACATGGATTCTGGTTATGTACAAAATCTATTGCTGCAATAATATCTTTGTATTCTTGTTGACCATACCACAACACATCCGCCCATAACCAGCCATCACTTTTGCCATGGCCTCGTGCATCAAAAAATAAAATGTTACAGTCTTGAGGCAAGATGGGGAAGAACGTAGCAATACCTTCTTTACGACCAGGCAACCAACCAGCACAACAAATCACCGTACTGCGTGCCTGTGGTCTAGCCAGATACAAACCATGTAGGGTTAAACCATCTTGCGTAGTAAAGCTAACCGGTTCAAATCCATCTGCACATAATTTTTGGTAGGTTTGTTCATAATTACGTAAAAATGAGGTATTAAAATACGGGCTACTCAAGACACGGGTAATACCGGGACGATTATCTGTTGGAAATAAAAAGATACCCCAAAAAATAACTAGAATAACCGAAAAACTCATATTTTGCTTCATAACAAAGCCACAGCGCCTTTAAGAGGGTTATACCTGACTTTAAGGTTACCTGGTAATTATTAATAGTAAAGTACATAATTTAATTGATTTTCTATTAGAAAATATATTAAGATGGGTATAGGTAAATAAGCAAATTCATACTTTTGTATGAGTAAAAAAAAGGAACCTTTATGAAAAAATTATTATCCATTATTTCTTTGTGCACCCTAATCTCACTCAATGCCCAAGAGCAAGACATTTTTATATCAATGGATGATGAACAACCAGTTATGCAAGACATACAACAAACTGATTCAATACAACAACCTATGCAACAAGAAACTATGACTTTTGAATCCATATCAGAACAACAAGCACCTCAAGAGATAATGCAACCAACTTCATCAGCTCATGCAATGCAATCTATGGTAAATATTGGCTTGCCACAAGAGGCGCGTATGCAAGTTGCTGAACTTCTACGTACATTACTGGCAAATGAATATGTGTTGTATGTCAAAACACAAAAATTCCATTGGAATGTGCAAGGACCACTTTTTGGACCACTACATAAATTATTTAGTGAGCAATATACACAACTTGCCATGTTTATTGATAGTATTGCAGAACGATCACTAGCTTTAGGATTTAAATCCATCGGCACTTTGCAAGAATTTATGCAATACACAACTATTCAAGAAATGCCCGGACAAAACCCAGATGATCAAGAGATGATCAAAGAATTATTACAAAATCATGAAATGATTATTAAACAATTGCGCACAAATTTAGAAATTACAAGTAAATTAAATGACATGGGTACTAATAACTTCTTGAATGATCTATTGGAAAAGCATGAAAAAATTGCATGGATGCTCAGAGCACATTTGCAATAAACATAGTTAATTATAATTAAAATAATTATTCCCTGTTTCTCTTGTAAAAAGAGACAGGGAATAATTATTTTATCATTTTTATACATGTTTATGTTAACTTCATAAACTCTGTACCTGGATAATAAAATTCCAATATTTTTTTATAATCCCAACCATCACTTACCATTGCACGAGCACCCCACTGGCACAAACCAATGTGATGACCTAGGCCATTGCCAGTAAAAATAATACGGTCACTCGTGTGCTGCACTGAGAATGCGAAGCTTTTTATATCCTTATGTAACCTATAAAATTCTTTGCCAGAAAGTACCACTTTGCGTACCGGACTATGAACAACTGTTTCTTGCACCACTCCTGCCAAATCATATCGTTTTACTTCAATGTTTTTCAGCTTACTAAAATCATGTATTCGTTGTTTAATAATGTTTTCAAACTCTTCATGCGTGTATTCTGCTCGCCATGCATACATTCTGCAATTTCTACAATGCGTACATGCATAACCACGCGCTAAATATGGCGCCTCATCAAAATTGATCCCCTCCATATGCGCAGGTATAATGCCACCACAACAACAATCAAACATAGCCACAATAGGCTTCTGTTTATGTGCTAAAAAAATACCTTTAGTTTCTTCTACTGCTTTTCTAATTACAGGGCAACTATGGAAACCTGCATAGGTCTGATGCTCACTGGTATTTTTTACATGGTACAATCGCTTGCTTTTTTTTGCATTGAGAACCATGGAAACTACATAGGTACGTGATGCAATTGCAAATACTTTGTTTACCTCTAACGGCCAACCAGGCCAGCTCTCAGTGCGGAGTACTGCAAAAACATAATCTTCTATCTCCAAACAATTAATGAGATAAACATGCTTCTTATGCTGCACAAACCATAATCCACCTTGATATGTGTTACCATGCAGTCCTATATGTGCCCCTTTTGGCCTTACAAATAATTGCAATCCAGGCATTTTTTTACCATTTATATAAAAAGCCCCTTTGTGATATTTGATTATCAATGTATCCGTGTCATACGAATAGCAAACTTTTTTGACATCATCATGTACTAAAAATCCTGCCGGTGCCAATAATTCCCAGCTATGTTGCTTAGTATGATCACATTCATCAAGAAGTACGCGTACATTCAAAGCACGCGATGCACTTGCATGTGACAACACAGGTTGCGTTTCCAATTCCGCTAATTGGTCTACTTTTTTTGCACCCTGTTCAGGAATATCTAGCCACGTATTATGAGTAAGTACATCAAGTAACGATGACTCATTATAATAAGAATTTACCAGCACCTGTTTTTTTTCTCGTTGAATTGTAATACCTGCTACCAAAGTATTATTAAAAAACATATGCGTATTATGCATTGGATATATGTTAAGTATCTTACCTGGCATACGATTACCATTAACCCATACTAACCCATTCCGTGTCATAATACTGAGTGTTTGCTCATTACGTAGTACACATTTTTTTGTTGCATCAGATATGACAAAACCACTTTCACTTGAAACAAGCATCCATGCACTATCTTTGTACACATGGTGTACAATAGGTCCAATCTGAGAACAAGATAGTTGAGATACCGTTTGTTTTTTTCTAGTCTGACCTGCATCAACATATGACTGCATGACTAAAAATAAACACACAATTAATTTATAATGAAACTTCATGTTTGCTGAGTTCTTCAATAAATGCAGGAGGAACCGGTATTTTTTTATCAATACCTTGGTTTGCCATTTTATCTGCAATCACATTATCTTCACGATATACATGATGAATATGTGCACCCACTGAATATAATAATGCATGCGCTAAAGAAAAAAGTTGTTTGAGATCAGGATGTTTCACTTTATATTCACCAGTCAGTTGCTTGACCAGCAATAATGAATCAGAACAAATTGTAATCTCATCATGAGAATGTACATATTTTTTTAATGTGAGCATTCCAAGCAATAATGCAAAATATTCTGCCTGATTATTTGTCTTGGGGCCAATATAATAGCCAATACGTTCGAACGATTCACCATTTTTCAAGATATGAATACCTACACCGGCAGGACCAGGATTATTACGCGCTGCTCCATCAATATATAATTTCCATATATCCTTTTTTCGAGAGGTTACGGTAGATTGTGTAGATGCCGGCCCAAATAATGTCATTTGCTTCACAATACTTGCTCCATAATTTCTGGCGCATATAAAAATCGAAAACATCGCTTACATTGTAGCAATGCACCACGTTTTAATCGTAACAAATCTTGATTTGGTAAATGATAAAAACAACCACTACATGAACCATCGGTAATAGGTACTACCGGATTAGTAACACGTGTACCCATGCTCGCATATCGTTCGAGCCAGTCTTCTGGTACAGATTTTACTTTTTCCAGACGTTCATCTTGCCGTGCTGCAAGCATAGCTTCTAACTTTTGTTGCGCTTTTTCTTTTTCTTGAATAATTGTTATAATTTCTGCAATTTTTGCATCAATATCTTTTTCTATACTACCAAAGTATTTTTCAGCAGCTTCATGTTTATTCCATGCTTCAAGAATAGACTGCTCTAATTTGTGTTGTGCATGTTTGAGTTGCTCTATTTCTGCCTGCAATGCCGTATATTCTTTTTGGCTTGCTATAGTATCTAAACGCTGCTTTGCCCGTTGCTCTTTATTATCAAGATCCTCCATTTCTAGCTCAAGCTCATCAACAGCTTTACGTGCGTCTACTGTCTGTTGCTTTGCCTGCTCAAGATCTTGGCGTAATTGTTGTTCTTGATTACGGAATGTATTAATTTCCAGTGATATATCAGCAATATTATTTTTTATTTCTTGAACCGATTGATCAAATTGTACTAAGTCAATCAAGGCACGAAATGCCTGCTCATTCATGGATGATACCTTTCTGTTGAACTGCGGGCTGCTTTGGACGTGAAGTTAATCACTTTGTTACTGGTGGGCCCACCAGGACTTGAACCTGGGACCTTTCGGTTATGAGCCGACTGCTCTGACCGACTGAGCTATGGGCCCCCAAAACAAAGAAACTATCAATAGAGTAGCCAAAAATGTCCATCTTGCCAAGTAAAACCTATGCCACAAACATCAAAAAGTCCTTAAGACGCTCGCTGTAACCCCATTCATTGTCATACCAGCCAAAAACCTTCACCATATTCCCCTGGGCTTGAGTTAACAATCCATCTATAACTACCGAATAATTGGTCCCGCTAAAATCGCTTGAAACAAGCTCCTCAACGGTAATACCTAGTATTCCTGGCATACTGGTTTTTGCTGCTTTAATAAAGGCATCATTAACCTGTTGCTTGGTTAAGTCTTGCGTACCAGTTACCACATTCAAATCAATAAGAGAGCATTTGCCAACCGGCACACGTAATGCCATAGCAGGAACCAGACCATCAAGTTCTGGCATCACTTTAGTTAGCATTTTTGATGCACCCGTGGTGGTAGGAATAATGTTAAGAGCCGCTGCACGTGACATACGTAAACTTTTATCCTCAACATCCAGCAAAACTTGAGAATTCGTGTACGCATGGATAGTGGTCATAAATCCCTGTTTAATTTCAAAAGCATCCTGCAGTACACGGAGCATGGGAATAAATGCATTCGTTGTACAACTACCTAAAGAAACTATTTTATCTTTTGATTTATCAAATTTTTCAAGGTTTACCCCTGGAATAATTGCAACATCTTCACCTTCTGCAGGTGCAGTAATAAGCACATATTGTGCGCCTGATTTGATATGTTGTTCAGCCCCTGCACGTTTGGTAAATTTGCCAGATGACTCCACTACCCAATCTACCTTATAGGTACGCCAGTTAATATTTGTGGGATCAGTTTCAGCAATAACTTCTATAGCATATCCATCGACAACTAGGCTGTTTCCTTGCATTTTCACATCGCCTGGATAAGTACCCATCAACGTATCATACTTAAACATATGTGCAACAAAATCCGGTCGCCCTGGCCCAATATTAATAGCGGTAATTTTTATTTTATTTCGCGTTGCCGAATCGAGTAAAACGGTACGTAAAAAACTTCTACCAATGCGGCCAAATCCATTTATTACTACATTAATCATACTACTTCCTTTTTGGTTTACTTATGCCAATCAATAACATCCTGCAGTATAGCAACCTCTTGTGGTTCTTCAAGAACAGGCAACTCTAACACTATAGGAATCTTGCACAATTTTGGATGCATAACAAAATGCTTGAGTAATACTTGGCCAAGCCTACCTTGCCCTACAACATCATGCCGATCAATACGTGATCCCATCAATTCCTTAGTATCATTTAAATGAATAAGTACAATACGATGAAGTCCCATGGTATCATCTAGTAGTTGAATAAATTCTTCTTGTCCTCTGATAGTGCTAATATCATACCCATAGGCATATGCATGTGACGTATCAACACAAAATGCAATACGTTCGGGCTGTTCAAGTTGTTCTAGCAGCTGCTTAAAGTCCTGCAAGTTACTACCAACTGACATATTACCATGCGCAGTATTTTCAAGCACAAAAATAATTTCTTGTTCTTCCTGCATAATTTTATTAAGCATCTGCGCAAGTGCATTAATACCTTCTGATACATTTTGTGCACCTTTAGCAGACCCAGGATGCAAAATCATATGCGTAAATTCTAATTTTTTTGCGAGTGCAAGTTCTTTTTTAAACATGCCATATCCATTGTATTGCAAACTCGCTAGATTAATCCAATAAGATCCATGCATGTACAATTGCTTGAAATGTCTACGACGAAATTCTACAAATTCATCAACTTGTTGCGGTGTTAATTTAATGAGCTTATTAGTGGTAAGCAACACAAGAAAACACTGAAAGAACGGCAACTGCAATCGAAGCGCTTTTTGTGCCAATGCCATTAACGAGCCATCCAAACGCATATGTAACCCAACTCGTTGTACACCATCCATCTCAATCTCCACTCATATAATTACGTAATACTGACTCATCAATATCAGGTGTAAGTGCCGCAATAAACACTGATTTGATATGGTTTAAATCTTCTGGTGAATCTGCCTCAAAACGCATAGAAAGTACTGGTTGCGTATTTGATGAACGTAGAATTCCCCATCCATACGGCAGTGTAGCACGTATACCATCCAGTGTAATTACCTGTGCGTCATCGCGTGATAAAAAAAGCTGTGTTACGCGATCAACTACCGCTTTCTTTCGTTCATCGGAACATGGGATACGATATTCCCGAGAACTATATTTTTTAGGGAAAATAGTTAATAACTCATCCAATGCTTTGCCTGACTGTTCAATCAATTCAAATAAACGCAGCATCGCATAAATACCATCATCAAAGCCAAAATTTCTATCTTTAAAAAAGAAATGACAACTCAACTCACCACCAAGTAATCCTTGATGCATTTTCATTTGCTCTTTAATGTTAGTATGTCCCGTAGCTGACATATATGGACGCGCACCCCACTGCTTAAGCAACTCAATTAGTCCTGAAGAACTCTTAATATCAAACACAATAGCAACTCCTGGATGCTTTTGTACAATCGGCTGCGCAAATAGTGCAAGTAACTTATCACCTAAAACTAATTGTCCCGTATGTGTTACAGGAGCCATACGATCACAGTCTCCATCCAAGCCAACACCTAAATCGGCATGCTGTTGTCGCACTGCTTGTTTGAGATCTTGCATATTTTCTTCTATAGTTGGATCAGCTTCATGATGTGGGTATGTACCATCGACTTCACCATATAACAATTTAACATGCGGCCACTGCATTTTTTGTATCAAATGCGGCATTACTGTGCCTCCGGCTCCATTGCCACAATCAACTATAACTGATAAATCCATACCCTTTAAATGTGAAAACTCATTGAACAGAAAATCTAGGTAACTAGGAATAATTGGCTGCTCGGTATATGTACCTTTGGCTGATGCATTAATATATTTTTTTTCTTTGTATAGTTGTCGTATATCTTGTACTTGTTTGCCCCACACGCCTTCTTGGCCCAAGCATATCTTAATACCATTATATTCTTTGGGATTGTGTGATGCAGTAATCATTAATCCACCGTCTACCGGCAAAGCATGCAATGCAAAATACAATGCAGGAGATGGGCATATACCAACAAAAACAACATGTAACCCACTATCAAGCAATGCACGACAAATCTCTCTTTTAAAATCGGGCGAATGTAAACGTCCATCCATACCAACTGCAATTGTTTTGGTATGAGGCTGTCGTTGTACAAAATAATATGCTATAGCACGAGCCAGATCATAGGCTTCATTAATGAGAAATTCCGTGCCAACTTTGCCGCGAATATCATATTCACGAAAAATAGTATCTTTCATTATGTAGGCCTTTTTAGATGATTCTCAACCTATAGAAAAAGTAGTATCGCTTTTTTACGACTATATGACAACCTAAAAGCATTAATCAATTTCATCCCATGAAATTTCGTCGACTAAATGTATAACAAAAATTCTGACCATAATCGATACAAGTTTAACATATTTTTGTTGTCGATATAAACGATCATAATCGTGTAGAATTTGCATAAATACAGGTAATAAAACTTGCTCATGATACTCACACAACTCACCATTGCTCCTAATACATGCTTGCTTTTCTTCATCATGTAGATGCTGTATATATTGCAACATAGCGCATTGCGCTTCTTGATTATCGTGCTGCATTGCCCAAAACAAATTTTTTTGCAAATGAACTACATCAAGCACCTTGATCATATCAATTACTTGTTCTCGTGTATCTGCCAGATCTATGGTTGATGTTATGCAATCAGTACGCATGCCGATTTCACGCCCTGCTAAGGTACTTATCTGATGCATATGCTGCATAAGTAGTTCCTTTTCACCTGGTTGCATATTTAATTGCAGCTTATGTGCATATGCTAAAGATAATGGCGTAAATCCATCTGCATAACCTTCTCTTACAGAATCAGTATATTCATCATATTCTTTAAATAATGCTAATATTTCCGGCCGTCCATACTCTATAGTAGTTCGTATATTGTGCTTAGTAATAAGAGCATTATCTATCAATAATAATGTTTTTGCTTCTTCTAAATTATTGTTTATTATTGCATTATGCATTCTGTGTTGTCGGTGTCGTCTTCTTTCTTCTTGCATACGTCTTGCTGCACCACGCGTATAGTAAGGCTCGGGGTATGGCTCAGTATCACGAGGCCGTTTCATAGCAACTACAGATGAAATTGAACATAGAGTAATTATACAAATAAACAACTTTTTCATAGAAACTACCTTATTAAGAATATATACTTGCAATACAATACAATAGTTACCGACACATTAAGGTATAAAAGGATCTCATGATTCCCTGTAAACTACAAATTAAAAATTTCATAAGTTATGGTGAAACCCAAACTATTGATTTTACTCCCTATAAATTAATTTGTCTGTCGGGTAAAAACGGTCATGGTAAATCGGCTCTTCTTGATGCCATTACCTGGGCATTATGGGGGCAAGCCCGTAAAACTACCGGATCCTCCAAAGCAGATCATGGTTTATTACGCCTTGGTCAAACTACCATGATGGTTATTTTTGATTTTGAACTCAATAATCAGCATTACCGTATCAGGCGCGAATATTCTTATTCGTACGGCAAACCACTGGCCGTTCTTGAATTTGGTACACTACATACAGATGGTACGTTTATACCTCTGACAGAAAAAACCATACGTGGTACCCAAGCTAAAATAGAAGAATCTCTACATTTAGATTTTGGGTCATTTGTAAATTCTGCTTTTTTACGTCAGGGACAATCAAATGAGTTTTCTACTAAATCACCCAAAGAACGTAAAGATATTCTTGCAACTATTTTGGGACTCGATCAATACGAAACCATTCGCAAGCTAGCCATGGAAAAAGTGCGTCAAGCTACCGCCCAAAAAACCGCATTAATAACTCTTCAAGAATCCATCCAACAAGAACTCAATCAGGCAGAAGCAATTACAACGGCATTAGTAACCGTTGATACGCACATGCAAGAAGTACTCAAGCACGAAGCTGATTATCAAAGAGAGCAAGAACTGTTAACAGAAACATACAAAAAACTAGCTGAACAGAAAAAACAATATGCCATGCTTGAATTCCAAATACAGCAACTTGATGCTGAAATTGGCAAACAACAAAAAACACTGATAGAAACAAGAAATACCTGGCGGACTATACATAACAAATCTATGCATGGGATTAATCATCAACATCTTGAGCTCAAGAAAAAAGAACTGGTTGAGCAGGTCAATACACACCAAAAAGATTTACAACATTCGCTTGAGCTCAAAGAACAAGCCTTGCAAATACAGATCCAAATTCAAAAAATACAGCAATTACATACTGAGCAACATAACACCTTAGTACACAAACAACAAATTGAACTTGAACGTACTCAAGTGGAATACACAAATTGCCTCCAAACAATTACCCAAACCCAACAAGATATAGACAAGCATGCAAGCTTAATTAATCAGCTACAACAAGAGCATAAAAAGCTCATACATGTGCAACAAGAACAAAAAACTCTACTTACCACCGCGCAACGGGATGCTGAACAGTTTATACGACGCAGAGAGTTTTACCAAAAATTTCTTGCTCAAGGCAATTGGTTAGATACACAACTACGTGCGCTACTACAAAAAAAACAACTAGCACATGATGAACAAGATCCAAGCTGCCCACTCTGTGAACAAAATTTATCTGCATCACGCCGGCGTTTTTTGAAAAGCAAGTTTGATGAACAAGAAGTATTTTTGCGGCATCAATTAAGCCGCATACGTACAATAATAGATAATCTAAAAAACATACTTATCAATCAACATACTCTTATAGAACAGAATAAAAAAGTACAAGAAGCGTATACACAACGAACGGTGAAAATTGATGAGTTACAGAAAAATATTACTACCATACAAACTACTCACCAAGAACTAGCACAAGCATTAACTAAATATAAAATACAAAAAGTAAGCCTTGCAAAAAATATACAAGTACTTACGAGCAACCTTGATTATTTACAAAAAAATAAAGTAAATAATTTAGAATCTAATAATGCATATAAACAAGCTTTACAACAGCTATATATAGTTGAAAAAAAGATCAAACATTGTACGTATAGTGCACAAACGCATCAACAAGTTATTGATCAACTCAAAAATATAGAACAGAAAATACAAGAACATGAACAATTTAAAGTAGCTCATGCTCAACAAGAACACCGTAAAGAAATTATTACGCATATAGGTACCACACTCAAACAACTCAAACAGCACAAAATACAATTACTCCAACAAATAACAACATATAGTCACGTGCCTCATCAAGAAACAACATTGCGTGATCACGAACAAAAACTTGCACAAAAAATACATACATTAACCAAACAAAAAGAACAATTGTGGCAGCATAAAGGAAGCTTAGAAAATCAACAAAAAAAATTAGAGCTACAAAAATTAGAATTCGCTAAAAAAACACAAGAAGCCGCTGCATTACAGCATACTATTGATGATTATCAAACTATCGCAACTGCAACTAGCAAAGATGGTATTCAAGCATTATTAATAGAAGATGCCATTCCAGAAATCGAACAAGAAGCAAATGATCTTCTGGCTAAACTAAGCAATAATCAAGCACAAGTATTTATTGAATCACTCCGCGATCTCAAGAAAGGTGGCACCAAAGAAACCCTGGATATTAAAATATCTGATGCTGCCGGTATCCGTCCATATGAAATGTTTTCCGGAGGAGAAGCTTTTAGAATTGATTTTGCATTACGCATTGCAATATCAAAATTACTAGCTCGCCGTGCAGGTACCGCTCTACAAACACTCATCATTGACGAAGGGTTTGGCTCTCAAGATGAAGAAGGCTTAGGCAACATTATGGACGCTTTGTATAAAATTCAAGATGATTTTCATAAAATTATTATTGTCTCACATCTGCCTACGATGAAAGATCAATTCCCCGTACACTTTTTTATCGATAAGCGACCAAATGGCAGTTGTATTACCGTCATTGAACAGGGATAATAGGTCCTCAATTTATTAATCTCAAGAAATTTTTTCTACTAACTTTATCAACCCATCAAATAGTAACGGAAGCGCACAAAGTAATGCCGGGGCTATCCAATTATTGATACATTTTGTATCACCATATTGCATGCCGATCGTAAAGATAATACACATAAAAAAACACAAACTATTAAATGAACGATATCCTACTAATTTTCCAAACTGATAGTCAGGTAGCTCCTCGTACCGCAGCTCATCTTTTGCTATTAAAGAGGTTGTTTCTGTAGTGCGCATTAATACCTTTGTATAATCTTCAGATTTCACCGTATACATACATGATGTTTCATTAAAAATAAGTACAGCTACGATCATTAATATCTTTTTAAACATGAAGATCTCCATCCTGATCTTCACAGCAAGAATCTAAACATATACTATTACAACATGTATTAAAACAGAGACGATTAATAAAGCCATTGTTACACTTACAACATGGAAGAATATTAAAAGCCAATTTTCTACCTTTTAGCTCTCCATTGGAAATACTTGCCGCTAGAATATCAGGAATTAATGCTGCACATGGAATCAATCCTAGCATGAGAGCTAATTCATGATGGCTCGTAAATTGATATACCAATCCGCTACTGATCATACCTGCTGGTACCGTAATACGATATAACCATATTTTATATTTTTTAAACAACAGATTTTCACTCATTTGTTTAAAGGTATCTTGCCAAGTGTCTGCAATAAATGGTTGTTCATCAATCGGAGTATCATCTTCAGGCATATCAAGAACAACCAGCTCCGGAGAAGAATTTGATTGTGTATAAACTTGTACTGGGGGCGTTGAAGAAGATTCTTCATCCAATATACCAGGTTGCATCATGGTGAATATAGACATATTCATACTAAGCACAACAACTACTAAGCACCATATCTTTCTGCACATATCATGTTCCTTTTTATGCTATGGTTTATAAAAGTTACCCCAGAGCATACATCGATAGATGAAAAAAACAAAGTTATTTTTCGCATAAAAAAAAGAGCCATAAATAGGCTCTTTTTCTATTATTCATCTTCTAATGCAACTACATCACGGACTTCTGCAATGTGCTCTTTGAGTGCTTCTTCTACGCCAAGTTTAAGTGTATAACTAGACGCAGGGCAACCAATACAAGCACCATGTAACCTGACATAGACCACGCCATCTTCAAATCTCACAAACTCAATATCACCGCCATCCATTTGAATGTTAGGCCGAATTTGTTCAAATACTTGCTCAATCTGCCTATGTAGTTCTTGGTCAGTCATACAAATTATACCCACTCCAATTGGGCAATAGTTGCAGTATCGCTCATACGTTGACCCATTGGAATAACACGAGTATAACCACCTGGACGCTCAGTATAGCGCGGTGCAATTTCTTTGAAAAGCTTTATAAGAGCTTCTTCTTTATACGGTAATAATGACAATGCGCGACGACGTGCATTATAGGTATTACCTTCACGTGCAATGGTTACCAATTTTTCTGCAAGACGCTGTGCTTCTTTTACACGCGCTTTGGTAGACACAAGTTTACCGTACATAATCAAGTTGATTACTTGATTACGTAACATAGCACGTCTGTGTGACGATTTAAGATTTAATTTTCTTCTACCACTTTGATGTAACATGGTATAACCTTTAATTATTTATATATCAATACTCTAGTCTTCACGTGACTTGAGTACTCTCTTAATATCTTCTTCGTTAATATTCATACCAAATGATAAGTTAAATGCTTTCATGCTATCTTTAACTTCATTCAATGACTTACGTCCAAAGTTTTTGATTTTAAGGATATCATCTTCAGAAGCATTTACTAAATCAATTACTCGTTTGATACCAGCTTGGATCAAGCAATTATGCGCACGTACTGATAATTCTAATTCTTCAATTGGTTTCAATAATAAATCAACTGATATACCCTTGAGACCTAATTGATCAAGTTGAACTGGCGCTACTACTTTTTCTTCTTCTGGAACCGCAGATATTTCATTGAATGGGATTTCTGCACTTGCCAAGAAATGTTCTAATTGAGTACGCAATACTGAAACTGCATAATGTAAAACATCTACTGGATTCTCAGAACCATCAGTATCAATTTTCAAAGTTAATTTATCGTAATCGATATCTTGACCAACACGAGTTTTTTCCACATCAAACATCACTTTAGTAATCGGAGAAAACATAGCATCTAGATACATACGGCCATCTTCTTGATATGCCTTATCTACCGGCCATTGCGCAGATTGATATCCACGCCCTGGTTCAACAAAAAATTCAATGTCTAACTCGCCACCTTCAGAAACATGTGCAAGTACATGATCTTTATTAATCAATTTAAGATTACTATCTGCAGAAATATCAGAAACTTTTGCAACAGCATCACCTTTAACATTAAGACGCATTTTGCCTGGCTTACCATCAGTGCTGGCAACCACAATACCCTTAATATTAAGAGACAATTGCATAGCATCTTCTACTACGCCAGGTATACTTGCAAATTCATTATTGATATTTTTTATAATTACTGAAGTAACCGCTGAACCTTCCACCGCAGCAAGCAATACACGACGTAATGCATTACCCAATGTTATCCCAAAACCCGGTTCAAGTGGTTGAGCAATCAGCTCACCATGGGTTTCACTTAGCTCTTTTTTATTCCACGTCAACCGCGGAATCGTAAGCGCTTTATATTCCTTCTTGCTCATTTTAACCCCCTAACACCTTAGGTAGTACCACCATTATAATCACCGAACACACAACATCAATTACTTAGAATACAATTCAACAATTAAATGCTCTTCAATAGGCACTTGAATATCAGCACGTACAGGATCACGTAATACAATACCCTTACGCTCTTGTTTGTTTAATTCAAGCCATTCAGGAACTTTAATCCCCATTTTCATACGCTTGTCTACAACTTGATCCAAAAATGCTTCTTTCTTTTCCACAGCATTATCAAGTGCTATAGTATCATTGACTGAAACTAGATAAGATGGCGATGAAACTTTTTTACCATTAACTAACACATGACCATGTACAATAATTTGACGAGCTTGCGCACGTGATATTGCCATTTTTAAACGATAGACAACATTATCCAAACGACGTTCTAGCATGTTTAACAAATTGTCACCTGGCGTTCCTTCAAATGCTTTCAATGCTATTTGAAAAAAACGACGGAATTGACGCTCACGCAATCCATACATGTGCTTAAGACGTTGCTTTTCATACAACTGTTTACCATATTCAGATAATTTGGTACGTCGTATGTCTTTGCTTTCTTTTTTTTCTCTATCAACAAACTTTGTGGAACGCGCTTGTTGTTGTGATTTTTCTGTCATATTTTTCATCATAAAAACTTAATTCCTCTAGGAGTGATTCGTGTACATCTATTAACGCGTTACACTCTGCGTTTTTTCGGTGGACGGCATCCATTATGTGGCAACGGGGTCACATCTCGTAACATTGAAATATGGAGGCCTGCTGCCTGCAATGCACGAACAACTGAATCGCGGCCAGAACCTGGACCTTGCATATTCACTTCAACATTTTTCACACCCATAGCAACCATTTCTTTTGCTAAATTTGCTGCTATTTGTGATGCTGCAAATGGTGTACCTTTGCGAGATCCTTTATAACCAAGTCTCCCTGCACTATTACGTAATATTACATCACCTTCTGGAGTCGTAATAGAAACTAGCGTGTTATTAAAAGAAGATTTTACGTGCGCTACAGCAGAGTCTACGCGACGTTTAACTTTTTTAGATTTTTTCTTGTAAGCCATCTTACCTCAATCTACATACTAACTATGTATTATTATTTTTTCGTTATCTTACGTTTTAATGCAACTGGAGCTTTTTTAGGACCTTTTCTTGTCCGCGCATTTGTTTTAGTGCGTTGTCCCCGTACAGGTAATCCACGTTTATGGCGCAACCCACGGTAAGAACCAATTTCTTGTAAACGCTTAATATTAAGTGAAATTTCCTTACGTAATTCACCTTCTACCGCATAATTAACGGAGATTTCTTTTTGAATCGCAGCAACTTCTGCATCACTTAAATCTTTTATACGTTTATCGAAATCAACATTAACTTTACGCAAAATATCACGTGAACGCGTAAGCCCAATACCAAAAAGATACGTCAAGCCATACTCAATACGTTTATTTGCCGGTAAGGTAACACCTTCTATTCTTGCCATATATCCTTATCCCTCAATTAAAATGCTAACCTTGACGCTGTTTATGTTTTGGATTTTTTCTGCAAATAATACGCACTATGCCTTCACGTTTAATAATGCGGCAATCTTTGCACATTGGTTTTACGGATGTCCGTACTTTCATATTGTTACTTCCTCATAACCGTTAGCAACTCTTATTTATAACGCAACACAATCCTTCCCCGCTTTAGATCATACGGAGAAAGTTCAATAGCAACTTTGTCACCAGGCAAAATACGTATATAATGCATACGCATTTTACCAGACACATGTGCTAAAATTTCATGACCACCCTCAATTTCAACACGAAACATCGCATTAGGCAGTGTTTCTTTTACAATGCCATCAACACGGATTACATCTTCTTTTTGCTTCATATTTCAATTATCCTTGTGCAACATCACGATTCAATCGTGTCAAAATTTTTGGTTTATTCTCAGTTACCA
This sequence comes from Candidatus Dependentiae bacterium, assembly GCA_035445995.1. Taxonomy (NCBI): domain Bacteria; species Candidatus Babelota bacterium. The sequence goes on along the minus strand of DAOMRS010000001.1, from coordinate 102,299 downwards.
CAACTGTATCTTCTACATGAGCGGCTAAACTTTTATCTTCAGTTTTTACCGTCCATCCATCTTCAGTAACATACACATTGTAGTTACCCGCAGTAATCATAGGTTCAATAGCAAATGTCATTCCTGGTCGCAAAACCGGTCCATTACCTGGTTCACCATAATTTAAAATTTCTGGGTCTTCATGCATTTGTTTACCAATTCCATGCCCCGCAAAATCTCGTACTACACCAAACCCATGTCGCTCTACTTCTTTTTGTATAGCTGCAGAAATGTCTGAAATTCTATTACCAGGGCGTACTTGTTCAATCCCTTTATCCAGCGCATCTTGAGCTACACGTACTAGTTTTTCCATAATGTCAGTTGGTGTACCTACAAAAAAAGCGCGAGCCATATCTGCACAGTAACCATGCTTTGATGCACAAACATCAATCTTTACCAGATCGCCTTTTTTTAGAATTTTATGTGCTACAGGTACCCCATGTACTACTTCATCATTTATCGAAATACAACTTGCATGACGATAACCATGGTAACCTTTTGTTTTTGATTTCATACCATTAATACGCAATTGATTTTCTATCCATGTGTTAAGTTCGAGCGTACTTACACCTTCACGTACCATTGGTTTTAAATCTTCAAATAAACGTGCGAGTATAAAACCCGCTTCCTCCATTTTGCGAATAGAGGACTTGTTTTTGATTGTAATCATACTAGATCAAGTCCTACAACACTCTTAAAATCTTCAAACACGTGATGTAATGATTTATCTGCATCAATTTCATGAATATGTCGTTCTATCTGACGATAAAAATCAAGCAACTGCTTTTCATGACGATGATAAATTTCTAATCGTTCACGCACTGCATTTTCTTCATCATCTTTTCTGCGACCAATAACCATTCCACACTTATCACACACATTTTCACACTGAGGAGCTAAAGCTGATCCTGGCAATAGTGAATAAACTGCCTGACATTCTTTGTTTTGACAGATATATCTACCACATAACCGCGCTATAATTGATTCATCTCGAATACCGAAACGAATCACATGTAATTTCAAATGATCAAGCTGTTGTTCTAAAAGCTCATTAAATGATTCTGCCTGGGCACGGGTACGTGGAAAACCATCTAAAATAGTGATACCATCCTGATCCCCCATTTGCATAAACCAGTCAATTACCATGCCAGTAATAAGACTATCTGAAACTAGTTTACCAGATTTTATGGCAAAATCTATCTCCTTACCGATTTTTGTTTGCCGAGCTATATGCTTTCTGCACAAGTTACCAGTAGAAAGTTGTTTCCAGCCAAATTTTTCTGTACATAAGCTTGATATTGAGCCTTTTCCAGAGCCTGGAGGCCCTATAAAAATGAATACGTTTTGCTGTCCACCGATCACTTTATCGACCTTTCAATCTGCCAGAAGTCAAAAATCCTTCATACCGATGCTCAATAAGATATGATTCTATTTGAGCAGCCGTTTCTAAAGCTACACCCACCACGATAAGTAATGAGGTACCGCCCATAATACTTAAATAAAATGGTAACCGTAATGCAGCATGAATAATAGTTGGAAATAATGCAAGTATCCCCAAATATACAGCTCCAACTGTTCCCAAACGCATCAAGATATAATTAAAAAATTCAGCAGTCTTTTTGCCTGGACGAATGCCCGGAATAAATCCACCACCTTTTTTAATGTTTTCTGCTAGTTCATCTGGATTAAATTGCAATGCTGTATAGAAAAATGAGAAAAACATGATTAGTATGAAGAGTAAAACACTATACAAAATACCGGTTGGAGCAAAGCTTTCTACAACCCATTTAAACGATTCAAATCGTGCTGCAAGCACAGACGATAGAAATACTGGAATATTCAAAACAGCCGTAGAAAAAATTACCGGCATAACCCCAGCAGTATTAATTTTAAATGGTATATAGGTACTTTGTCCCCCATAAACTCGTTGACCAACAACACGTCGCGTATATTGCACTGGTATCTTACGTTCACCCTTCTCTAAGAACACGATACATGCAGTCACGGTAATAACAATAGCAACTGCTAATACTGCTACTAAAGGATCAAGTAAACGCTCTTGAACAGCACCAATCAGTTTAATAACATCCCCTGGAAAACGAGCAACAATACCTGCAAAAATAATCATTGAAGTACCATTGCCAATACCAAATAATGAAATTTGTTCACCCAGCCACATAACAAAGAGCGCGCCGACTGTAATAGAAAGGATAAATATAAAACGAAAAGCCCAACCCGGATCTATTACCAAATTCATACGTTCAAATAGTACGGCAAGACTAAAGCTTTGCAATATACATACACCTAGCGTAAGATACCGTGTATATTGATTAATAATCTTGCGACCATATTCGCCTTCTTTAGCTAATTGTTCTAAGTTAGGAACTGATAAAGTTAACATTTGCATCATAATAGATGCCGTAATGTACGGCATAATACCAAGTGCAAATAAAGTACATTGCCGTAGATTACCCCCGGAAAACAAATCTAAATAAGAAAATAATCCACCTAAACCTGTCGGTTGTTGCATCATTGCAAGCAATCGATCGATGTCTATACCAATAACGGGAATATGACTACCTAATCTAAAAACAATTAGAATTCCCAACGTGTATAAAACTTTACGTCTTAATTCAGGAACAAAAAAAATATTGATGAAGTTTTTTAAGAGAATCACGTGCTTACCTCTCCTGGTTTAACTTAGCTTCCCCTCCAGCCTGTTCAACTGCTTGCTTTGCAGATTGACTGAATGCATCTGCATGTATGATTAATTTTTTAGTAAGTTCACCATCACCTAAAATTTTAACAACAAATGGTTTCTTACTTTTATAACGTTTGATGATTCCGCGTTCGATTAATTCTTCGCGTGTTACAACATCACCATCATTAAATGAATCAAGATTAACCAAATTTACAATCACAGTATCACACTGAAATCGTGCGTTATTAAAACCACGCTTAGGCAAACGGCGATACAATGGCATTTGGCCGCCTTCAAATCCTGCTGGAGCATTACCACTAGTGCGCGCACGTTGCCCTTTATGGCCACGTCCTGATGTGCCACCCCTGCTACCACCACGACCAACACGTTTCATTTTTTTACCAGATGATTTTAACTTATGCAGTTCTGCCATTTTTTGCCCCTACAATTTCTTTAATTGTTTTGCCACGCATTTTTGCTAGTTGTTCTGCAGAACGTAATTTAGCAAGAGCATTTAACGTAGCTTTTGCAACATTTTGTCCATTTTTTGAACCAAGTGATTTAGTCAATACATTTTTTGCACCAAGTGCATCCAAAATTGAACGAACTGCACCACCCGCTATAAGACCTGTACCTTCTGATGCCGGACGAATTACAACCTTACATGCGCCGTGTTTTCCTTCTACTTCATACGGCACAGTCACGCCACGTAATGGAATAGTAATCATGTCTTTACGCGCACGATTTGTAGCTTTTGCTATTGCGGATGCAACTTCTTTACTTTTACCTAAAGCAACACCCACTTGTCCATTGCGATCTCCAGAAACTACAAATGCAGAAAAAGAGAATCTCTTTCCACCTTTAGTTACTTTTGTAACTCGCCGCACACTTATTACATGATCGACAAAAGTATTTTCTTTTTTTTCAGCCATTATTTCTATCCATTATTTAGATTTTTAAACCGCCTTCACGCAATCCGTCTGCTAGAGCTTGTACTCTACCGTGATACAAGAATTTGCCACGATCAAATGCCGCAGCTTGTATACCTTTTTCTTGAACGCGTTTTGCAAGCTCTTTACCAACAGCAGCTGCTATTGATTTTTTGTCACCAGAAACATCTTTTAATTCTAATGACGAACAACTTGCTACGGTTGTATGCGTATTATCATCAATAATTTGTGCATAAATATGATTCAAACTACGAAATATTGAAACACGTGGTAGCACACTGTACTGCTTCACGTGACCACGTACACGAAGTCCGCGTCTTTTAGCTCGAATCCTATCTTTTCTACTTATAGCCACAACATTCACCTTATAAAAATTAATTAACCAGCTTTTGTTTTACCCGCTTTACGGAAAATAAATTTTGTTGCTTCGCTTACACCAGTACCTTTATATGGTTCAGTCGGGCGTAATGCCTCAATTTTACTTACTGTTAAACCAACCAATTCTCTATTTGGTGATTTAAGAGTTAGTACTTGACCCGTGCGATCCACTTCTGCTATTACAGTTTCAGGCAATTCAAAATCGATCTTATGACTGTATCCCAATACAAAAACTATATTTTTACCGGATACTTGCGCCTTAAAACCTAACCCCGTAATTTTTATTACTTTTTCAAATTTTTTTGCAGCACCAGCAATTTCATTTGCTAATAATGCACGATGTAATCCCCAAACACGATTCATCTCTCTAATTGATTTTTTTTGTGCATCTACTGATTGGGTATCAACAGCTAGTTTTAAATCTTTATCTTGTAGGGTAGCAAGTAATTCCGATGGTAACTGGTATGTTCCTGAATTATGAGCACCTTTATAATGAATAACTTTATTTTTTATATCAACTTCTACATTGTCGATATTTATTGGTTTCCGTCCAATCTTAGACATAGTTTCACCTTATTTACCAGACGGTACAAATAACTTCACCGCCAACACCTAATTCTTCTGCCTGTTTATGTGAGATTACACCACGATTAGTAGTCAAAATAGATAAACCCAATCCACCGATAACTGGTTGAATATTACCTGTTTTTGTATATTTACGACGTCCTGGAGTACTTGCTCGTTGAATTTCGTGAATTGCAGATTCACCATCCACATATTTCAATATAACTTTTAATGCTTTCTTATTGTTATCTTGGTCAATCACAACCACATCACGAATAAAGCCTTCGTCTTTTAAAATATTTGCAATTGCATAGCGCATTTTAGAATGTGGTGTAGTAATAGAAGGTCTCGCAACCATAATACCGTTACGAATGACAGTAAGAAAATTACCAATAGAATCAATTGACATAGGTACCCCCGATTTTACCAACTTGTTTTTTTAACACCTGGGAGTAACCCATTCAGTGCATTTTTTCTGAAACAAATACGACACATACTAAATATTCGCATATAGGCACGCGGTCTTCCACATAATTTACAACGATTATACGCGCGTACTGCAAATTTTGGTTTTTTATTTGATTTTTCAACCAAAGATTTTTTAGCCATAAATTACCTTACACTTTTTAAACTATTTCTTTTCACGAAATGGCATACCAAATTTTTTCAACAATTCTCTGCCACCGTTATCATCAAATGCTGTTGTATGTATGGTAATGTTCATACCATACGGCTTTTCACTTACGCCATACTCTACTTCTGGGAAAATTATCCAATCTTTGATCCCTAAATTATAATTCCCTGATCCATCAAAGTTTGGTGTAACGCCCTGAAAATCTCGAACCGTAGGCAATGCTAAATTAATTAAGCGATCTAGAAATTCATACATAGATTTTCCACGTAAAGTAACCATCGCCCCTATAGGCATGCCTTCACGTAATTTAAATCCTGCAATTGATTTGCGAGCACGTGTTCGTACTGGCTTTTGTCCTGCAATACGAGCTAAGACACCTTCAACTACTTGTAATTTTTTTGTATCTGCATCTTTCACACCAATATTAAGAACTATTTTACTAATCTTAGGTGTTTCCATAATATTTTTTACACCAAGCGTTTTATATAAAGCTGGGCGTATTTCATTTATGTATTGTTCTTGCAGTCTGGCTTTTTCCATAATTGCTCGTCTCTCGTTAAGAACTGCTTATTAAAAAATTTCTTTGCAGCGGCCACACGCACGGGCTCTTTTTCCACTATCTAATATTTTACTTGTTACTCTACAAGCCTTTTTGCAATTAGAACATACCGGCATTACATTTGAAAGATGAACAAAAGTTTCTTCTTTACGAATACTGCCAGTCTCTCCTTGTCTACGGGCTTTAACATGTTTAGTTGCTACCGCAACATCTTTCACTAAAATCATGTCTTTTTTAGGTGTAATAGTGATAACCTGGCCTTCCTTACCCTTATCTTTGCCAGTTAACACTTTTACATAATCATTTTTTTTAACACGAGCTACCATATAAACCCCCTACAAAACTTCTGGTGCTAATGAAACAACTTTCATAAATCCACGAGCACGTAATTCTCGTGCAACTGGTCCAAACACACGTGTACCAATCATTTCATCATCTTTTACTATTACTGCAGCATTATCACCAAAACGAATATAGCTGCCATCAGCGCGACGATATTCTTTTCTTGTGCGTACAATTACCGCATCAACTACATCGCCTTTTTTTACGGTTCCACCAGGAATAGCCTTTTTAACTGCACACTTAATGCGATCACCTAAATATGCATAACGTTTCCGCGTGCTTCCAACAATGTGTATACACTGTAATTCTTTTGCGCCAGAATTATCAGCTACTTCTAAGTATGATTGTTTTTGAATCATCGTTTGTCTACCTTATCGAATCCATTATGCTAATTGTGATTTAACTATGCGAGTTAAATACATATATTTTGTTTTTGAAATTGGTCTACCTTCGTAGAATTCTACTTGATCACCAATTTTAGCACTATTTTGCTCATCATGTACTTTATATTTTTTTGTACGACGCATTATTTTGTGAATACGTGGGTGTTTAAACGTATGTACAACTTCTACTGTGATAGTTTTGTTCATCTTATCAGAAACAACTTCACCCACATGTGTACGTTTTATTTTTTGACTAACTTCCATGGTTACCTTCTTGAATTATTCCGCTTGCTCTTTTGCACGCAGTTGTGTTAATACACGAGCAATAGTGCGGCGTAATTTAATAAATTGAGAATAATCTTTTACATGAGCAGTCGAACTATTAAGACGTAATGTAAATAATTCACGTCTTAGTTGATCTAATTTGATTTTCAAATCACCAACATTCAACTGATTCAATTCTGCTTTTAACTTTGTTACTTTCATGATACCGCCACACTAAACTTGCACTTCGTGATCTTTTTTAACGAACTTTGTTTTCATAGGTAATTTGTATGCTGCGCTTTGCAATATTTTACGAGCTTCAGATTCTTCTATTCCAGCAACTTCACACACAAGACGACCGCGCTTAACTACTGCTGCCCATCCCTCAACGTTACCTTTCCCTTTACCCATTCGGGTTTCCGCCGGTTTTTTAGTGAATGGTTTATCTGGAAAAACACGTAAGTAAAATGAACCTACTTTTTTTAAGTTTCGCGACAAAGCAACACGCATTGCTTCAATTTGCTGCGCTGTTAACCACACTGGTTCCATTGCTTGCAAACCATACTCACCAAACGCTATAGTACGCGCTCCCTTTGATCGCCCTTTACGACGTCCTCTTTGTACTTTTCTAAATTTTGTCTTTTTCGGCATTAACATGGTCTATATCTTTCAACGTTTTAAATTTATGCGTGTTGATATTCGCCTCTACACAACCACACACTTACACCAATAAGGCCATAAGTAGTAAGTGCTTCTGCAAAACCATAATCAACATCCGCACGTAGTGTATGAAGAGGTATAGAGCCCATTCGAGTCCACTCTTCACGAGCAATTTCAGCACCATTTAGGCGCCCCTTGCAGCGAATCTTTATCCCTTTAGCACCACTTTTCATAGCTGAAAGTGCTGCTCGTCGCATAGCCTTTTTATAGCTACCGCGGCGTTCAAGTTGTTCAGCAATATTTTTTGCTAATAATACGGCATCAAGCTCTGGCTTTTTTACTTCCTGAACTGAAATCTCTATGGAATTTTTATTGATTAATTTAGCAAGATCTTTACGCATAGTATCAATTTCTTGGCCTTTTTTCCCAATAACAACACCGGGACGACCAGAATGAATGATAACTCGTACACTATCGCCAGCTTTTTCAATTTCAAGCTTAGCAACTTCTGCACGTGCAAGAACCTTATTCAAATAATTACGAATCTTTAAATCTTCTAATAGTTGTTTACCATATAGAGCGGTTGCACCTCGTGCAAACCAACGAGCATCCCAATCTAGATAAACACCGAGTCTAAAGCCTTTTGGATGAACCTTTTGTCCCACCTTATACCTCTTTCTCGTCAATAGTTTCTAAAATAATACTTAAATGACTTAATCGCTTGCGCTGCATGTTAGCTCGCCCCATAGCGCCAGGCTTAAAGTAACGATGAGCTGGCCCTTGGTCAACACGAATATCTTTAATACGAAGATTTGTTGCATCTACATCTTTTGAGCTTTTTGCATTTGCAACTGCTGATGCGATTATTTTATGTACTGGAACTGCACGTTGTACTTGGCATGTCATAAGCCAATCAAGGGCATATTGCGCATTTTTTCCACGTACTACATCAACGAGAGGACGCAGTTTAAACGGAGAGTAGCGAACATATCGTGCTTTAGCTAAAAATTGCATGGTGTTTAACCTCAACTAATACCTGATTCTTAAATTTGATATCTCAGTAATGAATATCATTTATACCTATAAATTGTACCGTAATTACGCGTAACCGGCAACTTTTTCCTTAGCTATTTGCTTCCATACCGGCTTTACGTTGACCACTATGTAGTCTAAAGGTACGTGTTGGTGCAAATTCACCAAGACGATGGCCGACCATGTTTTCAGTGATAAAGATGGAAACAAATTTTTTGCCATCATGTACGGCGATATTAAGTCCCACAAATTCCGGTATAATCATACTGCGACGTGACCACGTTTTTATAACTTCACGTTTGCCACTTTCTTTTGCTTTATTAACTTTTACCAGTAATGATTCATCTACAAATGGACCCTTTTTGGTCGATCTTGCCATAATCGGCTACCTCTTTCTAACTAATAGTAGTCAAAATTTATTTTTTTCTTCTCTTCAAAATTAGTGAATCTTTTCTACGACGCGTACGTGTCCCTTTACATCCTTTACCCCAAGGCGTACTTGGATGTGAACCTGATTTTGAACGGCCTTCACCACCACCGTGTGGATGATCTACAGGGTTCATCGCCATACCTCGAACACTCGGTCTAAAACCACGATGGCGAGTTCGTCCAGCTTTACCCCAGACAATATTTTGGTAATCAGCATTACCCAAAACACCTACGGTTGCCCAACAATCTAATAACACCATACGAATTTCACCTGATGGCATTTTTAAAGTTGCATGCGTATCACTCTTACCCATAATCTGAGCAGCTGCACCAGCACTACGAACTAATTTACCACCTGACTCTGGACGCATTTCAATGTTATGTACTTCAAAACCAACTGGGATATTTCTCAATAACAAACTGTTACCAACCTTAGCTTCAGCTTGTTTACTTGCCATAATAGTACTTCCTACTTGTACACCAGCTGGCAGTAATGTATATTTTTTTGCACCACTTCTATATATAACCAGACCTATACGAACATTACGATTAGGATCATATTCTATAGTTTTTACGGTACCAGAAACATCACGTACATCTCGTTTAAAATCAATTAATCGATACTTACGCGAAGCTCCACCACCCCTGTGTCGTACAGTAATTCTGCCATATGCATTACGACCACCTTTAGATTTATTAAGCCCTACTACCAAGCTGCGCTCTGGTGTTTTGTGGGTAATATCGCTTGAATCTAAAAACGATTGAAAGCGCAAAGAAGCATTTCTTGGTTTTCTTCGTTTAATCGCCATTTTATTCCTTACTAACTATTTGCTTTCTGCGCTTCTTCTACATGCATTGGCGCAGTACCTGCTTGTTCAAAAAAATTAAGCGTATAACCCTCTGCAAGTGTAACAATCGCCCGCTTTTCGCGATGTATAGTCGGACGAGCAATACGTCTACGACTCATAGCACCACCAGTTGTGTACTTTGCTATAAGAGTTCTAACTTTTTTAACCTTTACATCAAAAAGTTGTTCTAGTGCTTGCTTAATCATCGGCTGCGTTGCATCTATATGTACTTTAAGTACCAATTGATTGTGTATACGGTTAAGCTTATATGCTTTATCTGAAATAACTGGGCCTTTAATAATATCGTACATTGTTAACTTTAGTGCCATTTTGAAACCATTCCTTTAAACATATCCAAATCTTTTTTTAAGAAAACCCAATGTTCTCCATTGGCTAAATCAAAAGCATTTGGTTGATCAAAATATAATACGCGTACTTTTGGAATATTGGCAAATGACGCATAAGTTAGCATATCATCTGGAGATAAAAATAAATTAATTCTTTTACCTGCAAACTGCGCTTGATTAAGTGTCTCATACGCTAATGCTGTATTAGGAGACTCATTCTGTACAGACCAATCAACCCAACTAATCCTGCCTTGCCCTACATAATCAGCAAGTAGCTGCTGTAAAACAGCTTTTTTTTGTTTTTGATTTACTTTTATTACACGAGTACGAGCTTGTGGACCAAATGCAACACCACCACCACGCCATACAGGTGAACGAGAAGAACCAGCCCGTGCGCGGCCAGTACCTTTTTGTTTCCATGGTTTTTTACCTGAACGGGCAACATCTGATCGTCCTTTACTCGATACAGTACCTTGACGCCAATTTTGCATAAGCACTCGTATCCAGGTAGAAAAACTATTATTTGATTTTTTAACCACAGGATTTTCTATGCCAAGGTCAGCATATGTTACCACCATATGACGCATATCCTGTTTTTCTTTTGTATTTTTCATCGACAATCACCTTATGCCTTACGTATAAATATGAGTGATCCTGCTTTTCCTGGAACAGAACCTTTAACCAATACGACTTGCGCTTCTGGTTCAATTTTTGCAATAGAAAGATTACGCATCATTCTTTTTTGCACACCCATATGACCAGGCATTCTTTTACCTTTAATAACTCGACCTTGAGATCTCATAAAGCTAATACTACCCGGTATTCTTTTAAACATGGAACCATGACTTTTTGGACCACCACCAAAACCGTGTCGCTTAACTACACCAGCAAAACCACTACCTTTGGTAATACCAGATACATCTACTATATCACCTTCAGCTATTATCGTATTAAAATTAAGAGGATGCCCAACAGTAACATCTTGTAATGCATCATCTAATCTAATTTCTTTTACGAAATCAAAATACTTAGTAGAACTTTTCAACCAACTCTCTTGATATGGCTGTCCATGATAGCGTTTTCTTATGTGTCCCATTTGAATAGCATCATAGCCATCGCGCTCTTTGGTTTTAATGTTTGTCACAACCCAATTGGAAATATCAACTGCAGTCACTGGAATAACTGCATCATTGCTAAATATTTGGGTCATTCCAATTTTTTTACCCCATAACCCTTTAACCATTGAAAACCTTTCTCATCTATCGAATTTCAACATCAACACCGGACGATATATTAAGCTTCATAAGCGCGTCCATTGTTTTGTCTGAAGGTGCTACTATATCAAGAACACGTTTGTGTGTTGTCAATTCAAATTGTTCGCGAGACTTCTTGTCAACATGGGGCGATCGTAACACGGTAAAGCAGCGACGTTTATTAGGAAGTGGAACAGGTCCCATAAGTTGGGCACCTGTTCTACGAACCGTTAAAACAATTTGTTTTACTGCTTTATCTAGTAAACGATGATCATATGAACGAAGTTTTAAACGAATGCGTTGCTTTTTCATCGCTTACCTACTTATTCTATAATTTGAGTTACCATACCAGAACCAACTGTTCTACCACCTTCACGAATAGCAAAACGAAGTTGCTCATCCATTGCGATTGGTGAAATTAATTCTACGTTCAATTCAACGTCATCACCAGGCATTACCATTTCACGCCCTTCAGGAAGAGTTACAACTCCTGTTACGTCCGTTGTACGGAAGTAAAACTGTGGTCTATATCCAGAGAAGAAAGGACTATGACGACCACCTTCTTCTTTACTTAAAATATATGCTTTGCATTTGAATTTTTTGTGTGGTTTTATAGAACCTGGTTTTGCAATAACCATACCACGCTCGATATCTTCTTTTTTGACACCACGTAGTAATAACCCAACGTTATCGCCAGCTATACCAAGATCTAGTGATTTTTGGAACATTTCCACACCAGTTACTGTTGATTTTAAGGTAGTACCAAAACCAATTATTTCAACCTCTTCACCTACTTTTACTTGGCCAGCCTCTATACGACCTGTTGCCACAGTACCACGGCCAGAAATTGAAAATACACCTTCAATTGGCATCAAGAACGGTTTGTCTATTGGACGTGCTGGTTCAGGAATAAATTCATCAACAGCATCCATCAATTTTTGTATTGCTTGAGTGCCCAACTCGCTGCTATCGCCTTCGAGTGCTTTAAGAGCTGATCCTCTGACAACAGGAATTGTATCTCCTGGGAAATCATATTTCTTCAAAAGATCTCTGATTTCTTCTTCAACCATGTCAACCATTTCTGGATCATCAACCATGTCAACTTTGTTTAGGAAAACCACCAAGGCTGGAACGTTTACGTTACGAGCCAATACAATGTGTTCACGAGTTTGAGGCATCGCACCATCTGCTGCTGATACCACTAAAATCGCACCATCCATCTGTGCTGCACCAGTAATCATATTTTTTACATAATCAGCGTGGCCAGGACAGTCAATATGTGCATAGTGACGTTTGTCTGTTTCATATTCAACGTGAGACGTTGCAATTGTAATACCACGTTCTCTTTCTTCGGGCGCATTATCAATCTCATTAAATGCTTTAGCTTGAGCGTAACCCTTAGACGCTAGATAATTAGTAATTGCAGCCGTTAATGTGGTTTTACCATGGTCAACGTGACCAATTGTTCCGACATTCAAATGCGGTTTTTTCCGCTCGTAAACACCTTTTGCCATTGTATAGCTCCTACAACAATTTAAGCTTTTTGCTCTATTTTTTCTCTACGATTGCTTCTTGCACGTTCTTCGGCACTTCCCGGTAACATGCAAATTCCATAGTATAACTAGCTCGCCCTTTAGTCATGGATCGCAAATCCGTTGCATACCCAAACATTTCTCCTAATGGAACTTCAGCTGTAATAACCTGTTTATCAATTTCAGCATCCATACCCAAAATTCGACCACGACGAGAGTTTAAATCGCCCATTACATCGCCCATGAATTCTTCTGGTGTTTCTGCAACTACTTTCATGATAGGCTCAAGCAATACTGGAGACGCTTGTTTCATGGCTGTTTTAAATGCCATAGTTGCTGCGATTTTAAATGCAATTTCAGACGAGTCAACATCATGATACGACCCATCGTATACTATTGCCTTACAATCAACAACTGGATAACCTCCAATCACACCTGAAGTAAGCGCTTCAAGTAATCCTTTTTGAATACCCGGAATAAATTCTTTTGGAATACGACCACCAACAATTTTATCTTCGAATATATAACCCTTACCCCGCTCTAATGGTTCAAGTTTAATCCAAACATGACCATACTGACCTTTACCACCAGATTGGCGTACGAATTTACCTTCAGCATCTACTGGTTGCTGTATGGTTTCTTTATATGCTACTTGAAGCTTGCCTTGCTGTATGTCCACCTTATGCTCTCTACGTAAACGATCTACAACAATCTCAAGATGCAATTCACCCATACCTTCAACAACTGTTTGTCCTGTTTCTTCATTATATGAAAACCTAAATGATGGATCTTCTTGCATCATTTTTCTTAAAGCTATCCCCATTTTTTCATAATCAGCTTTATTTTTTGGTTCAACAGAGCTTGAAATTACAGGATCTGGAATAGAAATTGATTCTAAAAACACTTTAGGCGCATTTTCCTGGTATAATGTATCACCAGTAATAGTATCTTTAACTCCTACAACTGCTGCAATATCACCTGCGCTTACTGATTTAATTTCTTCACGTTTATTTGCATGCATTTTAAGCAAACGGCTTACACGCTCTTTTTTACCAGTACGTGCATTATAAACATATGAGCCAGAATGCAATTCACCAGAGTATACACGTATAAAGTTCAAAACACCTACAAATGGATCGGTCATAATTTTAAATGCTAATGCATAAAACGGTGCTTCTACATCTGGTTTAATCAACACAGTTTTTTCTGTGTTAGCATCTATGCCCTCAACCGGTGGTACATCTAATGGTGACGGCAAGTAATCTACCACTGCATCAAGAACAAGTTGTACCCCTTTATTTTTAAAGGCTGTACCACAAAATGCAGGTACTACTTTTAAGTCAATCACGCCCTTGCGTAATGCACGCTTTACTTCATCAACTGAAATTTCTTCTTCATTCAAAAATTTTTCCGCTAATGCATCATCAAAGTCACAGGCAGTTTCTACAATTTTATTATATTGATTTTTTGCCTGAGAAATATATTCAGCAGGAATATCTGACCAAATAATTTTTTCACCCATATCACCCTCGAATGTAGCCATTCTTTGGGTTAATACATCAATAATGCCATTAAAATTCTCTGCTTCACCAACAGGAATTTGCATAGCAAGAGGGTTACCTTTTAATTTATTTTTGATGTCATTTACTACCTTATCAAAGCTTGCACCGACACGATCCATCTTATTAGCAAAAGCAATGCGTGGCACTTTGTAACGATTCGCTTGACGCCAAACAGTTTCTGACTGTGGTTGCACGCCATCTACCGCTGAGAAAACGGCAATTACACCATCCAATACGCGCATAGACCGCTCTACTTCAATAGTAAAGTCTACGTGGCCAGGTGTATCAATGATATTAATTTGATAATCTTTCCAAAAACATGTTGTAGCCGCAGATGTAATGGTAATACCACGCTCACGCTCTTGCTCCATCCAATCCATAACGGCTGCACCTTCATGCACCTCACCGATTTTGTGTGTCATGCCGGTGTAAAAAAGAATACGCTCGGTTACCGTTGTTTTACCTGCATCAATATGCGCCGCAATACCTATATTTCTTCGTGTCTTTAAGCTTTGACTCATAATATAATCACCTTTTATTACCACGCATAATGCGAGAACGCACGATTAGCATCTGCCATACGCTGCACATCTGTTTTTTTACGAATTGCCCCACCTTTTCCCTCTACTGCATCAAGCAATTCATATGCCAAACGCTCACCCATAGTTTTTTGGGTACGAGCTTGAGCACCTTGAATAATCCAGCGTATACCTAATGCTTGTTTACGCTTTGGACTTACTTCTCGAGGAACTTGGTATACACTACCACCTACACGGCGAGAACGAACCTCAACATGTGGTACGACCTGGCTAAATGCTTTTTCGAACAAAGCAAGTGCTTTGGCCTGATCGCCATTACTTTTTTTGATAAGGATGTCCATTGCATCATATACAATAGTGCGAGCTATATTTTTTTTACCACGCTCCATGACCACGTTGATCATTTTTTGTATGAGAGAAGAATTAAATCGAGCATCAACACCAATATTACGTGTGAAGTCTACATTTTTACGTCTAGGCATGGATTAACTCTCTTTCTTTGAACGTTTTGCACCATATAATGAACGAGACTGTTTTCTACCTTCAACACCTGCTGCATCAAGCGCACCACGAACGATATGGTATTTCACACCAGGTAAATCTTTCACCCTACCACCACGAACAAGCACCACTGAGTGTTCTTGTAAATTGTGCCCTTCCCCAGGGATATAAGCAGTGACTTCTATACCCGTAGAAAGCTTAACACGCGCTACTTTACGCAATGCTGAGTTTGGCTTTTTAGGAGTTGTTGTAAATACACGAGTACATACACCACGAGCTTGCGGTGATTTTTTAAGTGCAGGACTTTTAGATTTTGCTTTAATTCTTTTTCGTCCTGATCGACACAACTGGTTTACCGTAGGCATAATATATTATTCCTATTATATTGAATAAAAAATAAGGCGTGTGCCTTATCGTTCGACCGTAATTTTTACCGGATTATCATCGAGAATAGAATCCGATGATTACCTGTTATTTTACCCTTTTTGTTAATTTTTTCAAGGATTTACACAAAAAACTTTACCAGAAAAATAGATTTACCCTTTATAAATCAATATCTAGGTACAACAGGCCTAAAGATCTTACTGGGATAGGCATAGACTTATTACATGATTAATGATACTTTGTCTACAATTATTTTTGCTGGCCAACAGCATGATTATCTTAAATTCATGAGGGTCTTATGTTTCTAGTTAACGCTATTTTATTATCCTGGAAGAATCTTTTTTTTATCCTTATCGGCCTGATGGGTATAGGTTTTCTAATCGCCCTGCATGAATTTGGCCATTTTCTATTTTGTAAGCTATTTAAAATACGCACCCCTTCATTTTCCATTGGGTTTGGGCCACGATTATTTACAAAAAAAATAGGGGGTACTGAATTTGCCTTATCTGCTATTCCTCTAGGTGGCTACGTAGAAATAGCTGGGGCCGTTGAGGTCGGCCAGGGTGAACAAAAAGAAGCATATCGCATGGATGAATATTCATTTGCTCGTAAACCTTACTGGCAGAAATTCTTTGTGATGATGGGAGGTATTTTATTTAACCTGTTATTTGCTTATCTTGCTATGATTCTCGTAAGCATGTCCGGTTTACCATCATCTCCCCTTGCGTACCCTCAAAATGCTCAGCCTATAATCAGTGCTATTGCCCAAGATTCTGCTGCTGAAAAAGCCAATTTAGAGGAGGGGGACACCATTACTGCAGTAAATAATACGCCTATAGAAGGAAATGTAGGCACCCTAACCGACCTGCTTGCTCCTCATGCAAACCAAATGGTCACATTAACAATCGAGCGTGATGGTAAAGAACGTACAGTAGAAATAACTCTTGATGAAAAACAGAAGTTAGGTAAAACCGTTGGAGCTTTAGGAGTTGGCTTCAAATTTACTGCTACGCCTGGACTTCCGGTGTTAGAAGCTATTAAGCAAGGCATAGCTATGACCAATGCACGTCTTATTGAAATATTCCAGGTAGTAAAACAAATGTTTTCAAAGCGAGACACTCGTAATATAGCTGGGCCATTGATGATTATTTCTTTAACCATGCAAGGCGCCGCTCAAGGCGTTAAAGTTCTCTTGATCTTGCTCGCTATAATCAGTATTAACCTAGCAGCATTAAACCTACTCCCATTGCCAATATTAGATGGAGGGCAACTGCTTTTTTACACAATAGAAGCAATAATCGGCAAACCATTACCACATAAAATTCGTGAGTATATTCATATTGCAACCTGGCTTATGATGCTCGCATTGTTCCTGTATTTAAGCGCACAAGACCTTGTACGCATAACGAGTCCATACCTAGAAAAAATCTGGGCTCTCTTAGGATATTGAATATAATAATAATATTTAGACATGAAAAAGGCAGGAGATCATCCTGCCTTTTTTTTCACTGAAGAAAATTAATCAAATTTTTGAGGATTTTGTGCTACGTGCGGGTGATCTGTACCAGTATAAACCTTTAATTTTTTGATAATTTGGCGGCTTAACTTGTTTTTTGGCAACATACCCTTTACTGCTAATTCAATCAATTGCGTTGGATGCTTCTGGAGAACCTCTTGTGCAGTTCTAACCTTAAGCCCACCCATCCAACCGGTATAGCGTTCATACTCTTTATCGGTAAGCTTATTACCAGTTAATTTAACCTTATCTGCATTGAGTACTACCACATAATCACCACCATCAGTGTGTGGGGTATGGGTTGCTTTATCTTTACCGCGCAATCTATTTGCAATCTTGGTTGCCAAACGACCGAGCACTACACCTTCAGCATCGACCACCCACCATTGTGGAGCTCTATCTTCCTTGCGTAGAAAAAATGCTTTATTCATATCCATGATAAAATTTCTACCTTTGCCTTAAAATACTTATGTTCAATATTTTTCACACGAACAGGGAACTCATGCGAATAGATATTCTTAAATGTAAAGTAAAACTTTTTCCAGGTCAACTAAAATAGCAAGATTTAAGCCTAAAAAGTGGCTAATAAATTGACAAAATTGAACACCCTAGGCTATCATGAATGACAATTAATACAGATATTCTTACTAAAGGAACCTATTTCATGACACCAACCTGGCTTTCTTTATTACCGCCACTTATTGTCGTCATTACAGCTTTTATTACAAAAAAACTAAACCCATCTCTTTTACTCGGTATTATTTCTGCAGCTATTATTGCAACAGATGGGTCATTAGGCAACTCTTTATTATTAATCCAAAAAAGATTTTCTAATCATCTTCATGACCTAGATGCCATATATCTGTACATTTTTTTACTTACTATTGGAACTCTAATTGCATTATTAAACTATACTGGTGGTGCAATTGCATTTGCACAATCATTCACTGCAAAAGTTAAACGTAAAAAAACAGTAGAAAGCTCATCCATATTACTTTCTTACATTCTGGGCATTGATGATTATTTGAGTATTTTAACTAATGGTTATGTTATGAGCCCAGTGTTTGATCATCTGAAATTAACTCGATTAAAACTCGCATTTTTAATTCATTCAATGGCTGGAGCTTTTGTTATTTTGGTACCTATATCTAGCTGGGTTGCCGCTATTACCGTATATTTAGATCAATCAGGAATTGGACTTGACCAGCATGCGCAAGATATAAAAATTGCGGCAGATCCCTTTTTTATTTACTTACATACACTGCCATTCATATTTTACTCACTCTTGCTCATGGCAGCTGTCTGGCTCATTGTTCAAGCCCGTTTGTCATATGGACCAATGTATAAATATGAGCATGGGACATATCATGAACCAATAGCAACACGACAAACGACTCCTGTTTTAACTACTCCACGCGGCACATCTGCTGATTTATTAGTACCATTATTTACATTACTTGCCTGTGTATTTATTGGACTTCCTTATGCTGGTGGACATTATATATTTGGTGGAACACGAACTTTAATAGAAGCATTCCAACATAATGATTATACATTTCTTGTTATGTGCATTTCAGGCACTATTGCTTTGCTGGTGGGACTCACGTTTACATTATTGAAAAGCACCGTACATTTGCACGAATTACCACACATTTTTAAGAATGGTTTTAATTTGATGCGATCAGCGATTCTTATGGTAATTTTAGCTTCAGTACTTGGTGTTTTGCTACGCGCAGATTTATTTACTGGGCAATACCTTGCATCACTTTTGATGAACACACTCTCTATTACCATGCTACCAGTTACATTTTTTCTGGTTTCACTTATTTGCGCAATATTCACCGGATCTGCATGGGGCACCTTTGCACTTATGCTATCCATTGCTATTCCCATGCTTACATCGCTTTTGCAACTAGCTACGCCCGTAACACCAGATCTTATGCCAATTCTATTCCCTACGATTGGAGCTATTTTTTCTGGAGGTGTTTGTGGCGATCATATTTCACCAATATCAGAGACTACTGTGATGACGGCTTCAAGTACCGGAACTAATCCAATTGATCATGCATATACGCAATTCCCTTATGCATTGCCGGTAATAATAGGAACCATTATTGCATTCATTGCATCAGGAAACTTAATACATATACCACTATGGATGAATGCATTAATATCATCTTTAGTAGGTATTATTGTTTGTTTTAGCTTGCTTAGTATTTTCAACGTATATTGGCACACAAATAAAAAAGATTAATGCTCAATGCCGCTATCATTTGAATCATCAAAGATATCCGATTCATCAGCCTCTGCATGCATAGTATCTTCTAAGCTCTGTTGTACCATTTGTTCAATTGCATTTATGCTTTTAGGTAAATCTTCACTCAAGCATACAACACCGTTTTTAACAATCCAATAATCATCCTCAATACGTATACCAATCTGCTCCTCGGGGATATAAATACCAGGCTCTATAGTAATTACATCACCTTCTTGCAACGGAATAGTGTAATCACCTACATCATGTACATCAAGTCCCAAAAAATGGCCTATGCCATGCGGAAAGTAATCACCATAGCCTCGTTGTGCAATAAATTTTTTTGCCAAATGATTTAATGATTGATCAGGTTGTTCCTTATTTGAAAGCCACATACCTGGCTTTGCAAGATCGGCAATATACTGCTGTGTTTCAAGAACAATAGTATAAATTTCTCGTTGTCGTTTTGTAAAAGTACCTGATACCGGATATGTACGAGTCAAATCTGCTGCATAATTACCAAATTCTGCACCAATATCAACAACTACTAAATCACCATGCTTCATAATGCCATTATTATTTGTGTAATGAAGAATAGTACTATTTTTTCCACTACCCACAATACTTGGGAAAGATGGTTTTGTACATGAACCAATCATAATATACTCAAGTGATGCTTGAACTTCGCATTCCATCATACCATCTGCAATAGCACTTGCTGCTGCTTCTTGTGCCATAATGGTGATCTCAACTGCTTTATACAATAGATCAATTTCATGCATATCTTTGCTACGGCGCATACTTGCTACTAGTGGAGAAATATCCTGCACTACTTTTGAAATATCAGGAATAAATTCTTTGATTCGATTCAAAATTAACCTCTGCTCAGTATAGCCACTTGGATTATCTGGATTGAGGGTAAAAATAGTTTGTTTATTTTTTACAAGCATATCAAATAACTTAATCAAATGAGTATATTCCTGCTCAGGAAAGAATGGATAAAATTGATATCCCGTACATGCATCGCCTAACACTAACACTTCATCCACACCAAGCTTTGTAGCATTCTCTTGAGAAAGCTCAATGGGCGAAAATATCCATTTTTTTCTATTCTCAACACAATTGGGTATATATAAAGAAACTTTACCACTTAAATGAAGAACCAGAACTATACCCGGTTCATGTATACCTGAAAAATAATAAAAGGAACTTTCTTGCCTGAATGACGTCCGTTCACCTTCAAACCCTGCAAATAAAACAATTGCACCCGATGCATTTTTATAGGTATTTTTTACTAAATCAATTAGTTTTTTTCTACGCAAAGCATAGATAGAAAAATCATGCGCTAGAGAAACATTAAACATTATAAAAACCTTTTACCTGTAAGAACAATAATTCCATGGAATAATTAAAAGGGTCGACGCTCAGACAATGCTTTATACACCGTTAATCGATCCATTACTTCAAGTGATGAACCTACGGGCAATCCACGAGCCAAACAAGAAACAAGCACCTGCTTATCCTTTAATTTACGGGCAATAAATGCTGCTGTAGCTTCACCCTCTGGAGTTTGATTGGTAGCTAAGATTACTTCTTTTACGTTTTTGTATTCTATGCGTTGTACTAACGACTCAATAGTCAGATCTTCTGCGCTAATTCCCTCAAGTGGTGATATGACCCCACCCAACACATGATATACACCGCTATATCCCTGTGTTTTTTCTATCGCTAATAATTCATACCAAGATTCTACAATACAGACAATGCTTTGATCACGCTTACTTGATGAACAAAAAATACATGGCTGTTCTTTTTCACGCCAACAAAAACATGTTTCACACGTACGTAGTTTATCACGTACTTCTCGAATCACCTGGCAAAATTGTTCAACTTTCTGCGCATCCATACACAAAAAATGATTAGTAATTCTGTACAAGTTTTTAGACGCAACATACGGAATTTGCTGTAGCACCTTAATCAACTGTGCTAATGTTGGCAACTGATTCAACATTTCATCACTACCTATTTTTTATTAAGCAATTTTTAAAGATTTCACTAATTGCGTTTGTAATACTCCAAGTAAAGTACTTACAAAAATATACAATGCTAGCCCTGCAGAAAAACTTGTAGTAAATGCACCGAACACAAATGCCATAGCGACAACTGACATACGTTGTTGCGAATCACTAATTGCTGCTTGTGCTAACATCGCCAGAGTAACACCTATAGGCAATATATAATACGGATCACTTGCAGAAAGATCTGGAATCCATAACATTGGTGCGTGGTATAATTCTATTGAATTCGCCAATATCCGGCTGAGCGCAAAAAAGATTGGGATTTGTAATAATAATGGTAAACATCCACCCAATCCTGGCATACCATGTTTACGGATTAATTCTGCACGTTCACGTGCTAATATATCTGGCTCATTTTTATATTTCTTCTGTAGATATTGTAGCTTCTTTTGCATTTCAGTACGTTGCTTCATACCTGCTTCACTCTTGATAGTAAACGGCAATAATAATAATTTAATAAAAACGGTTAATAGTATTATAGCAAAACCATAATTATGCACATATTTATACAAAAAGTTTAATATTTTAATAAGAATCCTAGATATTGGAGCCAAATAACCAGAATATTCAAACGTTTGTTCAAGACGATCATCAACAGCAGCAACAGCATCTGCTTCTTTAGGTCCTAGGTAGAATGACAATTTCCATTCAGTCGGTTTCGATATCGATTCATTTTCTAAGACAGAAAATATTTTATTCTCTGAATGCTTATAATATGCACGCTGTGCAAAAACATTTGCATCATCAATCATTGCATGAATCATATAACGCGTATCAGAACCAAACAATGTAGGCTTTAACCAACCTTGATTTATTGGTAATGAGTTTTTATTTTGCTTGGTAAATACATTTGCCTCATCAATAACTATTGCTGATACTACGTCCGAAACAACTTCTTGCATATGTGGTTCTGCAAAAAATATGCGGGACTCAATACTTTTTTTAGGATCTATGGATAAATTCAAATCAATCTGGTGTACTTTATTATGTACGGTAAAAATTTTACGCACTATACCATAATCAGATTGTGCTTGATAGATAAGTACTGTTGAATCATCCGTATTTTGCTGCTCTTCAAGCGTATAGTAATATGGCGTATTTTCTTGGAACGCAACTAGAAAACATCGTTGCTCTTTCTCATTTTCATTAGGTGGCGTTAAAATAGTAAGTAGTTGTTTTTCTCCATCAATAATACGCTTGAGTACTACGCGTTCAAGTGAAGCCGCTTGAGTAGAAAACGTTACTATACCCCACTCAGTTTCTATTTGAGTTGTTTTAGTAGGCGTTATTTTTTCATTATCAAAAAAATCAACTTCTGTATTAAGAGGCTTACTGGCTTGTGCCGATTGAGATGCCATGAAGGTTGCAGGATCCTTACTTCCAGATATGTTAGGAGCAAACCAACGATTTATCACAAATCGTTGTAATAACCATGCTGTAGCAAGTGCAAATAAAAAAGGAACTATATAATCTTTAATATTCATGATAAAAAAACCTCTTAACGCTAAAAAAAGCCCTTGTGTACACTATATATGTAGAGTAAGGTAGCAAAAAACAGCCATTTGGGCTAGCAAATTTCATTAAAATGTGTAGCCTTTATCGAGTAGTATGACAAACATAAACATAAAAAAGGATCATTACATGAGGATGGAAAAAAGAAAATTTCGCATTGGAGAACTTGCAAAGCGCCTTGAAGTAGAAAGATTTGTCATTCGTTTTTGGGAAAAAGAATTTGAAATTAGTACTTCACGTTCTAATGGCAAACAACGCTTTTATGATGAAGACGATTATAGAAAATTCGGTCGTATTAAAGAACTTCTATATAGAGAAGGCTTCACTATAGCTGGCGCAAAAAAACAGTTGGCTCATGAAATAAAAACTAGCGGCACTAAGATAATCGCTTCACAAAGAACTACCATGGAAGATAAAGATACCGTAGCTTTACAAGAAGAAGTTAATGCACTTAATTCTCAAATCAAGATACTCAAAACACAACTCGTAAAACTGCGCGAATTATTATAAGCATAAGACAAGGCATTGCATGTATAATCCGCAAAAGAAAGCACATATCCATTTTATTGGTATTGGTGGTATTGGCATGAGTGGTATCGCCACTATTTTACGCACACAAGGATATTCCATATCAGGATGTGATATTGACTTAGATCAATCCAGTATACAAAAATTAAAACATATTGGTTGTTCTATACATGAGGGCAATAATACGTTGCAATGCCATGATCCTTCTATTGATATTGTGGTATACTCTTCTGCAATACAAGCTACTAACCCCGAAATATTTGCAGCCCAACAACGTGGTATACCAACAATTAGTCGCGCACTTATGCTTGCTGAGTTAATGCGTACTAAATATAGTGTTGCTATTGCTGGATCTCATGGAAAAACAACTACTACATCACTTGTTTCACATATCTTAATGGAAGCAGGACTTGATCCAACCGTTATAATTGGTGGCCACTTACAAACTATTTCCAATAATGCTCGCATGGGGAGTGGAGAATTTTTAGTCGCTGAAGCAGATGAAAGCGATAGGTCATTCTTACACTTGCAAGCAACACTTGCCATTGTTACCAATATTGACTTAGAACATTTAGAAACATATAAAAACCTAGAAGATATTAAACAAACATTTAAACAATTTTTAAATAATTTACCATTCTACGGTAAAGCTATTGTATGTATTGATGATGAAAATGTGAGATCATTACTTCCCATGAATCACATAAAGACCATTCAATATGGCCTGACTTCAGATGCTGATATATATGCACTAGATATCCAGCTCCATCCTGATCATGCCACGTGCATAGTACACAAAAAAAATCATTCTGAACCTCTCGGCCTTTTGCACAGTAACATGCCCGGACGACATAATATTCTTAATAGTTTAGGAGCATGCACGCTCGCATTAGAATTAGGCATTCCGTTCAGCACTATTGTGCAAGCGCTTAAAACATTCAAAGGTATTGAGCGTCGTTTCACCTATCGAGGTATTTTTCAAGGTGCTGAAATTTTTGATGATTATGGCCACCACCCAAAAGAAATCGCCTCAACCCTCATGGTAGCCCAGCAACGTGCAAAAAAGTCGCTCACGGTCATTTTTCAACCCCACAGGTACACACGTACCTATAAGCTATGGGACGATTTTGTACAAACATTCCTAACGGCTCAAATTGATCACCTAGTTATAACTGATATTTATGCAGCAAGTGAAGCCCCTATAGATAATATAAACAGTGAAGAATTAGTAGAATCAATTAAAAAGCTAAACCCAAACTTCAAGGTTACGTATTTACCCTTTGACGAAGATTTTACACATCTAAAGCAGTATCTAACCCAACATACCGGCCAAGACGATCTTCTCTTACTTTTGGGGGCTGGTAAACTGAACAAGTTAGCATGCCAATTAGCCCAATAAATTAGGCATAAACTCATTTTTATCCCATTATTTAAACCTGTATAAATGCTTATCTTATTATATTTTTGCTAAATCATTGATTTTTCACAATTACAAATAGTAAATTTGTAAGTGAGAATAATGTATAACCCAACATAGTTATAAAGGGAAGCATATGAAAAAAGTAAGCATAGCTTTAGTAACACTGGTCGGAGGTATTCTGATCTTAAATGGAAACTCTTTGCAAGCTAAAAACAGAAAAGCAATCGGTTTATTTGGCGGTGCAGGTAGTGGTGCTCTAGTTGGTGGTCTTGCTGGTGGACCAGCTGGCGCAGGTATTGGTGCTGCAGTTGGTGGTGCAACTGGTCTATTTGTTGGTGCATCTGTCGATGATAAACGTAAACGAGAAGAAAAACAACAGTATCGTGAAGAACGTCAAGAACGTCGCTATCGTCATGAAGGTGGCAATGGTACACGTACCACTACTACAACTCGTACTTCAAAATTCAAAAAAAATAATAGTTACTAAAACTAACGAAGAAAGAATTATACCATGAAAAGAATAAGCTTAATACTTGTAACATTCATCACACTTGGCTTAGTATCTGGCCATACAGCAGAGGCACGATATTACCGTCGTGGTGGTTATTATCGTGGTGGTGGCAGTAATTTTGGTGCCGGTTTTGCAACTGGCGCAATAACTACAGGTGCTATTGCTGCAGCTGCAAGTAGTGGTCGTGGTTCATCTAAAAGTGAACGCCGAGCACTCGAGCGAGAAAACGATACACTACGTCGAGAAAACCAAGATTTGCGTGATCGCTTAAATCGCCTTGAAGAACGCGTAAACCGACGTGGTATATTGTAAGAGATAATTTAGGGAATAACGTTCCATAAATCCATCCCACTCCATAACACATGCCAGAAAGACATACAAGTTTATTACCTTCTTGTGTCTTTCTGGCATGGAGTATTTTATACCTAATGCAAATCAGGTTATTTTTTTATAGATAGAATTTTCAGAAATAAGACTACATA
Organism: Candidatus Dependentiae bacterium; assembly: GCA_035445995.1. NCBI lineage: Bacteria > Candidatus Babelota bacterium. Next base: position 76,097 of record DAOMRS010000001.1, on the reverse strand, counting down.
CTAACATGTGTAAACTCTATAAAAAAAGGAACAATATGAATAAGCAATCCATAACCATCTGTATCCTATTTTCATTTATGATATATTTTTCTTGTAACTGCTTTAGCAACAACTTTGCACGCAGGTTCGACCTTAATAGCTATATCACACAAAATCCATTATGGTTTAAAAAACCAAAACAAGATGATAATCGCATACAACAACAAAAAAATATAGACAAAAAAAATAAAAGCTTTGATGAAAAAATTGAAAAAGATAGGATTAGAAGTCGCCTAGAACAAAAAGCTACCACTCGTAAAATCCACCACAATAACTAATTCAATTTTTTTATGTGATGGCCGTACGGAAATGCTGCATATTTTTCCTGGCTTGAAGAAAATAAGTTGCTGCTCTATGCCATTAAAATAAGCAACCTGTTGCCAACCAAGCCATTCCATCTCATGCACATAAAATTCAGCAACTTGTACAGCAGACATATCATAAGATATATACCCAAGCATTGCATGTGAGGAGCTAATTTCTTGATCTTTAAAAAAATGAAGAATGGGAAGAACATTTAATGGGATAGGAATATCACTGAGCTTAGCTTCTTGTTCTTGAATTAAATCAGTTGGTATCCGATTATTTTTTTTCGACGTATTTTGCTTTGTTTGTATATTTCTATGCTGCATACCAGAACATGCCGGCAACAAACTTATAACACAACCCAACAATAGCCATACATACATGAGCTACCTTACATGTATTGATCAGATACCAACAATATAATTTATTCAGTTATCTCAGATGCGGTATTGTTTGCTCGTTGCGATTCTTTTTGCTCTTTAGTAAGAACTTTTTCTTGAACGCGAGCACGTTTACCAATACGATCACGCATATAGTATAATTTTGCGCGACGAACATCACCCTTATGTATAAATTTAACTTTTTCTATAAGTGGTGAATAATATGGGAAAATACGTTCTACAGCAACACCATCAGCAGAAATTTTACGTATCGTAAATGATGATGAAGCACCATTGTTGTGTATAGCAATTACATCGCCTTCAAATACTTGTAAACGTTCCTTATCGCCTTCTTTAATGCGAAGAGATAACGCAATACAATCACCTACATTAAATTCTGGAAAATTTGTATTTTTTGTACCAATTAAACGAATGGTTTCTTTGGTAAGTCCCTGAGCCTTCATAATAAATCCTCTAGTCTGACCTATAATTATCTGCAATATGTGTATTTCTAATATACCCAAAAACTGATTTAATGCCAATTTTATCGGTATATTTTTTCATTTAAACCTAGCCAACGATCAAGAATAATCGCCACTGCTGACCTGACCGATAAATGCCTAAAATCGGAAAGTCCATGCACCGGCAACAATACATAGTCACAACGCGCCATCAATTCAGGAGTAAGACCCTTGCCAGTGCCAAAAATAAACAGAACGGGCCTGTCATGATGCCATACTTTCGACTGATCCCAAAAAGAAATTTGCTGTGCATGATTAGTATCTCTAGCTGAAGTTGCTACTAATAACGGCTTTTTACCCTCTTTTTGTTCTATAGCTGCAATCACCTCATCCAAGCTATCAGTAAGCTCTACGCAAGAAACTGCTTTATGCCTACCAGGATTATAGTCTATACCTACTCCCTTTTTCCAAAAATCAAGCAATGTACGCACAATTTTTTGCTGATCTAGTAAGGGCGTAACTATAAAGAAGTTTTTAATATCATACGTGCTTGATGAACGTGCTATATCATGAATATCAATTGAGGTGACTGATGTAGTACCCGGTGCACGATTATCACCTATCAACACATCACTATGCATTAACGCGACATAATGAGACGGTATAATAGTACGTACTAGTGATCTTTGCCCATCAGTCATATGCTGTGAACGCATCCAGGCAAAATGATTTTGTACCGTGCGTTGAGCTGCTTGTTGAGTACGCCATGCCTCAATGGCAGCATGGTTACCGGATCGCACTACCTCAGGTACTGATTTGCCATGCCATTCAATCGGTTCTGTATATGATGGATAATCGACAAATGGACCAGAAAAGGATTCTTCTTCCACTGATTGTTCTTTTCCAACAACACCAGGAATAAGTCGAAGTAATCCCTCAAGCAAAATCATAGCCGGCATATCTCCACCCATAAGCACAAAATCACCTATGGATACAATTGCATCTGCATATTCTTCTTCCACACGCGCATCCATTCCTTCATAGCGTGCAGGTACCAACATGAGATGTCCTTGCTTTTGTACGTGCTCAGCCAAGCGTGCAAGTGATTGCTGGTTTAATTTTTCCCCATGCGGTGAGAAAAATATCCTGAATGCCTTACCATATTTTTTTTCTTGCGCATCTATAGCTTTTTCTACCACTTCTGGCCGTATAAGCATACCGCTTCCCGGACCAAAAGTTGGTGCGTCAATGCGTTTTTTTGCAGGTACAAATGAAAAAAAGGTATCAACATCTATGTTTACAATACCTTTATCCTGTGCATGCCGCACTAAACTTGTACGTAAAAATGGCTCATATAATTCTTCAAAAACCGTCAGAATAGAAATATTCATTAAATAATTTCCACGGTTACTCGTTTGGTATCAGGCAGTATTACATGTAACAATGTACGAATTGCCTTGATAGTTTTGCCTTCTTTACCAATAACACGCCCTCTGTCTGCATCATGAACATGAACCTTTAACGTAATTGATGCCGTATCAGATTCATCCATCTCTACAGAAACCGCATTCGGTTGTGTAACAAGTTCTTTAACAATATGTTCGACAAGATCTTTCAGCATGATATACCTTTTCATGCCACATGACTGAGAAATGGGTCTAGTAGCATGCTTGTTATTTATTCTTTGTTATCTGCTGATTCAGTTACTGCTACTTCTTTTTTGGTAGCTTTTTTAGCTGACTGAGTTTTAGCCTTAGGTTCTACTTGGCTTGCAGTAGCATTCGTACGCTTGAATTGGTTAAAAATCTTTTTTGCAGATTCAGTTACCTGCGCACCTTTACCTACCCATTGAAGATATAATTCTTCATTAAATTTTACAATGGAACCCGCAAGCGCATCGTATGTACCAATGGTATCAATAACTTCACCATCACGTTTTTTGCGACTATTCATCACAACAACTCGGTGAAATGGAACATGCTTTTTACCTGCACGAGAAAGTCTAATTTTAACTGACATATAATGTATTCCTCTATAGATACATGCTTAAATATTGGATCCAATTTTATAACTAGAATTTGCCAAAAAAACCACGTTTTTTAAATAGTTTAGCATATTGTTGAACTTGTTCAAAGCGCTGAAGTAACAAATTTACCTCCTGCACCGTTACCCCTGCACCTTTTGCCACCCTGTTTTTACGCGATCCATCAAGAAGTCGAGGCTGTATACGTTCTTTAAGGGTCATTGAACTAATAATAGCCTTAAACCGCTTAACCTCCATATCTCCCTTCTGTAGCATATCCTGCGATAGGTTCACGTTACCCATTCCAGGGATATATTTGACAACTTGGGATAGTGACCCTAACCTGCTCACCATATCCATTTGATCTGCAAAATCCTGCAAGGTCATCTTCCCCGAACTCATAGATTTATATGCTGCTTCTTGATCTACTTGCTTGATTTTTTCATTTGCACGCTCAATTAAGCTCTTTATATCTCCCATACCAATCATACGGCTAGCAGCACGTTCAGGATAAAAAGGATCAAGATCATCTATTTTCTCCCCTACCCCCACAAAACGTATTGGTTTTTGGAGCACAAAGCGAAATGCAAATGCTGCACCACCACGCGTATCGCTATCCATCTTAGTCAATATAGCTGCCTTAAACCCAATTCGTTCATTAAATGCTTTTGCTACATTGAGTGATTCTTGCCCCGTCATGGCATCAAGAACTAAAAATTTATAACGTGGCTCCAGAAGCTTATCAATAGCAACAAGCTCGTGTAACATAGCTTCATCAACATGTAACCGACCTGCCGTATCCAAAAGCAACAGCTCATACCCACCTTGTTTATAATGGTTCACTATCTCTTGAGCAGCACGTACAGGGTCAGTACTTTGTGCACGGTAAAAATCTACTTGTACTTGATTTGCTAATACTTCAAGCTGATCAATTGCTGCCGGCCTATAAAAGTCTACAGACCCGACCAAGATACGTCGTGTCTTACTTCTTGCTTTTGCTTCCTTTTGGACCCAATGAGCGAGCTTGGCAATGGTAGTTGTTTTACCAGAACCCTGTAAACCCATAACCAATACAATTGATGGTAATTGGAAAGAAAATGGCGCTTCATGCTTACCACCTAAAAAAGCCACTAATTTATCATTAACCACTTTCATAAGTTGCTCTGCCGGCTTGAGTGATCCCAAGACACCCTGCCCGACTACTTCTTGTTTAACATCTGCTATAAATGTTTCTACCACATCATAGGGAACATCGGCATCAAGCAGCGCATCTCGCACAGAATCAAATGTTTCCTGCAGATTATGTTCTGTCAATTTAGTAGATCCAGTCAACCGAGAAAAAAGTGAGGAAAATTTCTGAGATAATAAATCAAACATGTAAACTACCCTTAGAAGAAGATGTAATTTTGGAAAATTTTTATTGCTTTAGTATAGCATGAAATAAGATCTTTTTTCCACTTTGATCACCTTGACAATATGTAACATTTCTATTAGTATTTTTACTATAAAAAATACCACTACATCTCTTAACCATAGGTCAGTAACGAAGCATGACAAAACCAGCATTTTACACTACCAAACCTCATCCGAAAACGCTTATCATTGGTGTTGAAGCACCATATAACCGTACTCTTAATATAGATGCTTATTTTGATGAATTTGTCAGCTTAATAGAAACAAGCAAAACTCCCTATGATGCAGAGCTGTACCTTAAATTACGCACTATTGATCCCACTTATTTTTTTACTAAAGGTAAATTGGTAGATTTAAAAAAATTTGTTGAAGAAAATCAAATCAGGCACATTGTTATTTCCGAACAACTAACTCCTACACAAGAGCGTAATTTATCTAGTTATTTATATTGCAGCATTACCGATAGAACACGATTAATTTTAGAAATTTTTGAAAAAGCTGCTCATTCGGCAGAAGGTCAAGCGCAAGTTGCTATCGCAAAAATGCGTTTTGAAAAAACACGGCTTGCGGGTAAGGGTGTTGGGCTTGCACAACAAAAAGGTTCCATTGGGGTACGTGGTGGTTTTGGTGAAACACTCAAAGAACGTGAATCACGTCATATTGAAGAAACCATTAACAAGTTGAAAAAACAGCTTGAAACGCTCCAAAAAAATCGAGATACTCAGCGCAAACAACGATTAAGCAAGCGCATCCCGCACATCTGTTTAATTGGTTACACCAACGCCGGTAAATCTACTATTTTAAATGCGCTTACCAAAAGTGATGTACTTGCTGAAGACAAATTATTTGCAACACTGGATACTACTACCCGTAAACTTTTTATCAATGGTAAAGAAAAAGGCCTACTTTCTGATACTGTTGGATTTATTCAACAATTACCACCACATCTAATTGATGCATTTAAATCAACTCTTTCTGAACTTGAACATGCTGATTTATTGTTACATGTTATTGATATATCAGCTCCCGATTGGGAATCACATATCAAGGTTGTATATGAAATTTTAGATGATTTGGGTGTAGATAAACCAATGCTGCATGTCTTTAATAAATGCGACAAAATTCATAATATAGAAGCATTACAAACAAAACTAGAAAAATATCAACCCTATGTTATGGTAGATGCATTATCAAAAGAAGGATTAACATTACTTATAGAATTTTTAGATGAATGGGAACCATCTATACAAATACCTACAAATAAAAAACTTGCTGGTTTCATATAATCAAGTCTAGGTAGAATGAAGCGTATACATTATATTGTCCTACTTTTTTTGAGTATCATTAGCATTTATTACGTCCACCGTTATTTACCATTCTTTCATACACTCACTGCACAAGACTATTGCATACAGGCAGATAGATATAAAGAGCAAAACCAATTTACACAAGCAATCATTGCCTACAAATCAGCCCTAAAACTTTCACCTCATGACTTTCTTATTAGCATGAAACTCGGTGATACACTCTGTCTTGCACAGCGTTATGATGAAGCATTAGCAATATGCCAAGAAACCGTCAAACATTATCCACAGCAACAATTTGCCATTGGATATAATATGGCCATGACTTATGAAAAGATGGGCAACTTACAAGAAGCAATCTATATCCTCAAGCAAATTACTCAGCATAGGCCAAACTGGGCATCTCCACACTTAAATCTTGCATTTGATCTACTCAAACTCGGTGACTTAAAAAATGGATTACGCGAATATGAGTGGCGTTGGCAAGCAACCAACATACAAAAACTCGCAACCACAAAGCCCGAATGGGATGGATCGGATGTACGTGGCAAAACGGTTTTAATCTATGCAGAACAGGGGTTTGGTGACACACTACATTTTATTCGTTACGCACAAATACTCAAAAACATGGGTGCTCGTGTATTGGTATTCCCGCAAACTGCACTTATTCCTTTACTCAAATTATGTCCATACATTGATCACGTACTAGAATCCGCAACGACCCTACCACCGTTTGATTATCATATTGCTACTATGAGTCTACCTTACGCATGCCGCACAGAGCTAGAGACTATACCTGCCAATATTCCCTATTTATATGCTGACGCTTCGTTGGTAAACCAGTGGAACAAAACATTAGCGCAAGACAAAAACTTCAAAATCGGTATTTGTTGGCATGGCAACCCACGCTATACTGATTTATCACATCAGCAAACGGTTAAAGCAAAATCAATTCCACTGCAATTATTTGAGCCGCTCAGTAAAATCCCACAGGTAAGCTTATACTCATTGCAACAAATTGGCGGACAAGATGAACTACACCATATTAATTTCAAAGTGCATACATTCGATAATGATTTTGATACGGTGCATGGACGCTTCATGGACACTGCTGCAGTTATCCAGAATTTAGACTTAATCATTACCATAGATACTTCAATATCTCATCTGGCAGCAGGACTTGGTAAACCAGTTTGGATATTACTACCAAACCCTCATGATTGGCGCTGGTTTTTAAATCGAACTGATTCACCATGGTACCCAAATGTACAATTATTCAGACAACCAACACGCGGTGACTGGAACAATGTCATACAAACAGTAGCTCAACAACTACGCAAACAACTAACAGAAAAATCTGTTTAGATCATACCTATTGTTTTTTCTTTTTCCCCTTGTTATAACAAAAGAAAATCCATCAATTAAACAAAAGGAAACCTATATGCAATTCCGTTATTTTGCACTCACTCTACTCATGTGTCCGGTATATATGATTCAAAGCATGGAATCCGAAGATTTGAGCCAAACACAACTATTAGTCGGAAACATCACCGAATTAAAACAAAAATTAGAAGAAGAAGAAAGAAAACTGACTGAACATAACAAAGAAAAATTAGATCTTGAAGTTCGAGCATATCATCTGGATCGTTATAAACAGGATGAAGCCATAGAAAACATAAGCGACATAACGCATGCTATTAAATTGCATTGGCAAAAAACCAAAATTAATAAGGTATTAACAGCAACAGAAACAACGTCTGATGAACAACAAGATACTGATGCAGAACAAGAAGCCACAGCGGCTCCTATAGAACCGCAGAAAAAAACTATGAGTTGGTCAGAATTTTTTAAAACCGTATTTCGCTTTTAATTTTTGTACACTATATATAATTTCAACGCCGTGGATGACACGGCGTTTTTTCATGCTCTTAGTTGACATCTTTATGCATGCGTAGTACAAAAAAACCTACTACTTTCTGAAAAAAGGATTGTACTATGAAGATTCATCAACAATTATCTATCTTACTACTGCTATGGCCAGCTCATAATTACACACAAACTACTACCCTTCCTGCCAATGCACATGTACAAATTGCTGACATATACCGTGATCACAACGCATTCGATGATGCAATCGTGCACTACAAAAATGCCTATGAACAAAACACACGTGATTTAAACGTATTACTCAAACTTGCCAACACATACAATATCATCAATGAGCATGAGCACGCATTAGCACTCTATAAAAAAGGAATGGAACTTGCCCCACAATCGACTACCATGCGCTACAATGCTGGGTACAGCTTGCGCCAAATGGGTAAAAATAAAGAAGCCATAGAATTTTATGAGCAAACCATCAAATTGAACCCTCATTATGCCAAATCACACTTTAGCTTAGGATTATCATTATTACAACTTGGTAATTTCGAACGTGGTTGGCAAGAACATGAGTGGCGTTGGGCTGCATATGATGAAAAACCACCAGAATATAAAAAACCTGTTTGGGATGGTTCTGATCCAAAAGGCAAAACTATTTTTATTACGTGTGAGCAAGGACTCGGTGATACGTTTCAGTTTATTCGCTATGCTCAGCTACTGAAAGAAAAAGGCGCGCAGGTACTCGTACAAACACAATCACCACTCAAAACTATTTTGCAACAATGCCCATATATTGACCGTGTAGTAAGTGTCGGAGATATACTCCCAGATTTTGATTTTCATGTAGCAACTATGAGCTTACCTTTATTATTCAAGACACAAATAGATACCGTACCCACCAATATTCCTTATTTATACGCCAAACCAGAACTTGTCGCATATTGGCAAAAAGAGCTTGCAACCGACACTAACTTTAAAATTGGTTTATGCTGGCACGGCAACCCTAATTATTCTACGCAAGCATTGCGTGAAACAGTCAAAGCAAAATCATGCCATGCACATACATTTTTACCACTTGCAGATATAAAAGGCATCAGCTTGTACTCGTTACAAAAAGTTGGCGGTACGGATCAGCTGAAAGAGCTCAATGGAAAATTAACCATAAAAGAATTTACTGGTGACTTTGACAATACACATGGTCGATTTATGGATACTGCTGCTGTCATTAAGCAACTAGATTTGGTAATAACCATTGATACATCTATCGCACATTTTGCAGCAGCACTTGGTACACCTACCTGGGTATTGTTACCAGAACCTGCAGACTGGCGATGGATTATTGGAAGAAATGATACCCCATGGTACCCTAATATGCGTTTATTCAAACAACATCAACGTGGCGATTGGCAAAGTGCCATGCACGACATAACAACTGCACTCAAACAAGAACTCAAAAAAAGGATTAGTTCATGAAATGTCAGCTAGCTGTACTTGCAACACTTATTATTCCCGTATGCATATCTGCTAAAGCAAACTTTGCAGAAGTGTTTAATGAAGCAAATACATTATTCGAAAAACAATTATATGAACAAGCAATTGCTAAGTATCAAGACGTAATTGAGCTTAATCCACACACTGCACAAGCATATTTTAACATGGGGCTTGCTTTTGCCAGCCAAAGTAAAACCATCAACTCAATACATGCGTTCAAATCTGCTATTGAAGTAGATCCATCATATACCAAAGCACATCTAAACTTAGCAAGTGCGTATGAAAAAACAAAACAACCGGATAAAGCACTCGAACATTATGAAATTGTGTGTACGTTAGAACCGCATCGTTTTTCTGCGCATCAAAAAGCTGCTGAAATACTGAACGAAAAAATGCGATTTGAAGAAGCTGCCACACACCTTGCACGAGCTCTCGAACATAACCCTCGAGATATTAATCTGCGTTTTGAATATGCAAATACGCTCAATATTATTAATAAAACTGAAGAAGCACTGGTGATATATCAAGGATTGCTAAGTGAACAACCAAACAATACATCTATTGCATATAACATCGCGTATACATTAAAAAAATTAGGACGTTTACAAGAGGCATTTCCCTACTATCAACAAGTGCTCCAAAACGATCCCAATCATGAATCTGCAAACTTTAGCTGCGGACTCGCTTACTTAGTAACAGGCGATTTTGAAAAAGGATGGGAAAAATATGAATGGCGAGAGAATAATCCTTATCGCACCTACACACAACCCATTTGGGATGGCTCTAATTTAGACGGCAAAACTATATTTTTATATGCAGAACAAGGGCTTGGTGATACGTTTCAGTTTATTCGTTATGCAAAAATTGCAAAAGAAAAAGGCGGTCACGTGGTAGTAGCCGTGCAAAAGCCACTCCCAGACATCATACGATTATGTCCATACATTGACCGTGTTATCGGTATGCATGATGAGCCAGGTTACTTTGACGTTCATGCACCAATGGTGTCACTCCCTTACATACTCCGTACCGTTGAAGCAACTATCCCACATGAAATTCCCTATTTATTTCCAGATCCGGCGTTTGAACTGTATTGGAGACATCAACTTGCCAAAGACAAAAATTTTAAGATTGGTATTTGCTGGCAAGGTAATAAAGGATACCGTACTGCATTCTTGCGTGCTGCTGTTGCTGCCAAATCCGTATCGTTACAAACATTTGCACCACTTGCTCAATTGCCCGGAATTAGTTTATACAATTTACAAAAAATAAATGGGGAAGAACAATTGCACGAGCTAGATGATTCATTTCCGCTACATATATTTGAAGGCAACTTTGATGAATCACATGGTCGCTTTATGGACACTGCAGCAGTTATTAAAAATCTTGATTTAGTAATTACTATTGACACTTCCATTGCACATTTGGCCGGCGGCCTTGGTACACCAACATGGGTACTTATTCCTGAACCCCCCGATTGGCGCTGGATGCTTGAACGTACCGATACGCCATGGTATCCAAACATGCGTCTGTTCAGACAACCAGTGCAAGGAGATTGGGATACGGTTATGCAAGATATAGTTCAGGCATTACAACAAGAATACTTAGCACACTAATTTTTTAGGTTATATATGAAGAAATTTTTTAGATTACTACTCGTAGCAACGTATGTTACTATCTGTGCTCATGATAAAAATATGTTACTTGAACACATCAATAGCTATATTGCATCACATGGTATAGATGATAGCAGTATAGATGCGCATAGATTGCGTGGATCTATGTACTTAGATATGGGAAAATTTCAAGAGGCACTTACCGATTATGATTTCGTAATTACCTATCAGCCCCAGGATTTCAAATCACATTTTAGAAAAGCAGATGCATTAATTGCTCAAGGCAAGTTTGATGACGCTATCGCAGTATATCAACCACTCTTGCAGAAAAACCATATCTTGGACCCCGCTCAACTGGGTCTAACGTATTGTTATTTGAGTAAAGGTGATTTGGCGAACGCATGGGCTACGGGTGAATGGAATTCCAAAAAAAATAAACCCTATGGATCACATCTGCGTACCTTACTCAAAACTAATACCATTGCTGGCAAAACAATAGTATTAATATCAAAAAATGGGTTTGGTGATACGATACAATTTATTCGCTATGCAGAACCACTCAAGCGTATGGGTGCTACAGTTCTGGTATGTGTACCACAAGAATTGTTACCTTTATTGAGTAGTAATCCATATATTGATCAATTATACTCATGCGAAGAAATACCTATGCATAACGCATCGGCAGATATTACCAGTATGGCTGCCATACTCCACGATACGGTTGATACCACCATACCAAATAAGATTCCCTACCTTTTTGCTGATGAACGATTATGCACGTATTGGCAAGAAAAATTACAACATGATACTAACTTTAAAATCGGCATCTGTTGGCAAGCGAGTCCACAACACGAAGTATTGTATCCACCCACTAAACAACGCAGCATGCCATTGACCCAATTTTTTAAATGTAAAGATATACCGGGTATTAGTTGGTACAGTTTACAGCAAGTGGATGGTCTCGATCAACTAGCCCAGATCCCACCTGATTTTAAGCTACATGTGTTTCCCGATGACTTTGATAAAACTCATGGCATTTTTATGGATACTGCTGCCGTAATTGCCAATCTTGATTTAGTTATCTCAGTCGATACGGCAACTGCGCACCTGGCCGGCGCATTGGGCAAACCCGTCTGGTTATTACTTCCATACGTATCTGATGCACGTTGGACGTATGGATGCACTGATTCAATGTGGTACCCCTATCACCATATTTTCAAGCAGCCGGAACCATTTGATTGGGATAGTGTAATAGCAACTATTCTTAAAGAACTTAGCGCTCATGTGAAAAATAAATAAATTTTTAAAATAAAAAAGCATGAAAAACAGTTGGTTACTTGTACCATTAATAACTCTATCGAGCTATACCCTAAGTCCTGAATACCTGATCGATTTGGCACGTACATTAAATGAAGTAAACCTATGTGATACAGCACTTACACATATCAATAAATACATCGCATCTGACGCCTCACATACAATTGATGCATATATGCAACGCGGATGTATTTATTTTAAAATGAAACGCTTTCTTGATGCTATTAATGACTTTGATACCGTTATTGCTCATAACCCGAATAGTATTCGTGCACAACATTGTAAAGCGTATGCTCTCATGCAATCAGAACAACTTGATAAAGCAATTAGCATATATCAAGAATTAATCGACCAACATCCCAATGATGCTCATCTACGGCTCGGCTTAAGTCTTGCGCTGTTAAGTAAAGGAGACTTTGAACGTGGTTGGCATGAGCATGAATGGCGCTGGGAAGCATTCCATGCAAAGCGCCCCGAATATAATAACCCCGTTTGGGATGGCTCAGCTGACCTCAATAACAAAACAATTCTAATTACCTGTGAGCAAGGATCGGGAGATACTTTTCAATTCATCCGTTATGCCAAATTAATCAAAGAAATGGGCGCTCATGTGATTGTGCAAACCTCTTTAATTCTCAAAACTATTTTGGAACAATGTCCCTATATTGATCATGTCATCTGTTCTACCGATACATTACCAGCATTTGATTTTCATGCATCAACCATGAGCTTACCATTCTTATTTAAAACATGTTTGGATACGGTGCCGACACATATTCCATATCTATATGCTAACCCCGAACTTGTTACCTATTGGTGTAAAAAATTAGCAGCTGATACCAACTTCAAAATCGGTTTATGTTGGCAGGGCAATCCGAACTATTCTATCCAAGAATTGCGTGATATAGTCAAAGCAAAATCATGTCATGTACATACTTTTTTACCTCTTGCAGATATTAAAGGTATTAGTCTATATTCACTACAAAAAATAGGCGGTGAAGATCAACTAGAACATATCAATGAAAAACTACATATCACAGCCTTTAGTGATGATTTTGATAATTCACGCGGTCGCTTTATGGATACTGCCGCAGTTATTACCAATCTTGATCTGGTAATAACTATTGATACTTCAATTGCGCATCTGGCTGCGGGACTTGGCAAACCAACATGGGTACTTCTTCCCAAACCATCTGATTGGCGCTGGATGCTCAAGCGCACCGATACCCCATGGTACCCCAACATGCGATTATTCAGACAGTCTACACCAGGAGATTGGGATGCGGTTATACAAAATATTGTTCACGCATTGCAACAAGAATTTTTAGAGAATATATCATGAAAAAATATGTATATATGTTTATTTTTGCTACTCTCGCTCTACAAGCAAATAGCCATGAAAATATTATGCATCAGATCGATCAATTGCTTGTACAAGAACGGTTTGATCAAGCACTTGAATACATTGACAAGTATATTGCATTAGGAGGATCTCAGATTATCAATGCACATTTTCAACGTGGATGCATTTATCTGAAAATCGGCAGACTTGATGAAGCAATTAAAGAATTTGATACCGTTATTGCACGTGCGCCGGGCACCATACCTGCACATTACAATAAAGCATTCACGCTCAAAATAGCAGAACGATTTGAAGAAGCATTGATTATATATCAGGATCTAATTAATAAAGATCCTAATTACGAATCTGCACGCATTGGATTAAGTTTTGCTCTCATTACTCAAGGAGACTTTAAAGATGGTTGGCCCGCACATGAATGGTATCTTAAACGAGCAGGTAAATATGCTCCTGAATTACGCAATTTGCTTGCAACAAATTCGGTAGCAGGCAAAACAATACTATTAACACCTGAAGGTGGTCTTGGCGATACGTTGCAATTTATTCGCTACGCAGAACGACTGAAAAATATGGGAGCTACTACCATTGTGTTCGCACAAGAACAATTGATTCCTTTACTAAGCAATTGTTCTTATATTGATATGCTGTATCCGACAGGCAACCCAATTCCGCCGCATCATGCACGTGCAACACTTATGAGCTTACCGGCTGTATTTTACGATGATGAACATACCATGCCACGCACTATCCCTTATATTTTCCCCGATACAACATTAATAAACTATTGGCAGCAACAATTAGCCAATGATCATAATTTTAAAATCGGTATTTGTTGGCAAACAAGCATACATAATGATATTTCACGTCTGCCTATTGCCCGTCGCGGCATACCACTTGCACAATTTTTTAAACTCAAAGATATTCCTGGCATCAGTTGGTACAGCTTGCAACAAGTTGAAGGTCTTGAACAATTAACCCAGGTACCTCATGATTTTAATCTGCACATATTTCCGAATGACTTTGACACAACGCACGGCAGTTTTATGGACACCGCTGCAGTTATTACACAACTTGATTTAATTATCTCAGTCGATACCGCAACCGCTCATCTTGCCGGTGCATTGGGCAAACCGGTCTGGTTGTTGCTGCCATTTTCTACCGATTGGCGTTGGATTGCCGGACGTATTGACTCACCATGGTACCCCACCATGTGTATTTTCAAACAACCCATTCCATTCGATTGGGATAGTGTATTGAATAACATACAGCAAGTCTTAGGACGATTAATTATTAATATTAGTCCAATAGTGCCCATATGTAGTTAAAACTGATGCACTTGGAACTACATTAGCCGCAGAAAATACACCAGTACTTAAATAGGCAATACCAATAATAGCACTAGCGCCTATTGTTGAATTATTCCAATACCCTGCATTGGTACTGCCAGTATCAACAAAAGCAGTGTTTTGATTAATTGATTGACAACCAATTACCAATAAATCTGTCACTATACATGCAAATCCCGCGGTCACATTATCGTGCGCAATACAATCACGTATCACCACAGCCGTAGCTCCTCCACCACCTGCAGCAAACCCATAGCTCCCATTAGCAGAACTCACGCAATTAATACATTGTATACCACTGGCATTATTACCAGCTCCAAACCCAAAATCACCATTCCTTTGCGCAATACAATCTTCAAACAATGCATTGGTTGTTGTTTCAGCAACAAAACCCTGGCCGCACTCCTGTGCTACACAATCAGTAAATACCATATCGGTGCATAACAGGCACAAAAATCCACCATGCGTAGAACTACTACCAATATGAAGGGCTGCCGATCGGTATACCGTCGTTTTACTCGTATTATAAAAAATAAATCCATACTGTGTAGTATTCATCACCGAGCAATTGGCTACTTGTATATCAACACTGCCATCAAAATAAAATCCGTTAGCAACATCAAATGTATTGATATCTATAAGTTGTAATTGACTCGCGCCACTAGTAGTCAGACCATAACTGGTAGCATCAAATATCTGCATGTTACTCACCATAACATTGGTAGCATTGTTCAAGATAATACCAATCGCCGCATTAATAATGGTGCCATTTATTATTTCAATATCAGTAATAGTAGTGTTCAGACCAATGCCTACACCGCTGTTTGCATCAAGCATATATCCATGCAAATCGAGGGTTACATTATCTGCATTAATCAAAATTACGGTACCGGAACCGACTATGTCTTCGGCTAGACAATACGTGCCGGCTGCTTCTATGGTAAGCGGTATATCTGTTTGGGTGATCATATATGGACATGCTAACAGCTCAACTTTTGATTCTATGACTTCCAACCTTGATTCTATAACTTCTGACAATGAAGTATCTCCACCACTCATCATGTTATCTATTTTTGATTCTATGACCATGAGCTTAGAACATACGGTAACATCGAGTATCGAGATATCATCGCATAAGTCACTATCATAAGCACCACCGGCAAAGTTGGCGGTAGTATTACCATTCACTATATTGTTACATAGCTCTATAGTCGTTACCCCATTCAGATCTATCCCAACCCGATTGCCTACTGATGAACTATTTTTAACTTGGCAATTCGCACCACTTATATCAAATCCTACGCCATTAACTCCCGCTCCCACGTTGCCTAACGCTACACAGTTGTCTATTACGTTATTGTCCCCTCGTATATCAAAACCTATTGACGTATTGTTGCTGCATTCACAATTACGTATAGTGCAATTAGGCGATGTTGTACTGCTTAATATTCCGGTAGCACCACTTCGTACTATGCAATTTTCTATTACCGCTCTATTTGAACCCGCTGTTATATTTATTCCGGCACCAAGGCTAACTGAGGCAATATCGCATCCGTCTATCGTACAATCATCACCACTAATCCCAATTCCACCTGATACTATATTATTAATTTGCATATTTCGTACCGTAACCCTAGTTGATGTTGCCATTGATATTCCAGGCCCATTTTTTCTTTGTACTCTTCCATTCTGCACCACCACATTATTTGATGTTGATACTCGTATTGCACTACCCGATGTGCTACCACCATCTATTGTATGTCCTCGTAAATCCAATACTACGTTTTCTGTACTTAATATATCTATTCCTATACTCCCTACTGATGCATCTATATCTTCGCCCACACAATATACGCCCGGTGCATCTATTGTATATGGTATATCTGATTGCATAATAATAACATCACATGCACAACACTCTGCTAAATCATCCAATTGCTCCTGAATGTTTGCTAATTCATCAAGAATTAGGACATCATTGGCTGATATTTGCACATCAATCACCTCTACTTTGCTTTCGAGCACCTCCAATTGTGAAACAATAAGCTCGGCATCTATATTCAGATCTTCCACTATTGATTCGATTATATCTAGTTGTGAACGCACTAATGCATCATGTACTGATAGTTCTATATCCAACACATCTATCTTGCTTTCTAGTACATCAAGCTGTGACACATCTGATGTTGCTAATACTTCATCTATTTTGGAATCTATTACTATGAGTTTAGAGCATATCAATTCATTATCGAGCGATAGATCTGTATCAATCACATCTACTTTGCTTTCAAGCACATCCAGTTGGGAGACAATTAATTCGGTATCTATATTCAGATCTTCCACTATTGATTCGATTACATCTAGTTGTGAACGCACCAACTCATCATGTACTGATAGTTCCACATCCAGCACATCTATCTTACTTTCTAGTACATCCAGTTGTGATGCATTTGATATTTCTATCGTGTCTATCTTTGAATCTATGACTACAAGTTTGGAATTTATCAATTCATTGTCTAGTGATACATCTACGGTGAGCACATCAATCTTGCTTTCCAGCACGTCCAGTTGTGATGCATCTAACCCACCAATCTCATCTATTTTTGAATCTATTACCATTAACTTGGAATTTATCAATTTATTGTCTAGTGATACATCTACGGTGAGCACATCTATCTTACTTTCCAGCACATCCAGTTGTGATGCATCTAAACCACCAATCTCATCTATTTTTGAATCTATTACCATTAACTTGGAATTAATTAACTCATTGTCTAGTGATACATCTACGGTGAGCACATCTATCTTGCTTTCTAGTACTTCCAGTTGTGAGGCATCTGATACTTGCATGATATCATCTATCTTTGACTCTAGTACCATGAGCTTAGAACATACCAACTCATTATCTATCGATAAGTCGGTATCGATTACATCCACCTGGCTTGATAGTTCTAATATCAACACATCCAAATCACTCAAATTATCCAGTATAATTTCAGAAACACTCGATAAAACCGTATACGTATCAAGTAAATCGTCACTTATTGATACTAATAGCATCATATTTTTGTTAACTAAATCTATCTCTGAGAGCGCTAATGCTTCTAATTCATGCTCTATATGTTGTAATTTGGAACAAATTAACATATTATCGATCGATAAGTCTGTATCGATTACATCTATTTTTGATTCTAATACATCCAATTGTGATGCATCCGATAGTTCAATATCATCGAGCTTTGAATCTAGCACATCGAGTTTTGAACATATCAATGTATTATCTACTGATATCTCAACACTCAATGCCTCCACCGCGGACAATATCTCTACAGTCCCCAGCGATCCGCTTACCATAAAATCCAGCACCTCAACCAATGATTCAATAGTACACACCTTTGATGCTATTACATCCAACTGCGACCCACCTGATGCTATCATGATTTCGTCAATCTTTGATTCGATGATTTCTAACTTTGAACAAATCATTACATCATGTATTGATAGATCGGTATCAACTCCATCAACGTGTGAACTTATCAATTCAAGCAATGATTGATTTATGTCTACGGTTGATTGTATCTCCACCACCGTTGTATATGTTGCATCTATTTCTTGCGCGGTGCGAAATAACAAATTATGTATGTTTTCACCCGGTTGTGGATCAATTAATGGATATATAGTACACCCATATATACTCAACAACAAAATTATGCAAATATGACTCGGCTGACCCTTCATAATCAGTGCTCCAGTAACTACTTCTTTTTTTATAAAATCATTACTATTCAGATCTAACTAAATACCAAACCCCTGTCAACCGACAACACCTTTTAGTTGTTAATATTAGTCCAATAGTGCCCATATGTATTAGTAACTGATCCACTTGCAACTACGGTGGCCGCGAGAACACCTGCTGTAAATACACCGCCACTATAGCTCGTCGAGGCACCTATTGTTGAATTATTCCAGTAACGCGCATTCGTACTGCCATTATCAAAAAAAGCAAGACTTGTATTCATACACCGACAACCAATCACCAACAAATCTGTCACCAGACAAAAATATCCCGGTCCGCCATTATCATGCGTAACACAATCACGTATGACAACCGACGTAATTCCTCCCGTACCACAAGAAAATCCATTATTATCATTCGCAGAGCTTACACAGTTAATAAATTGTATACCTCGAGCCGTATTAGCAGCTCTAAACCCATTCCCGCCATTACTCTGAGAAACACAATCTTCGAACAATGCATTGGTTGTAGTTTCCGCACTAAACCCAGTGTATCCGCACTCTTGTGCTACACAATCAGTAAATACCATATCAGTGCACAACTGGCACAAAAATCCATAATGCGTAGAACTACTGCCAATCTGGAGCGCTGCTGACTTATACACCGTTGTTTTATTCGTGTTGTAAAACCTAAATCCATTTTGTAACGCATTCATCACACAACAATTGATCACCTGCATATCAGCACTGCCATCAAAATAAAACCCGGTATCAACATCGAATGCGCTGATGTCTATGAGTCGCACTTGGCTCGCGCCACTACTGGTCAAACTATAACTAGTAGCATCAAACATCTGCATATTGCGCACCATAACATTTATAGCATTGTTCAAGATAATACCTATGTCAGCATTAATAATAGTACCGTTTTTTATTTGAATATTATTGATATTGTTGCTCAGCCCAATCCCTACACCGCTCATTGCATCGAGCATATAATCTTGCAAATCTAGGGTGACGTTATCTGCATTAATCAAAATAGATGTACCGGAACCTACTATATCTTCTGTCAGACAATAGGTACCTGCTGCTCCAATGGTGAGCGGTATATCTGCCTGGGTAATCATGTGTGGACATGCTAATAAATCGATTTTTGATTCTATAACTTCTAAGAATGAAGTATCGCCACTCATACTGTCTATTTTTAATTCTATGGCCATTAGCTTAGAGCATACGGTAACATCGAGTATCGAAATATCATCACATAAGTCACTGTCATACGCACCGCCTGCAAAATCGATAGTATTACCATTTACTATGTTGTTACATAATTCTATGGTCGTTACTCCATTCAGATCTATCCCTACATTATTGCCTACTGATGAACTATTTTTGACTTGGCAATTCGCGCCGCTTATCGTAAATCCTACCCCAGCATCTATCGTGTTGCCTGATGCTACACAATTGGCTACTACGTTATTTGCCCCTCGTATATCAAATCCTGCTGTCGTATTACCACTACATTCACAATTATGTATGGTGCAATTAGGCGATGTTGTACTACTTTGTATTCCTCTAACGCCGGTTCTTATTATGCAATTTTCTATTACTGCTCGTTCTGCACCTGCTGTTATTCTTATTCCTGATCCAGTAAATGAACTAATCTCGCATCGTTCTACCGTACAATCATTTCCCCCTATACTGATCCCATGCAATATCAAATTACTTATTTGCATGTCTCGTATAATAACCCTATGTGATGATGACACAGCTATTGCATCTCCGTTGGTGCCTACTACCCTACCATTTTGTATGACAATATCACTTGATGATAAGCACTGTATTGCATTATTGGTTGAAGGGCCAGCATCTATTGTATGCCCTTGTAAATCCAATACTATAGTTCCTGTTGATATTATTCCTATCCCTACACTAAATGCCGATACGTCTATATCTTCTCCTAAGCAATATACGCCGGGATTTTCTACCGTATACGGCATATCTGATTGCATAATAATAACATCACACGCACAACATGCTGCTAAATCATCTACTAGTGATTCAATTACTGATAGTTCATCAAGAATCAGAGCGTCATTGACTGATATCTGCGTATCAATTACATCTACTTTGCTTTCCAGCACATCCAGTTGTGAAATAATGAGTTCGGTGTTCAGACCATCTACTATTGATTCGATGATCGATTCGATTACATCCAGTTGCGAACGTACTAATTCATCATGTATTGATACGTCTACATCTAGCACATCGATTTTACTTTCTAGTACATCCAACTGTGATGCGTTTGATAGTTCTATCGTGTCTATCTTTGAATCTATGATCACAAGTTTGGAGCATATCAGTTCATTATCGAGTGATAGATCTGTATCGATCACATTTACTTTGCTTTCCAGCACATCCAGTTGTGAGATAATTAATTCGGTATCTATATTCAGATCTTCTACTATCGATTCGATTACATCCAGTTGCGAGCGCACTAACTCATCATGCACTGACACGTCTACATCCAGCGCATCTATGTTGCTTTCTAGCACATCCAACTGTGATGCATTTGATAGTTCTATCGTGTCTATCTTTGAATCTATGACTATTAACTTGGAACATATCAGTTCATTATCTACTGATACGTCCATCGTGAGTACATCAATCTTGCTTTCTAGTGTATCCAATTGCGATATATCTAGTGGTCCAATCTCATCTATCTTTGAATCTATGACCATTAACTTGGAACATATCAGTTCATTATCTACTGATACGTCCATCGTGAGCACATCAATCTTGCTTCCTAGTATATCTAGCTGTGATATATCTAGTGGTCCAATCTCATCTATCTTTGAATCTATGATCATTAACTTGGAGCATATCAGTTCATTATCTACTGATACGTCTGCCGTGAGCGCATCAATTTTGCTTTCTAGTACATCCAACTGTGATGCATCTGATGCTGCTATAATGTCATCTATTTTTGAATCTATTACCATTAACTTGGAATTTATCAGTTCATTATCTATTGATAGATCTGTATCCAGTGTATCTATCTGGCTTGATAGCCCTGATACCAGCACATCCAAGTCACTCAAATTATCTAGTATAATTTCAGAAACACTTGATAATACCGTAAACGTGTCGAGCAGATCATCACTTATTGACACTAATATCATCATATTTTTATTGATCAAATCTATTTCTGATGCTGATAGTATTGCCAGTTCATTTTCTATATGCTCTAACTTCGAGCATATCAGCATGCTATCTATTGATAACTCTGCATCTACGACATCTAGCTTTGATTCTAGTACATCCAGCTGTGATGCATTCGATTCTGTCATGATGTCATCTATCTTTGAATCTATTACGTCGAGCTTGGAGCATATTAATACATTATCTACCGATACTTCAACGCTCAATGCTTCCACTGCTGATAGTACCTCCATGGTTCCCAGTGAGCCACTCACCATGATGTCCAGCGCTTCAACTAACGATTCTATAATACACACTTTTGATTCTATTATATCTAGCTGAGAGCCATCTGATTCTATTACAATCTCGTCTATTTTCGATTCAATAACTTCTAACTTTGAACAGATCATTACATCGTGTATGGATAAATCAGTATCAACCTCATCTACTTGTGAACTTATTAACTCAAGCAATGATTGATTCATGTCTACCGTCGACTGTATTTCCACCACGGTAGTAAACGTTGCATCAACTTCTTGCGCGGTTCTAAATAATAAATTATGTATGTTTTCACCTGGTTGAGGATCGATCAGAGAGTAAAGTGAACAGGCATACATACTCAACAACACAATTATGTACTTACGACTTGGCTGATCTTTCATAATCAGTGCTCCAGTAACTACTTCCTTTTACAAAATTCTTATTTCAGGCCTAACCCACTCATAAACCTCTGTCAATTGATAAACTACTTAATCGCTAATGTTTATCCAATAGTGCCCCGTTGCAGGCCGTACCGATGACCCTGCAAGCGTATGAGCTACAGTTACCCCACTATAAGCAGTTCCATTACCCATTGTTGCATTATTCCAAAAACGTGAAGCCGCCACAGTATTCCTAAACCCGTTTGTTGTATTATTAACTGCTTGGCATCCAAGCACCATTAAGTCAACCGCACTCGTGTCAAACCCATTGGACGAATTATCAGTTGCAATACAATCACGTATCAAAACAGATTCTATATTCGTGGTGGCAAACCCATGTTGTGAATTGAACGAACTTCTACAATTACTCCATACTATTCCCAATGAATTGACAGAGGCAAGAAATCCTGATGCCGTAGTTGCAGCACCATTGCGTTGTGCAACACAATTTCTGAACACCGCACTTGTGGTAGCTTGCACAATAAACCCTGCATTGCCACAATCTTGTGCGGTACAATTAATAAATACCATATCAGTACATAAATCACACCAAAACCCATAATATGGCGCACTATTACCAGCATTAATTGCTGCAGACGCATACACCGTAGCTCTGGTTGTATTATAAAACCTAAAACCATGTTGCGTCGCATTCATTACACAACAATTGACCAATTGCATATCAGTACTGCCATCAAAATAAAATCCGGTAGCAACATCAAAGACACTCATATCTGTCAGCTGCAATTGACTTGCTCCACTACTGGTCAAACTATAACTAGTAGCATCAAACATCTGAATATCACTCACTACAATATTAGTAGCATTATTCAAACCAATACCAATCGTAGGATTTACAATAGTACCGTTTCTTATTTCAATATCGGTAATATTAGTGTTCAAGCCAATGCCCACCCCACCATTTGCATCAAGCATATAGCCATGCAAATCCACGGTTACGTTACTTACATTTACCAAAATAGATGTACCAGAACCGACAACATCTTCGGTCAAACAATAGGTACCTGCTGCCGCTATGGTTAACGGTATATCTGCCTGGGTAATCATGTGAGGACATGCTAATAAATCGATTTTTGATTCTATAACTTCCAACAATGAAGTATCTCCATTGCCACTCATCATATTGTCTATTTTTGATTCTATAACCATTAATTTAGAACATATGGTGACATCAAATACCGAGACATTGTTGCACAAATCACTGTCATACGCACCACCGGCAAAATCGGTAGTATTACCATTCACTATGTTGTTACATAATTCTATGGTCGTTACGCCATTCAGATCTATCCCCACTGTATTGCCTACTGATGAACTATCTTTAACCTGGCAATTCGCACCGCTTATATCAAATCCTATGCCACTGCCTCCCGTGTTGCCTGAGGCTACACAGTTAGCTACTACGTTATTTGCCCCTTGTATATTAAATCCCGCTGTTGTATTGCCACTGCATTCACAATTAATTATAGAACAATTGGCCGCTATACTGCTCGTTAATATCCCAGTAACGCCATTTCTTATTATGCAATCTTCTATCACTGCTCTTACATTTGCACTTGGTGTTATATTTATTCCTACTCCCGTAAATGAAGTAATTTCGCATCGTGTTACCGTACAGTTAGTTCCGCTTACACTAATCCCATCTGCTATCACATCACTAATTTGCATATCTCGGATAATAACTCGCTCAGATGTTGATGATGACACGGTGATAGCATCTACATCAGTCCCTACTATTCTTCCATTCTGTATCACCACATTATCTGATGATATGACTTGTATTGCATTATTGGTTGTACCACCACCATTAATCGTATGCCCTCGTAAATCCAACAATACATTTTCTGTCGATACTATCCCTATCCCTACGTTAAATGCTGATGCATCTATATCTTCTCCCAAGCAATACACACCCGGTGCTTCTATTGAATACGGGATATCTGCTTGCATAATAATAACATCACATGCACAACACTCTGCTAAATCATCTAGTCTTGATTCGATTACAGCTAGCTCATCAAGAATCAACGCATCATTGACTGATATTTCTATATCAATCACATCTACTTTGCTTTCCAGCACATCCAGTTGTGAGATAATGAAATTGGTATCTATATTCAGATCTTCTACTATTGATTCGATTACGTCCAGCTGCGAACGCACTAACTCATCGTGTATTGATATTTCTACATCTAGCACATCTATTTTACTTTCTAGTACATCAAGCAGTGATTCCTCTGATATTGCTAATATCTCATCTATTTTTGAATCTATTACCATTAATTTGGAACATATCATTTCATTATCGAGTGACAGATCTGTATCGATCACATCTACTTTGCTTTCCAGCACATCAAGTTGTGAAATAATTAATTCGGTATCTATATTCAGATCTTCTACAATTGATTCAATTACGTCCAGCTGCGAACGTACTAATGCATCATGTACCGATACGTCTACATCCAGTACATCAACCTTGCTTTCTATCACATCCAACTGTGATGCATCTGAACTTTCTATTTCATCTATTTTTGAATCTATGACTATTAACTTGGAACATATCAGTTCATTATCTAGTGATACATCTACAATGAGTACATCAACTTTGCTTTCTATGGCATCTAACTGCGATACATCTATTGCTCCAATCTCATCTATTTTTGAATCTATCACCATTAACTTGGAGCATATCAGTTCATTATCTACTGATACGTCTGACGTGAGTACATCTATGTTGCTCTCGAGCACATCCAACTGCGATACATCTATGGTACCGATCTCATCTATCTTTGAATCTATTACTTCTAACTTGGAGCATATCAGTTCATTATCTACCGATACATCTGTCGTGAGCACATCGATCTTGCTTTCTAGCACATCTAACTGTGATGCATCTGATGCTTCTATAATTTCATCTATCTTTGAGTCTATTACCATTAATTTGGAATTTATCAGTTCATTATCTATCGACAGATCCGTATCCAGTTTATCTATCTGACTTGACAGTCCTGATACCAGCACATCCAAATCGCTTAAATTATCTAATATAATTTCAGAAACACTTGATAATACCGTAAACGTATCAAGCAAATCATCACTTATTGACACTAATATCATCATATTTTTATTGATTAAATCTATTTCTGATGCTGATAATAGCGCGAGCTCATTTTCTATATGCTCTAGCTTAGAACATATCAACATGCTATCTATCGATAATTCTGTATCTATGACATCTATTTTGGATTCTAGCACATCCAATTGTGATGCATTCGATTCTGCCATGATCTCATCTATCTTTGAATCTATTACATCTAGCTTGGAGCATATTAATATATTATCTACTGATACTTCAACGCTCAGCGCTTCCACTGCTGATAGTACCTCCATGGTGCCCAGTGAACCACTCACCATGATATCCAGCGCTTCAACCAATGATTCTATAATACATACTTTTGATTCTATTATATCTAGCTGAGAGCCATCCGACTCTACTACGATCTCATCTATCTTCGATTCGATAACTTCTAATTTTGAACAGATCATTACATCGTGTATTGATAGATCGGTATCAATCCCATCTACTTGTGAACTTATTAATTCCAGTAGTGATTGATTCATGTCTACCGTAGACTGTATCTCCACTACGGTCGTAAATGTTGCATCAACTTCTTGCGCGGTTCTAAATAATAAATTATGTATGTTTTCACCTGGTTGAGGATCGATCAGAGAGTAAAGTGAACAGGCATACATACTCAACAACACAATTATGTACTTACGACTTGGCTGATCTTTCATAATCAGTGCTCCAGTAACTACTTCTTTTTTTACAAAATCACTACTATTCAGATCTAACCCAATACATAAAAAGTGTCAATTTATCAAAGAAGGGCTTGGTGTTGCCAAGCCCTTCTTTGATAAACATCTATCAGTTAATCTTTTTTAGTTACTAATATTAATCCAGTAATGACCAATGGTATCAGTGATCGACGCTCCCGCGAGTTGATTGTTTATAGCAACGCCAGAATAAGCGCCAGACGTATTACCTAATGTTGAATTATTCCAGTAACGCGCCGTGGTACTATTAGTATCTATGAAACCAAATGCACCATTATTTACGGCCTGATTTCCCTGTATAAGTGGTTCTATTGCTGAAGTAGAAAACCCATCGCTTCCATTCCCATAGGCAGTACAATCGCGTATTATTATACCAGTTGCACCATTAACAGAAATTCCGTCTGCACCATTATTATTCGTTGTACAGTTGCGTAAGGCCATATTAGAAGTACTTGCACCAACCGTAATGCCATTGCTCGTATTGTCATTTACAATACACCCACTTAACACGATGGAGGAAGATCCATCATCCATCCTAATCCCACTAGCACCATTATACGAACTGACACAATTAATCATCTGTACACCAATAGCCGGAGAGAATGAAGGCCCAGTTCTAAAGCCAGATCCCGTACAATTTTGTGCAACACATGATTCAAGTGTGCATCCTTCCGTAAGATTAGTAAGGAAAAACCCTTCATCACCACATTCTTTTGCTACACAATCTACTAATACTGCATCTGTAACTGCAGCTAAGCTAAATCCACTATCTGATAAGCTTACCGCCTCACATCGATATAATGAAATTCTACTCATCTCACTAATACGAAATCCATTCGCGGCACCTCCAATTACTGTGCAATCAACAACTTGCACATCACTACCATTGATAGCAAAAGCGCTACCCGTTGAGTTATACACGGCAACATTTTCTATTAATGCCCCTGCTACTAATAAGACAACAACATCATTTGTATCATCAAATATTTGGATATCACTAATATGTATATTGGTTACGGTATCTGTCGCGTTAATGGATCGCACGCCATCTCTGATAATACCATTCCTTATTACAATATTACTTTGTAATTCAAACGCAATAGCCGATCTTCCATTTGCATTAATAGTATATCCATTGAGATCAAGGGTGACATTGCTTGTGTTAATAGTGATGGCACTACTTACACTATTGTTAGTCAAATCTTGCGCTAAGCAATAGGTACCAGCTGCGGTAATAGTATACGGTAACTGAGCAATTATATGAGGACAGCTCGTACTCAGTATAATATCAACTTTTGACTCTATTGCTTCTAATGCAACATCGAATACTGATATATCATCACATAAATCACTGTCATACGCACCACCCGTAAAGTCGGCAGTATTACCATTTACTATGTTGTTACATAAGTGTATGGTGGTCACACCATTCAGATCTATCCCCACATTATTACCTACTGCTGAACTATTTTTGACTTGGCAATTCGCACCACTTATATCAAATCCCACCCCAGCAGCTATCGTGTTGCCTGATGCTACACAGTCGTTTACTACGTTATTTGCTCCTCGTATGTCAAATCCTGCTGTCGTAACGCCACTGCATTCACAATTATTTATGGTGCAATTAGGCGATGTTGTACTACTTTGTATTCCTCTTACCCCATTTCTTATGATGCAATCTTCTATTACAGCTCGTTCTGCACCTGCTGTTATATTTATTCCTGTTGCAGTAAATAAAGTAATCTCACATCGTTCTACCGTACAATCATTTCCACCTATACTGATCCCATCTGATGTCACGTTATTAATTTGCATGTCTCGTATAATAACTCTACTTGACGATGACACAGCTATTGCATCAACATCGGTGCGCACTATCCTACCATTTTGAACCACAATATTATCTGATGATAAGACCTGTATCGCATTATTCGTCGTACCACCGCCATCTATTGTATGCCCTCGTAAATCTAATACCACATTGTCTGTCGATATTATTCCTATCCCTACGTTCCCTGCTGATGCGTCTATATCTTCTCCTAAACAATATACACCCGGTGCTTCTATTGAATATGGTATATCTGATTGCATAATAATAACATCACACTCACAACACTCTGCCAATACATCTATTTTTGAATCAATAATATCCACCTGTGTTATTATTTCCATCTGCCCGGTGCACAAATTCGTATCTATCGCATCCAGTCCGGAGAAATTTTCTACTGTATTATTGTGCACCAAGTTATTACATAATTCTAATGAACCACTTCCTACATGCTCTATCCCAGTACCCGCATTGTATGCTATAGAGCTGTTTTTTATTTCCGCGCTCACACCTGCATAATTTACGCCATCTGCTCCATTACCTGCTATACTACAGTTATTTATCATGATCTCGCTTACATCCGTACCTATGCGTATACCGTGTTGAGCATTATTTTCACTCTCGCAATCTATAATCTGCACATTGGTTGCACTGCCGTTTGGAGCTATTAAGAATCCTTCCCCTTGACCAGAACCTAATATGCTTCCTGATGCCTGACAATTTTTAAATATAAGATCGTTATAAATACCTGAACCACTGCTTTCTTGCAGAATAAACGCCCCTCTATCACAGCTTTGTGCTTGGCAGTTTATACAGGTCAATCCACTTGCTGGAGCTACCGAACTTGGTTCTATCCAAAAACCACGAAAACATCTTTGTGCTGTACAGTTTATTAAACTAATATCATCTATGCGTATTATTCTAAATCCTGGCGTACATGCTAATGCATTGCAATCCCGTATAACTACATTAGTCACGTTGGTACCGGAAGCATTTGGTGTACTTATTAAAAACCCTGCTAATGATACTTCTTGCGCAACACATCGTTCTATGACTATATTGCCCGTTTCTAAAGATGATGATATACCGTTACCACCTACATTTTTAATCGTACAATCTGCTATATACACATTGCCACCACTACCTGATAACTGTATACCGGTTCCATCTGGTGAATCTGTTACGGTACATCCTTCTATAATCAATCCATCAATCTCAAAAGCCCATATGCCCCCACCAACTGTATTATGCATATGTACATTACTAATCTTTACATTACTGCATCCGGTCGATTCTCCTGCAAATATCCCAAAACTCAATGAATCTGTTGCATCTCGTAAAAATCCATTTTTTATCGTTACGTTATCAATAGTATCGTCTATAACTATTATATGGATCCCGCTTGATGCATTCCCGGTAATTGTATATTCATGCAAATCAAGCACCACATCATCTGACGATATGGTAATCGCATATGACCCACTCGCATTAGCTACGTCTTCCCCTAAGCAATAGGTCCCCGCTACGGTGATGGTATATGGTATATCTGCTTGTGTGATCATCGTCGGACATGCTAACAAATCAACTTTTGATTCTATTACCAGTAATTTAGAGCATATAAGTTCATTATCTATTGATAAATCATTATCAATAACATCTATCTTACTTTCAATCACATCCAATTGCGATGCGTCTGACTCTATAACGATCTCATCTATTTTTGAATCTATCACTTCTAACTTTGAACATATCAATTGATTGTCAATTGAAACCTCTACACTCAGATTATCTATTTTCGATTCAATTACATCCAACTGTGATGCATCCGACTCTACAACAATCTCATCTATCTTTGAATCTATCACTTCCAGTTTTGAACATATCAGTTGGTTGTCAACCGAAACTTCTACACTCAGATTATCTATTTTTGATTCAATCACATCCAACTGTGATGCGTCTGACTCTATAACAATCTCATCTATCTTTGAATCTATCACTTCCAGTTTTGAACATATCAGTTGGTTGTCAACCGAAACTTCTACACTCAGATTATCTATTTTTGATTCAATCACATCCAACTGTGATGCGTCTGACTCTATAACAATCTCATCTATCTTTGAATCTATCACTTCCAACTTTGAACATATCAGTTGGTTGTCAACCGAAACCTCTACACTTAATGCTTCTATTGCAGATAAGATTTCCTCGGCGCCCAAAGATCCACTAATCATAATATCAAGTGCATCTACTAATGATTCTATAATACACACCTTGGAGGCAATGATATCAACCTCAGTCCCTATACGTACTGTCAGGCCATGCAGGTTCTCACCCGGCTGCGGATTCACATAGGTGATGGATGCACATAGTATGTTTGGCATCAAAAACAACAACAAAATTGACCATACATTAGATTTGATCTGCATAGATTACTCTCCGTTCCTATTTTTTTTAAATTCTATTTTAAGATCTAGTAAAAGATATAACTTTGTCAACAATAGAAAATTAACAAGGTATTACCAAAAAACATACAAAATCACCAAAATTTTCATAAAATCATTGGCCATGGCCTATTATTTAAACCAAATTAATTTATACTATGCTTCTATAAACTTGATTATTTGGAGTACTATGCATAAAGATACCTCCTTCAACACATTTTTATCCACAGAACTAAACCAAGCACAACAACAGGCAGTCACCCATAAAACTGGCTCTATTCTTGTGGTCGCCGGTGCAGGGTCAGGTAAAACGCGAGTAATTACAACTCGAATTACTAACCTTATAAAAAATCACGCCGTCAACCCGCAGTCTATTATTGCACTCACCTTTACCAATAAAGCCGCAACTGAAATGCGTGAACGTATTATCAAATTTTTAGGCACAGAAGAATCGTTGCCGTTCATAGGGACTTTTCATTCTTATTGCGTACGCATGCTCAAGCAGCATCAGGATAAATTAGATGCACCATTTTTTTCAATATTGGATGAAGATGACAAATGCAAACTTATCAATAGCATTTTACAAAAAAGCAACCTGCAAAAACAAATAAGTGCACGGCAAGCAGCGTATCAAATTTCGTATGTAAAAAATCATACCGTCAATCCAAGTAAACCAGCACTTGATACCCTACACAACCCACTCATGCATGATATTTTTTATGCATATGAGAAAGAAAAAAAAATAAGCAAGTGTTTAGATTTTGATGACCTTTTGCTTGAAACCGTCCACCTATTTGATACACACACAGCATTTAAACATGAGTTTCAAAAAACAATACAACACATACTTGTTGATGAATACCAAGACACTAACACAGTACAGCATGCACTACTCAAACACATGGCACTTGCAAACAAAAAGTTTGCCGCAGAATCTATCTGTGTAGTTGGCGATGAGGATCAATCTATATATTCATGGCGTGGGGCAACAGTAAGCAATATTTTAAACTTTACCAAAGATTTTCCCAAAACAACTATCATAAAAATTGAACAAAATTATCGCTCGGTACAACCGATATTGGATGCAGCCAATCATGTGATTACACATAATCAAGAACGCAATCCAAAAAAATTATGGTCCGACAAAAAAGGTAAAGATCGTATTCGTTTACTCACTACACTTACTGAATATCAAGAAGCCGCCACTATTGTCCACTGTATTGAAGCATTGCATGCATCAAAAAAAACACAGGAAATTGCAATTTTGTATCGTACTCACTCGCAATCACGCGCGCTGGAAGAAGCACTTATTAGACAAAATATTACGTACAAAATTATTGGTGGTATGCAATTCTATGAACGTAAAGAGATTAAAGATATTTTGGCTTATTTACGCTTGATTATAAATCCTTTTGATCGTACTTCATTCTTCAGAGTCATTAATACACCTGCACGTGGATTAGGAGAAAAATTTGAGGAACTCGTATATGAAACATGGCAACAAGAACCATTTTTAACCTTTATTGATGTGCTCAAAAAACTTATTGATACCAAAGAAATTACCGGAAATAAGCAAAAATCTGTAGAACAATTCCTGTTCGTGATCAATGGGCTTGATGCCATGAGCACACCATATCAAGCAACACAACAAATTATAGAACGCAGTCGCTATCTTGCATATTTGAAAGATGCACATGAACCAGAAGACGCTCGTGCACGTATTGAAAATATGCAAGAACTTATTAAAGCAATGCAACATTTTGAAACAGAAAACATCACAACCATTACACAATTTATTGAAGAAGTTACGCTCATGCAAGAAAAACAACATGAGCAAGATACGACTCAACAGCCGGTGCTTATGATGACGTTGCATGCTGCAAAAGGGTTAGAATTTGATACCGTAATTATTGCGGGTCTAGAAGAAGGTCTATTACCATCTGCACGTTCACTGACCGATAGCCTTGCAGTAGAAGAAGAACGCCGTTTATTTTATGTCGGGATTACTCGTGCTAAAGAACGCTTACTCATTACGCACGCAAAATACCGCTATTCATACGGCCAAATGGTTGACCAAGTAGCATCACGATTTGTGTCAGAACTACCACAGTCTGGTATTAAACATGATGATTGTACGTACTGGAAAAATTATCAAACACAAACATACTTTGGTGATTGGCTTGGTACACCACCTATAAAAAATGAATTTCAATCATTTGCTATGCCAGCATCAGTACGAGAAACTACCAAGAAAAAATCATGTGTATCTCAACCAAAAACTGCTGTTTCACCTACAAAAAAAGGTTCTCAACTACCTACTGCTATACGAAAAAACAAAATTGTTACACATAAAAAATATGGCGTTGGAGTTATAGAACATACTGAGACTCGTGGCGAAAAAACGTATGTAACCGTAAAATTCAAAAGTGGAAGCAAGAAAATTTTGGCAACATTTTTAGAAAATGTTTGAAAAAATTTTTATTTATTTTTTTACTTTGATCCTATTTTTTTTAATTTTGTAAGTTTGCCTTATGCAGGCAGCATCCAGCCGTCGCCAAGGCTATGGCGGACACGGCCAGACCTTTTGCTTGTACAAAAGGTCTGGACTAAAATACACAAACAGCTTGTTTGATCCTTCTTCCGCGCAAACGCACGACACTCAGGCCTGCGGCCGAGGTCTACGATGCGCTACCGGATTCTTTATGTTATGTACTGGTTCATTCGCGCTCATAGTAACAATCCGCAGCCGCGTGTATCATACTGTCGACTAAAATTAGCACAGTGAATTTGATTAACTTAAAAATATGAGCAGAAAATATAGGCGAGAGTTTGTCGTATGAGCGCTAAAGAGAGATTAAAAAGAGATTCTTCTCTTTTTTGCCCTTGTATCAAATATATTGGGCAAACAATATATTTGCCCCGCGCGGGAAGCGCAAAGCTTGTGATAAAATAAAGATAAATCTAAAACAAAAAAATTATACATTAATAGATCAAACTTAGTTTATCCTGCTCGGATGGAGCACTCCTAAATTTTCAATTCCGCTGCCAATTGTAACGATCCTGCCAAATCTCTATCTTCTAATAAAAATATAGTTGGATCAGTAAGCATAGCACCAATGTCCGCATCTTTATCGAGCATTACATCTTTACCAATTTGCTTGCCACTTGGTAACACAACACCCTCACCCGGCGTAATAAAGTAGCCATCATTGGTATGGACAATTTGATATTCAATCCCCTGTACCGCCGGATTATCATTCAAATACGGACCTTCCCATTTTTTTGGATATACTAAGTTCATTGGCCCGACCTCTGAACTCTTGAACGCAACCACATTCAGGAAATTAATTGGATTTTTTTGGTAATCAAAACTCAAAATTCTACATGTCTTATGAATACGCTCAAAAATACCTTTTAGCTGAGCAACATCTGCCGCAATCAATAAACCACTTTCTTCGCGCATCTCATAGGTATCTTGTTTAATCCCAACAAAAAAAATTACTAGTATAAACACACAAATACTGATCAATATTGCATACTTACTTACACTATTCATATACTCCCCTTTTTTATTATTTTTTAAAATAATCCAACTTCATAGCACTACGCACTTCATCCATGGTTTGTTGAGCAACCTCACACGTACGCTGTGTACCTTCTTGCAATAATTGCATAATTGCTTGTGGATCTTTTGCTAATACAGCACGACGCGTACGGATCGGATCTAAAAAATTATTGAGCACTTCAATAAGACGCTTTTTGAGTGTTACATCGCCCAATCCACCACGTTGATAATGTTCCTTTAATTCTGCAACTTCTTGTATATTTGGATCAAATACATCAAGATAGGTAAATACAACATTACCTTCCACCTTCCCAGGATCCTGTACACGAACATGATCTGGGTCGGTATACATGCTCATCACTTTCTTTGCTACCATATCTGTAGTATCTGAAAGATATATAGCATTGCCGAGCGTCTTGCTCATTTTTGCTTTGCCATCTGTACCGGGAAGTCGAGAAAATTTGGAAACTAATGCGTGTGCTTCAGGAAACACCGGACCATAAATACGATTAAAACTTCTGACAAGCTCATTTGTTTGCTCAATCATAGGCAATTGATCTTCGCCCACTGGTACCAAAGTACCTTTGACTATCGTAATATCAGCTGCTTGATGTACCGGATACACTAAAAACCCTGCTGGCAGCGATTCACCAAATCCTTTTTGTTGTATTTCTGCTTTTACCGTTGGATTACGTTTGAGCCTATTGACAGTGACTAGATTCAAATAAAAAACGGATAATTCTGCAATTTCAGGAATCATTGACTGAATAAATATAGTTGTTTTTTGTGGGTCAATTCCAATGGCAAGATAATCCAGTGCTACTTCAAGTACATTGCTACGTACTTTTTCTGGATATTCAAAGTTATCAGTTAATGCTTGTGCATCTGCGATCATCACATATTGTTTATGTGTGTTTTGTAATTCAATGCGTTGCGCAAGTGAACCGACATAATGCCCAAGATGTAAAGGACCCGTCGGGCGATCCCCCGTTAATACAATTGCCATGTATAATTCCTTATGCAGATAAAAAAGCCTTTTTTGACAATATACCCAAGCATATACCAAAAGGCAATCAGGCATGAACCTTTACGTAGCTATTATTTTTTAGTATGCATAAATTTACCATCATATTTTCAAAAAAAAGGAATACAGTATGAAACCACATTATATGACAAGTCTCGTAATTTTTCTGATATTCACCGGTAGTCTTTATAGTACACAAATAAATACCGTCCTTGCAGAAATAGGCATAGGTGAACTTATAGATAAAATAACCATTCTACAAATTAAAAGTGAGCGCATAACCGATCCTAAAAAATTACAGAACGTTCAAACTGAGTTAACAACGCTACAAGCTACCTATAGCGAGCATATAACTACCAATAAAGATCTTGAAGAACTTACCAATATGTTACGTAAGATTAACGAAAAGTTATGGGATATAGAAGATGCTATACGTCAAAAAGAATATACAAAAAATTTTGACGCAGAGTTTATAGCTCTTGCTCGATCTGTATATATTAATAACGATTTACGAGGCCGCATTAAACATACTATTAATAAATTATGTGGATCACACATAGTTGAAGAAAAATCATACGCTGCGTACTAAGGAGAATATATGATCATCCCATTTGGTTGGCGTGACGGTATTGAGATTTTATTTTTCTCAGGAATTTTTTATTACCTGGCGCTCTGGTTACGCCAAGATAGAAAAAGCAATCTTCTGTGGTATTTTTATGGATACTGTATTGCAATATGTACTGCATATTTTGCTGCACTGAGTAGTGTAAGTTTATTTTTGTTACTTTGTTCTCCTATAATTATCATGCTATTCATGGTAATCCATCAAGAAACCTTGCAACGGAATTTTGTTGCTCTTAAGAATACACCTCCGACACAACCGATACATACCAATTGGCTAGAAATTTTTATGCAAGGCTGCCTCATTGCTATGAACAAAAATAAAACAATCACCTGTATTATTGAACGTACTGATAGTATGCAAGAACTAGTCCAAACAGAATGTATACTCAATACCCCGCTAAATACACTTTTAATGGAAACTATTTTAACAAGCACGACATACAGTCAAGACACCATGCTTTGGATCAATGATTATGGTATGTTACGTGGTATTAATACCAAATGGCATACCTGGCCAGAGCATGCAAACTGGCTAGATTGCGCATGCATATATACTGCTAAAACCGATGTACTCATACTCCACTGCAATCCAAGTACACGGTCTTTTACGCTTGTTGTTGATGGCAATTCAATAGATAACGTTAACACGCAACAAATCCAACACCTCTTGCAAAAATATGTTTATATAAAAATAAAAAAAGGAAATAAATATGGGATTACTCCGCAAAACAATATTCAACAAGAACGCACCCCTTAAGGTTTGTTCTCTCGCATTAGGCTATACGTTTTGGTATGTATTTGGAAACTTGTTTACTATAAACATTACTACTGATGTACCATTATGTTTTTTCAACACATCGCAGCATCTATCTATTCAAGCTCCTGATACCGTACAAATTATTTTATCTGGTAAACGTACACAATTACAAACCTTGGATACCAATCACTTAGCCATACACATCAATGCACAAGATTTACCTATTGGTACCCAGCCACTCCGCATTACACAAGCCACATTATTTTTGCCTGATTCTATTAAACTGGTACACTATGAACCAACACCAGTAATTGTTACAACTACCATATCATAACAACACATAGCATTATGACACGCAACATATTTGGTACCGATGGCATTAGATCCCCTGTTGGCACTTCACCATTTACTCGTTCTGAACTTATTCAACTTGGTTGTGCCATTGGTCAATGGGCATGCGAATATTACAAAAAAAATAATGTTCGCATACTTCTTGCGCAAGATACGCGTGAATCAGGTAGCTTTATTACTGCAGCATTAGCAACAGGATTGTTACCCTATGGTATTGATTTAATACATGTGGGCACCTTACCAACACCCGCGTTATACTACATACAAAAAAAATATGACGCTGATTGTTGTATCATGGTTTCTGCCTCACATAATCCTTATCAAGACAACGGCATTAAGATATTTGACACGCTCAACAATAAATTATCTGTTATGGCAGAGGAATACATTACGCAACTATTTTATTCTACTCTACCAACTAGCTACACGCAGTTGGGCACCCTACATTATGCTACCAATGCCATTGATTATTATATACAAGGCATTCAGAGTTTGTTTCCAAAAAAATTCTTGGATGGTAAGAAGATAGTACTCGATTGCGCACACGGTGCCACAAGCTATACAGCTCCTGCATTATTCCAAGCACTTGATGCACATAGTATCATTATCAATAATACACCTACGGGGAGAAATATTAATGATAACTGCGGCAGCATATATCCACAAATCCTACAACAGACAGTTATAGATGAACGTGCTGACATTGGATTCGCATTTGATGGTGATGGCGATCGTATTATTGCAGTCAACAAATATGGTGAAATAAAAA
This sequence comes from Candidatus Dependentiae bacterium, assembly GCA_035445995.1. Classification (NCBI taxonomy): domain Bacteria; species Candidatus Babelota bacterium. The sequence continues at coordinate 38,309 of DAOMRS010000001.1, read as the reverse complement.
ATGGTGATGATATATTGGCACTTCTCATTAATCATCCACGCTATGCATGCGAACAAACTATCGTTGGCACTATCATGAGCAATCAAGGATTAGCTGCATTCTTGCATCAACATAACAAATCATTTATACGAACTCACGTAGGTGATAAATATATTGCAGCTCAATTACGCACGCAAAACTTATTGCTTGGTGGCGAACAATCCGGCCATATTATTTTATATGATTACCAGCCAATTGGTGATGGTGTAGTTACTGCACTCCATATTTTAGAAACACTAATTGCTACTCAGAATTGGAATATGCATACTTTTGAACCATTTCCCCAAGTACTCATTAATATCCCTATTGCTCATAAGAAAAATTTAGACGATCCTTCTCTCCAAGAAATTATAGCCCAACATGAGTCGCAGCTGGATAATGGACGTATTGTTGTTCGATATTCTGGTACAGAACCATTACTGCGTGTTATGGTAGAAGAAAGAAATAAACATACTGCGCATGAGATAGGCACTCAACTTGCACACATATTACAACAACAACTACGCGCATAATGAGGAGGAATTATTATGCAATTTGTAACCCGTATGCTTAGAAAAACACTCGATACTTTGTGGCTGCTCTTTCTACAAGGCTTATTGACGATACTCCCTATCACACTCACCATTGTACTATTTCACATAACGTTTAGACTTTTTGCTACTTGGGTTGCTCCAGTACGGGGATTAGTACCTACCACTTTTCTGAGTAACGTTCCTCACGCAGAAATTTTTATTATAATTATTGCTATCTTCGTGCTGGGTATATTTTTGAGATTATTTGTACTACATCCAATTATTCATGCGCTTGAAGCACTTATTGTACAAATTCCCCTGGTACGCCCCGTATATGCAGGTATCAAACAATTAGTACAAGCATTCAGTTTACAGGATAAGATTACCTTCAAACGAGTTGTTCTCATTGAATTCCCCCGCAAAGGTATTTATAGCCTTGGATTTTTGACTAGCGAATTACCTCAAGCAATATCACCTGATACGATAAATCGTTACTTTAATGTGTTTGTTCCCACTACACCAAACCCAACAAGTGGATACTTCATCATAGTGCCAGAACCTGAAATAAAAACTATAGACTTAACTCGCCAAGAAGCAATGGCCATGATTATCTCTGGTGGCATTATTCAACCTGAACGATTTTAATCTAATTACTTTACTATAAATTGGTTGCAAAAAAATTTAGAAAAAAACAGATCAAGCACATGCTCATTACCACCATTTTTTAAACGAAAGTCTATTGCATACATCATAGCATGCGCCTGTTTTAATTCACGCATACTATAATTACGCCACTCACGTTGTATAAATGTAAACGGTAAACGAAAGGCCATCTTTTTTGCATCATCCTTTTTATTTTTTTTGTGCAATTGTAAAAATCCATGTGCACGCCACAATTGTTCAGCCCAATATGCAACCCAAAATTGTGGTGAATACTCATGCTGGATACGTACCCACAACGGAAAGAATAGCCGTGCATCTTTTGCAAAAAAATGCGTGCTTAAAGCAAACAATGATGCTTTGGGTGTAAGGATATATGCAAGCCAATCGTCTAAAAATGATGATAATGATGCTACATTCAATAATTGCCCATACTGTGCCAGCATACAAAATCCATCAAGAGCTATTTCTTTATGCCGTGCAAACACTGCTTGCGCAAATTGTTGTGCATGAGTAGCATCAAAACCGCATAACGTCTGAAGAAGATCAATAGCATGTTGCTTATCAATATATTCAGGAATATCAATATATATCGTATCTTTTGCGTGGTAAGATATATCCTCATGTAATGCAAAAAAAACAACCCGATTGGGTCCTAAATAATTCCGTACATATTGTAGAAATTCTTGTTTTATTTTTTGATCAAGCACAGAAACAGCACGCATCCAATACAATGTACTAGTACCTAAAAAACTAGTAGATAATCTACCTTTGATATCTGCCATATTCTGTTCTTCTAAATCACACGACTCAATACGAAGTGTCTTGTTATTTTTTAGATAGGTAAACAAACGTGAAAAAAATAAAACTGGATATGTGTTTTGGCTACGAAAACATATAACCGGATTGGTATGATCAGTAACCTGAGCAACTATAAATGGTATATTCATGATGCTTATGGTATCGTATGCTTATCTATTTTGCAAACTAAACAATGGACCAGATTTTTTTCGTTTGAACACGGTATCCTTTTTTTCTGGTTCAGTAGATAGATTATCTAGTGCAGAAAATAACTTTGTTATGCTTGCTCGTGCAATAGTATGTATCTCTTGCAATTGTTCCCACGTGATTGGTTCTTTTTCAGCGCTACTTTGTAACTCAATAATATCGCCAGACTCTGTCATAACTACATTGCAATCAGCACTCAAATTACTATCCTCTGCATAATTTGGGTCGGCAATGACATAGCCATCTTTAATACCAATAGATATAGCAGCTATGGCCTGTGTAGTAATTGGTTCTCTAATAAGTTTTGTTTGTAACCAATGCTTTTCAGCTTGTTGTAATGCCAAACTTGCTCCGGTAATTGCAGCTACACGTGTACCACCATCTGCTTGTAATACATCACAATCAATTAGAATGGTACGTTCACCAAGTGCAGTTAAGTTAACCATCATACGCAATGCTCGTCCGATAAAACGAGAAATTTCGGTTGAACGACTATTTTTCTTCATAAGAGAAATTTCTCGAGGAATGCGATCTTTAGATGAATTGGGTAACATCGCATATTCTGCGGTAAGCCAACCAATATGTTGACCTCGCAAAAACGGAGGCACATTATTTTGTATGGTAACGGTACACAGCACCTTAGTATCACCAATACTCAATAATACCGAACCATCTGCATAACCGAAAGCATTATACACGATATTAACCGGACGTATCTCTTGAGCAGTACGTCCGTCTATGCGCTGTATACTCATTGATAGAACCTATTGTTCTAACAAACGAAGACTTGTACGACCAGAAACCGGATCGTGGTCAAGTACTTCTACTTTCACCACTTGGTCAACGGTAAAATGTTTCATGAAGGTTTTTTGCAATGTACGTGGTATATTCGATACATGCACAAGACCATCTTGTCCTGGTACTAATTCCACAAAGAGACCGAATTCAGCTACTTTGCGAATTTTCCCTTCAAAAATCTCACCCTTGTCAATTTGGCCAGCTAATGTACGCACCCAACGAATTGAAGCTTTAACATCTGCTTTAGGACCTCCAAATATTTTGACGGTTCCGTCTTCTTCAATATCAATGGTTGTGCCAGTTTTGTCAATAATTTCACGAATAGTTTTGCCACCAGTACCGATCACTGCTCCAATTTTATCAGTATCAATTTTGATAACGGTCACTTTTGGTACAAGATCAGACAATGGATATGGCTTATCAATTACTTCTTGCATTTTACTCAAGATAAATAATCTACCTGCACGTGCTTGCTCAAGTGCTTTTTCAAATACTTGACGAGATAATCCACCTTTATATTTAATGTCCATCTGAATAGCAGTAATACCTTTGTCTGTACCAACTACTTTAAAGTCCATTAATCCAAAGGCATCTTCTAAGCCGGAAATGTCAGAGATTACTTTGAAACCACCTTTTTTGCTTTGGAGTAAGCCCATCGCAATACCGCTTACCATTTTCTTAATAGGAATACCGGCTTGCATCATAGCCATAGTAGAACCACACACGGTCGCCATAGAACTTGAACCATTTGATTCTAAAATATCTGAGCTCACTAAAATGGTATAAGGAAATTTTTCTTTTTCTGGTAATACATAGGTAAATGCTGAACCAGCCAAATATCCATGACCAACTTCACGTCTACCTGGACCACGCAAGAAGCGAACTTCACCAGTAGAAAATGGTGGGAAATTATAATGCAACATAAATGTTTGCTCTTGTTCCCCTTCTACCATAACACTCTCTAATCGCTGTGCATCCTGGCCACCGCCAAGGGTAACACTTACCAATGCTTGCGTTTGTCCGCGCGTAAATAATGCCGAACCATGTACGAATGGCAATACCCCAACTTCACCTGATATGTGGCGAATTTGATCATCAGCACGTCCATCTACTCGCTTGTTTTTAGCAAATACTTGTTCGGTTAATTTTTCTTTTAATACATCATCGAATATATAATTTAGTACTTTGCTTGGCACTTCAGTCGTCAAAATTTCTTCTGCATACTGTTGAGTAAATTGCTCACGCAAACTGGCAAGATATAGATTACGTTCTGCTTTATCTTCTATATACATGCGATCAACATGATCATCGGTCAAGAACTTATTAATACGATCAGTCCATGTTTCCCAATTATACGGATCAGCAATTTCTTCTTTTTTATTGCCAATTTTTTTGGTCACTTCTTCTTGCCAGCTAACTAATTCTTTTATGTGATCATGAGCCTTAAATAATACATCAATAAACTCTTCTTCTGAAAGTTCATTTGTAGAACCTTCAACCATACAAATACCTTCTTGGGTACCTGCAATAATAATACGCATATCTGATGCCACGCTTTGAGGATACGTTGGATTCATTATCCATGCACCATCAACACGACTAGCTTCAACCATGCCAACTGGACCCAAGAATGGAATCTTAGATGTTTGTAACGCCATTGATGCTGCTATAAACGCCGCTGCTGCTGGATCATGCTCTTTATCAACAGAGTACGTAGTAATAATAATTTGCACTTGATCAAAAAAATTAGCTGGAAATAACGGACGCAATGCACGATCAATCATACGTGAGGTAAGGACTTCACGATCAGAAGGCCGACCTTCGCGTTTAAAATATCCTCCTGGAATCTTACCGGCAGCAGAATATTTTTCACGATATTCTATAGTAAGCGGTAAAAATCCCGGAAAATCTTCTGACGGTGCAGATACAACGGTTGCTAATACAACAGTACCACCTTGTTTAAACCACACAGCACCATCTGCTTGGCGTGCTATTTTCCCTAACTCAACCTCATAGCCAAACTTATCTAATTTAAACGTTTGTACCATTGTAATTAACCTACCTTGTATAAAATTTGCTACGTTGTATATAATGATTTATTAAATATTTACTTACGTAGTCCTAGTTTTTGGATCACGTCAAGATATTTTTCTGCATTTTTTCGTTCGATATATTGCAAAAAATTGCGACGATCACACACCATCTTTAACAAACCGCGTTTTGAGCTGAAATCTTTTGGATTTTTTTGACAGTGACTAGTCAACTGATTGATATTTTCTGTCAACAACGCAACTTGTACTACCGCTGAGCCTGTATCTTTTTCATTGATACCAAACCCTTGTATTATTTTATCTTTTTCTGCTTTTGTTAATGCCATTTGATCTTTACCTTATTAAAATACTATTATTCAACCATTTCATACTTAACTTAATGGTAGGCGCGAGCGGGATTGAACCGCTGACCCCTGCTACGTCAAAGCAGTGCTCTACCACTGAGCTACGCGCCTAAGCTACTTCAGCTGTGCCATTCATACGTAATGCCTGTTCTTCTCGTTGTGCTTGACGTTCTAGCTCAGACAAATCATCACCTATGTATTTTTCCTTGAATGACTTAATACCTGTACCTGCCGGAATTAATTTACCAACAATTACATTTTCTTTCAGACCATACAAGTGATCAACTTGACCTGCGATGGATGCCTCTGCCAAAATACGTGTAGTTTCTTGGAAAGATGCTGCTGAAATAAAACTTTCTGTACCTAGCGATGCTTGTGTAATACCCATTAACACCGGCTTAGCAGTCGCAACACGCTTACCTTCTGCCTGTAACAATGAGTTAACATTCGCAAAGTGAATACGATCCACTTTATCCCCTACAAGGAATTCACTATCACCTGGATCAGTCACACGAACTTTACGCATCATTTGACGCACAATTAATTCGATATGACGATCGTTAATATCAACACCTTGTAAACGATAAATTTCTTGAATTTGATCCACTAAATAGCGCTGTACAACATCTGGACCAAGAATACGTAAAACATCATGTAATATAGGCACGCCACTTGTAAGTTGTGCGCCAGCGCTTACATGCTCACCATCAACTACGTTTAATTGTTTACCACGTGGTATAAAGTAATCAAATGATTCTGCACCAGACACCACACTTACTTTACGTAATCCACGATGTAAGCCGCCAATTACTACTTGCCCATCTATATCAGAAATAATTGCTGCATCTTTTGGTTGACGCGCTTCAAATAATTCTGCAATTCGTGGCAAGCCACCAGTAGTAATATCTTTGGTTTTTGATACCGCACGCGGTGTTTTAACCAAAATCTCACCAATTGAAACAAATTGATTTTCTTCAACGTTCAAGTATGAACCTGCCGGCAAGTAATATTGAGCTATTTCATTGCCTTCATCATCAACAATGCTTAAAGCTGGTTGATATTTTTCACTACGTGTTTCAAGTATTATATGATTTGATTTACGAGTTGCCTCATCAAATCGTTCTTGAATGGTTATGTTTTCAATGAGATCAATAAACTGAACTGTACCAGATTTTTCTGTAAGCAATACTTTGTTATGCGGATCCCATTCAGCAAGTTTGGTACCTACGGTAACATCTTGTCCATCAGTTACATATATAACTGAACCATATTCTATTGGGTGACTTTGCAATTCACGCCCATCTTGAGACATAATTAGCAAACGCCCCTTACGGCTCATAACTAATGACTGGCCTTCTTTGTTTTTCACTACACGAATGTTGCGCCATGAAATTACACCATCAGATTTTGCCACAAAAAACGGTTGTGCTGACAATCCACTAGCTGTACCACCAATGTGGAATGTTCTCATGGTCAACTGTGTACCGGGTTCACCAATAGATTGTGCTGCTATAATACCTGCGGTAGTACCAATATCTATTAATTTACCTTTTGATAAATCGTAACCATAACATTGTGCACATATACCACGTTTTGCTTGGCATGTAGCAACTGAACGTACATATAATTTTGATACGGCAGAATTATTAATTTTTTCCATATCATTTCGCGTAACTATATGACCTTGTTTGAATAAAAGCTCTCCAGTAATAGGATCTTTTACATCGGTAGCAAGTACGCGACCAAATACACGTTCAACCAATGAGTAAATAACATCTCCAGCTTCTTTTAAATCTTCGATTTCAACATACCCAAGAGTTCTACAATCATCAATTGTGATTACAACATCTTGTGCAACGTCAACCAAACGACGAGTTAAATAACCTGAGTTTGCTGTTTTGAGCGCAGTATCTGCCTGACCTTTACGAGCACCGTGTGTAGAAATAAAGTATTCATACACATGTAACCCTTCTTTCAAGTTAGTTTTTACTGGCGTTTCCATAATCTCACCAGTTGGTTTTGCCATAAGACCACGCATACCTACTAACTGCTTAATTTGCTCTTTAGAACCACGCGCACCAGAATCAAGCATCATAAAAATAGGATTAAATGGTTTAAACGACTTATCCTTATTTAAGAATGCCTCTTTATCCTGAAGCTCAAGTTCTTTGTACATAGACGATGCAATATCTTCAGTCGTATGACCCCAGATACTAATAATTTTATTGTAACGTTCACCATTAGTGATAACGCCATCCATGTACAATTGTTCTGCTTTTTCTACGTCTTGTTCCGCTTTTTCAATCAATGCATCTTTATTGGCTGGAACAACTAAATCCGCGATAGAGAATGATATACCAGCTAATGTTGAATAATGGAATCCAAGTTTTTTAATCTTGTCCAAACTCACTACAGTTGCCGGACTACCAAAACGGTAATACACGCGTTCTACTAATTTTCTCAAATCACTTTTTTTGAGTACTTTGTTGACCCAATTGAAATCTGCACCTTTTGGCAATGCTTCGTATAAAACTACACGGCCCGTAGTAGTTTGCACAATTTCATCATTAGGTAACCGTAACTTAATTTGTGCATGCAAATCAACTTGACCAAATTGGTATGCAGTAATCACCTCATTCACGGTCCCAAAAACAATACCTTCACCTTTAGCACCTTCACGCATTTTTGACATGTAATGAAGACCTAAAATCATATCTTGCGATGGTACGGTAACTGGACGACCACTAGCCGGTGACAAAATATTTTTAACTGAAAGTATTAGCTCTTGGCTTTCTTTTTGTGCATTTTCACTTAACGGTAAATGTACCGCCATTTGGTCACCATCAAAGTCAGCGTTGAACGCTGCACACACTAATGGATGTATACGAATAGCTTTACCATCTACTAATATTGGATAAAATGACTGAATACCTAGTCGATGTAGTGTTGGTGCACGGTTCAAAAGCACAGGTCTATTTTTAACGACTTCTTCCAATACATCCCATACTTGAGGATCTAATTCATCAACCATACGACGCGCTACGCGCATATTGGTAGCAGCCTCACGCTCCATCAATCCCGCAAAAATATATGGCTTAAATAACTCTAATGCCATAGCTTTTGGAATACCACATTGGTCCATACGTAATTCTGGATCAACCACAATTACAGAACGTCCAGAATAATCAACACGACGACCAAGTAAGTTTTGACGGAAACGACCTTGCTTACCACGTAACATTTCACTCAATGATTTGAGTGGACGACGGTTTGAACCACGTACTGGCTGACCGCGACGACCGTTATCAATTAACGCATCAACCGCTTCTTGTAGCATGCGTTTTTCGTTTTCAATAATAACCGATGGTGCTTCTATTTCCATCAAACGCTGCAACCGTATATTTCTATTGAGTACACGGCGATATAATTCATTCAAATCTGAACTTGCAAATCGACCACCTTCTAAAGGTACCAATGGTCTTAAATCTGGAGGGAGTACTGGTAATACCGTCAACACCATCCATGATGGTTTTGCTCCACTTTGCTGTAATTCAGATAAAACTTTGATACGGCGCATGAGTTTATGACGCACTGCAACCGATGTTGTTTTTAAATATGCATCTTTCAACGCTTTTAATTCGGTTTCAAGATTCATATTTTCTAATACAGTACGAATAGCTTGTGCACCAATTTCTGCGATAAATTCTAAATCATCTGGATGAGCATCAAGATAATCTTCATATTCCAGTTTACTCAACAACGTTTTGACTGGATACGGAGAATTACCTTGTTTTACTACCATGTATGAATCAAAGTAAATAACGCGTTCAAGATCTTTAACTGGCATATCCATAATTAAACCAAGATAACTTGGAATACCTTTTAAAAACCAAATATGACATACAGGAGCTACTAATTCAATATGCCCCATACGCTCACGACGTACGCGAGATTGAATTACCTCAACGCCACATTTTTCACATGTTACACCGCGATGTTTCATCCGTTTATATTTACCACAATTACACTCCCAGTCTTTGACTGGACCAAAAATACGTGCACAGAATAATCCATCACGCTCAGGCTTTAGTGTTCGGTAGTTAATTGTTTCAATCTTTTTTACTTCACCATACGATAATGAACGCGTCTTTTCTGGAGAAGCTAACCCAAGCTGTATGGCATTGAAACGGGTAATACCAATGTATTCTTTAAATCTTTCCAACATCCGATTACTCACTGACAGTCTCCTTGCCAAGCTTCAAGAGATCAACTTGCAAGCCTAAGCTTTGCAATTCTTTAATCAACACATTAAATGATTCTGGTACACCCGGCTCTGGTACGTTTTCTCCACGCACAATCGCCTGATATGCTTTATGACGCCCCGTTACATCATCTGACTTGTATGTCAACATTTCTTGGAGCGCATATGCCGCACCGTATGCTTCTAATGCCCACACCTCCATCTCACCAAGACGTTGTCCACCTTGTTGAGCTTTACCACCAAGTGGTTGTTGTGTTACCAATGAGTATGGCCCAACAGAACGCGCATGCAATTTGTCATCAACCATATGATTTAATTTCATGATATACATATAACCAACGGTAACTGGCTGATTAAAATACTCACCAGTACGACCATCACGTAAGTTAAATGATCCACTCATTGGAATACCAACTTCTTTCATTAATGGCTTAATGTCTTCTTCAAATCGTGCACCATCAAATACTGGTGTTTTAAAGAACACACCATTTTTTGCAGTATGACGAGCTAATTGAAGCACACCATCTTTGCCATATAATTTTTCATATGAATCAATGACATCATTACCATAAAACTTGATGAGCTCTTTTTTAACAAAATCATAACCTTTATTTTCAATTATATCTTGTAGCTGCATACCAAGTTTTTTACCTACAAGCCCAAGCGTTGTCTCTAAAATTTGACCAACGTTCATACGAGATGGTACACCTAATGGGTTCAGCACTATATCAACCGCTTGGCCATCTTCTAATAATGGCATATCTTCTCGCGGTACAATATTTGAAACCACACCTTTGTTACCATGACGGCCTGCAAGTTTATCACCAGCTGAAATTGGTCGCTTCATTGCAATATACACTTTAACAACCTTAATCACACCCGATGGTAATGTATCGCCCTTCTTCAATTTATTGATATGCTCATCTTTTAAATTCGTTAAAATACGAACCTGATTTTCATATCCATCTTTAAGTTTTTTGATAATATCATTAGCTGATTTGTCTTTTGCTTTTAGTTTGAACAATTCAACTATTGATTCATTCTGTAAACTATCTTTATCAAATTTTTGTTTGAATAATAAACCTTTGATAGTTGTTGAAGCCGGTTCTTGCCCATGCAATTCTTCGCGTACTTTTTCTGCAATCATACGACCAAGTGAAGTAATATGCTGTGCAAAATTCGTTTCAACCTTTTCAATTTGCTTATTAATTTCTTCTTTATAACGCTTATCTTTACGTACCCCGCTACGTGAGAATATTTTCACGTCAGCAACAGTACCTTCGACTCCAGGCGGTACGCGTAATGATGTGTCTCGTACTTCTCGTGATTTTTCACCAAATATTGCACGTAATAATTTTTCTTCTGGTGAAAACTGTACATCACCTTTTAGGGTAACTTTACCTACAAGAATATCCCCAGGTTTAACACGTGTTCCAACGCGTACAATACCATCTTCATCCAAACCAATTAATGCAGATTCACTGACATTTGGAATATCACGTGTAATTTCTTCTGGACCAAGCTTAGTATCTCGCGCATCTACAACATATTCATCAATATGTACAGATGTTAATACATCCTCTGAAACAAGGCGCTTATTTAAAACAATTGCGTCCTCGAAGTTATATCCATTCCATGGCATAAAGGCAACAATTAAGTTTGCTCCTAGTGCAAGCTCGCCATTAAAAATTGCTGAACCATTAGTAAGAACATCACCTCTTTCTACACGATCACCAACACGTACAATTGGCGTATGATGAATCCAGGTACTATAACTTGAGCGTTGAAACTTATCTAAATAATACGTATCAACACCTTGAGATATCCACTCATCTATATGTGCAAATTCATGTTCAGGTGCACGCACAATAATTTTTTCTGATGATACATACTCTACAGTACCAGTTCGTTTTGCCGTAATAACTGCACCAGATGCTTTGGCAATAGATTTTTCCATACCAGTACCAACAATCGGTGCACTCGTTTGTATTAATGGCACTGCTTGTCGTTGCATATTTGCACCCATTAATGCACGAACTGCGTCATCATGTTCCAAGAATGGAATTAATGCTGCGGATACCGATACGAGTTGTTTTGGTGACAAATCAATATAATCTATTTTGTCAGTTTCCACGTTTATAAAGTTACCGCCATGTCGCGCAAGAACTTTATCGCCTTCTAATTTTTTAGAACCTGGTTTAAGCGCATCTGCCTGTGCAATATAATGTTCTGTTTCTTGGAAAGCATCCATAAACACAACATCATCCTGTATTTTGCCATCTTTTACTGGAGAATATGCAGTTTCTATAAATCCTAAATCATTAACCATAGCATATGTTGCTAATGATGAAATAAGACCAACTGTTTGACCCTCAGGAGTTTCAATTGGACAAATACGACCATAGTGAGAGTTATGTACGTCACGAATTTCATACGTAGCACGATCTTTCATAACGCCGCCAGGCCCAAGAGCAGACAATCTACGTTTATGTGCAATTTCAGCTAATGGGTTGGTTTGATCCATGAATTGTGATAATTGTCCCATGCCAAAGAATTCACGAACTACCGCACTTAATGGTTTTACATTCAAGAAATCTTGTGGCATCAATGCCCCATGAGCTTCTTGCATTCTAAATCGTTCACGAACAATACGCTCAATACGCATAAAACCAAGATACATTTGGTTATTTAATAATTCTCCAACCAAACGAACACGTCGGTTGCCCAAATGGTCAATATCATCCAATTCGCCTTCACCACGTTCACGTAAATTCACCAAATAACGCATAGTAGCAACTATGTCTTCTTGCGTAAGAACAGCACGATCTTCTGGTCCATTAAGACCAAGTTTACGATTCATGCGAATACGACCAACTTTAGTCAAGTCGTAAAACCTACTATTAAAGAATAGATTTTCAAATCGCTCTTTTATTTCTTTTAATGAAGAACTATCACCAGGCCACACTTTTGCGTGTAAATCTTTAAGCGCATCTTCTAGTGTAAAAGAACGATCTTGCGTTAATGTCATCGCTATAGTTGGCTGGAATACATAACCAGATGATTGAATTAAACTGAATTCAAATTTTTTATGTTTTTCAATCAAATCTAAGTAATCTTCAGAGCACACCGTACCTTGCTCAATAATAACTTCTCCAGTTTCTGGATCAATTACATCTTTTGAGAAAACTCTGTTCAACAAGCCAGTACGTTTAAGCACTAATTTGTCAATCCCTGCTTTTTGTAGACGAGATAAAACTTCTTTAGTTACCCGTTTACCTACAAATGCCTTCTCATGTTCTTCTGGAAGCATACCACGTTCAAGACGTTGCCCAAGCAAACTTGCGTCAACAACACAGTAAAATGCACCTTTTTCATACACAATGGTATCTGATGCATAAAACATTGGAATAATTGCATCTCGCTCAATTCCAAGCGCTTGCAAGAACGTTGTAGCTAATAATTTTTTCTTTTTATCTATACGAACATATAAGTGATCATTACTATCAAATTCAAAATCAATCCATGAACCACGCATTGGAATAATACGTGCTAAATAGAATGGGCGTCCACGAAAATCTTTACCTTTTTTACTTTGTGAAAATACAACGCCAGGTGAACGATGCAACTGACTCACAATAACACGGTCAACACCGTTAATTAAGAATGTACCAAGATTACCAAGTTTAAATCGACCACCTTCTTCATAAAGATCAGCCATAACAGGAATATCAGTAAAGAAAATGTCTTGTTCTTTAATATCGCGAACTAACTTATTTCCTTTATCATCAACATCCCAACTTGTAAGTTGCATTCTAACTTTAAGTGGCATGCCAAATGTTTGACCACTTGAACGACACTCAGCAAGAGTCATTGGCAATTGCACTACTACACGAGCCAAGCAATTTGAACACGTTTTGTAGCGTGCACTTTGCTTAGTACACGATGGACAGCTAAAATCATTTGGTAAACGAGAGCAGCCAGTTTTTTTGCACGCAGAACAACTCCATGTGTAGCGGTTCTCAATGCCAGTTAATTTTCCACAGGTACAAGCCCAATTGCCTAGCTCATAGCTAACATATTCTAGTGATAATTTATCTTCATGCTCAATCGGAAACACATCGCGTAGTACACGTTCTAAACCAATCAATTGTCGTTCTTCTGGTAAGTAATCCAATTGTACAAAATCATTAAACGACGTAGATTGAATTTCAATTAGGTTAGGTACCGGAACTATATCTTGTACCCGACCAAACGATCTACGCACCGCGCCTTTACCCGTACGAAAGTTAGACATTCAGCCGCTCCTCGTTACTCCAAATAATTGTCCATACAACAAATAACGTTCACCCCACTCATGCAAAACATAAAAGCTTCCACAAAAAATTATGAAAGCTCCACTTTTGCACCGGCTTCTTCCAACTTCTTCTTAATTTTTTCTGCATCTTCTTTAGGAGCAGCTTCTGCAATAACTGAAGGAGTTTCGTCAACAGCTTTTTTAGCATCTGACAAACTTAAACCTGATACTACTTCACGTAATGCTTTGATAGTTTTAATTTTTTCAGCACCAGATTCTTTCAAAGTAACTTTATACTCTTTTTTCTCTGCTGCTGGAGCTGCTGCTTCAGTAGCAACTGCTGGCGCACCTGCTACCATTGGCATTGCTGCAGAAACACCAAATTTGTCTTCCAACGCTTTAACTAAATCAGCTGATTCTAACATTGTTAGACTACCAATTTCTTCAACCAATTTTTCGATTTTGGATGCCATGATGGTCCCCATTTCCTGTGATTAAAAATTAACTACTTTACTTACAACACTAACTTTGTTTTTTATTTTGAATCTCTTGTAATACCCACAAGAGTCGCACAATAGATGTATGCATTACGCGTACAAGATTACTGCTTGGGGCCTGAATCCCGCGACATACTTGAGCAAGTAACACCTCTCTTGATGGCAATTGAGCAATGCGTAATATACCACGCTCATCCAACACCTGAGAATCTATGTACCCAACCTTCAAAACTAACGCCACATTATTTTTTGCAAATGTATGCAAAACCTTTGCAATCGCTGGTACTTCTCCTGCTGCAAACACAAGACCTACTTGGTTTTTGAAATGCTCAGCTATATCTTGCGCACCATCAATACCTTCAGCCGCACGCTTCATGAGACGCGCTTTAGCAACTTGTAAGCGCCCACCTTGCTTGCGAAGCTCTGTACGTAATGTTTGCATTTGATCAACAGTCAATCCTTGATATCCTACAAGAAAAGATGCATTGCTGCTAGCAAAGTCATTACGCAATTCTTGTATAACTTGATCTTTTTGTTGTCTATTTAATGCCATAACAACCTCTTTCCTACATT
Source organism: Candidatus Dependentiae bacterium (assembly GCA_035445995.1). Taxonomy (NCBI): domain Bacteria; species Candidatus Babelota bacterium. Next base: position 23,272 of record DAOMRS010000001.1, on the reverse strand, counting down.
AACTCATCAGGATTAACTTGGACCCCTACCCCCATCGTTGATGAGAGAGTCATTTTCTTGAGATATTTACCTTTTGATGCTGCTGGCTTTGCTGCAACCAATGCTCTGATAAAAGCAGATAAATTATCTTTTAACTGGCTTTCATCCAAAGATACTTTTCCAAATGCAAAATGTACAAGACCACTTTTGTCATTTTTGAAAAATACGCGACCTTTTTTCAGATCAGATACTACCTGTTCAACATCAAAAGTAACGGTGCCTAGTTTTTTATTTGGTAATAATCCTCGCGGCCCTAACGCACGCGCTACTTTACCAACTAGCCCCATAAGATCTGGTGTTGCAACTGCATAATCAAAGTCCATCCAACCACCAGAAATTTTTTCAATAAGATCTTCTGCACCAACATAATCAGCGCCTGCTTTCTCAGCTTGTTCTGCGTAATCACCTTTTGCAAAAACCAACACACGGGATTTTTGACCACGTGCATGAGGCAATACAACAGAACCACGTACTACTTGCTCACCTTTGGAAGCATCAATGCCCAAATTGATATCTACATCAACTGATTCATCAAACTTAGCAAATGCCAGTTGCTTGATCTTATTTAATGCTTGATCAACCGGCAAAACGGTGCTTTTATCTACCGCTTGAACCGCTTTGCTATACTTTTTTCCATGTTTTGCCATCGCGCACCGTCCCTACCATTAATCAATAACTTCTACACCCATACTGCGTGCACTACCAGCAATAATTTTCTTAGCTTGCTCAATATCATGTGCATTCAAATCTGGGAATTTAACTTTTGCTATTTCTTCAATATCACTCCAAGAAATTTTACCCACTTTATCAGTGTGCGGCTTAGAGGATCCCTTTTTTAAATTAATTTTCTTTTTAATTAATTCAGTAACCGGAGGTGTTTTTAAAATGAAAGAAAAAGTACGATCTTTATAAACCGTAATTAAAACTGGGATAGTTTGACCTTTTTGGTTTGCAGTTTGCGCATTAAACTGTTTGCAAAAATCCATAATTGGAACACCATGCTGCCCCAATGAAGAACCAACTGGTGGAGCTGGCGTTGCGCCGCCTGCAGGAATTTGTAACTTAATCTGTGCTTTAATTTCTTTTGCCATAGTTTTAACCTATGCTCGCTTATCGTTTAACTTGATGAAACCCTAACTCTACTGGCGTCATACGCCCGAAAATGCTCACCATCACTTTTAATTTCTCATTTTCTGAATCAACGCTTTCAACAATGCCTACAAACCCTGCAAATGGACCATCTGCAATGTCAACTTCACTGCCCACAGAAAATTCTTCTTTTTTAGGACCAACCTCAATTTCACCTTCGACTTGCTTTAAAATGCGATTGATTTCTTTTTTAGATAGTGGAGCTGGCTCCTTACCTCCTAAAAATTTCAATACGCGTAAACTTGATGTAACAAGCCGCATTGTCTCTGGTTTCATTTCCATTTCAACTAAAATATAACCAGGAAACAACTGCTGATCACTTTCTTTTTCATCAACAGATTCAAAGAATTTTTTTAATTTTGCTGACGGCACAAATACCTCACCAAATTCATCTTGCATCGACTGTTCTGCGATACGTTTCTCGATGTCAGTTTTTACTATTTGCTCATACCCAGCATAGACCTGGACAACATACCACCGTTTCATGTCGTTACATCCTGCCTGTCAACGTTAATAACCACCATAAAGTGAAAATATATATTTTGCTAATTGAGAAAATCCGAAATCAAGTGCCCCCAAGTAAATGGAAAAAATGCAAACTAAAAAAAGCACTACAATTGTAGAGCCTATAAATTCATCCCATTTAGGCCAAACTATTTTAGTAAGCTCAACCCGTACGTCACGTAAAAAGTGAATTGCATTTTTTGCTAACATGGTGCTCTGATCCTACCTTACAAATTTTTATAATAATACACCTTCACTCATGTTATTGGCAGGCCAGGAGGGACTCGAACCCCCAACCAACAGATTTGGAGTCTGCTACTCTACCAATTGAGCTACTGGCCTAGGTACTTTACTTTGTCTCTTTATGTGCATTATGCTTGCGACAACGTGAACAGTATTTACTTAATTTAAGTGTGCCAACTGTTCTTTTTTTCCCTACAACCTGTGTGTAATTTCTTTCCTTGCATTGTTCACATACAAGATGAGTAGTAACTCTATTTTTTGCCATAATTTTTTAACCGTTCCCATTCGCCTCGATGTTGTTTATCAATTTGGTTGGTGACACTGGAGCCCGCGACCGGACTTGAACCGGTGACCTCTCCCTTACCAAGGAAGTGCTCTGCCAACTGAGCTACGTGGGCCCAAATCCTTGTAAAAGCGTATTTCCTTACTATTTAATATAGATAGAGTAAATTAAAAATTGTAAAAAGACAACATAATTATAAAAACTTATACACCTTGTAAACATTGTATTTTATGGAGCTGGTGATAGGATTCGAACCCACGACCTGCTGATTACAAATCAGCTGCTCTACCAACTGAGCTACACCAGCACACATTACAATATTTTGGAGCGGGAAACGGGACTCGAACCCGCAACCTACAGCTTGGAAGGCTGTCGCTCTAGCCAATTGAGCTATTCCCGCCTTTTTTGGCGGATTTATGTACCTCAATCCGCTGTACATTAATTTCAAATTTTTATAGTTGCAAGAATGCCGAAAAACTATTGTACACTTCTTATAATTTTAATCAACACTGATTTTGTTAAAATAAAACCTTTTATGATACAGACTTCAAGACAGGCTACCAGTCATAGCTTGCCAGGCTTGAAAACTCGAATAAACTGGTGGCGAGAGCAGGATTCGAACCTGCGAAGGCTGAGCCAGCGGATTTACAGTCCGCCCCCGTTGGCCGCTTGGGTATCTCGCCATCTGAAAACTAGGGATTTCAAACAAAAGGTTCGTGACTCTATAATATTGTTTTTATAGGAGGATTTCAACTTAATTTTGCAGTTTTTTGAGTTTTTTGCCATTTTTGCACTAAATGGGGTTATCTTCTGGTAGTTCCCAAGGGAAAACCTCCTATCCTAGCCATTTGTAACCTAGGGCTTTTGCTTTAAAATCCTTTATATACTAGACTGTTATACATAAATATAAGGAAACAATAGAGCTTCTTTCTATAATTTCTATATGAAAACTTCTTAAGGGGCATTGTTATGAAAACCAATAGATCATTAAAACTAGCACTTGCTATTTTGTTTATAGGCCAAGTAATCATACCTGGTTATATAACTGGTATGGATACCGTAAATAGCACATGGGAATCAGTAAAAACTTCTGGCATTAATTTCTATAATAATCCAATTAAAACCACTACCAAAGGCGCTTTTCGTGCTGCAAAATATACGGCACCATTTGCCATTCCTGCTGCAGCGGCATATGACGTATTATGGAGTGATATCATGCCAAATTGGATTTCATGGCCAATTGCAGGTATTGCAACCTATGCTGGATACCAAGCGATTAAGGATACTCCTGCATTTAAAGCTGTAGTAACAAAAACTAAACACGGTCTATCGCAAGCTGGTGAAGCCTTAGAAGAAGAAGGTGTACATATTGATGAAATAGCATCAACTGTCGTGAATGTAGGTACTCAAGCTGCTCAAGTAGTTGGTGCTGCAATCAATCCTACCCAAACAATTAGTAAGGTATATAAATTAACCAGAGATGCCGGAAATGTAATAGCTTCAGATTTTCATGATGGATTAGCTAGAGCAGGACACGAAGCTGTACGACTTTTGGAAGACAATGCTGATGAAATGAGAGCTGTAGCAGGCAGACAGCTTTCTGCAGCAGCTAGAGATACGCTCGGCATTCCTGCCAATCAATCGGTCGATGCTTCGGCAGTAGCACAGCGAATTAATAACGCTGCTTACAAATCATTATGGAAATTTGGATCCACTGGCGCTTTTCTAACTGCAGCTGCTCCTATTGCCGTTATTACTGCTTGGTTTAGTGGTAAGTATATTATGCATAAAGTAACTCAAAAACCTGAACCAAAAGTATTCCGTGCAACTTCAGATAAAACAAGATGGGAACGCTTCAAAAATTGGGCGCTTGGCCGCACTGAACATTTCCCAGAAATGATTTATAGCCCTGCGCTTGAAACACGATTAAACAACATTACTAAAGCCACTATCAACATTAATGAAAAAATTAATCAAGGCAAAACAAATGTCTTTTATCGCAACATATTGCTTGAAGGACCTCCAGGTACTGGTAAAACATATTTTGCCCGTAACATGATACGCCGTGTAAATGAAGCTACCAATGGTAAAATGCAATGGCGTGAAACTGACGGCTCTGCATTACTTAAAGGCGGCATATCGGCCATAGATGAAATGTTCGAATGGGCCGAAAAACAAACGGGTGTAACTATATTTATCGATGAAGCAGATACATTGTTTGTTGACCGTGATCAATTGAAATTAGATTCTGAACAAACAATCGTATTGAATCACTTGTTAAACCGTCTTGGTGATCGTAGTAATAAATACATGATTATTATGGCAACCAACCGCAAAATCGTATTTGATGCTGCTATGCAACGTCGTATTGATGACTTAGTAGAAGTTCCATTACCTGCGCAAAACGAACGCGCACGTGTGTTGCAATTATACCGCAATACCATATTGCTTGATGAAAAAGAAAATAGTGCTGAATTTGTTGCATCTGCCCAGGCTTGCCTGACTGATGAAAAAATCAAAACAATTGCGCAAGGTACGCAAGGCTTGTCTAATGGTGACTTGCAAGGTATCATGACGACTATTAAATCAGAAGCTGACATTACTGATAGTGGCTTGGTAACCAATGTACTCGTTGATGAAGTTGTACAACGATATGTTGCAAAACATCAATCAATGAATACCGGTAAAAATAAAACAACAGCAACGACTACCGCCATTGTTCAACCAAACAACAAGAAAAGTGCTCGACGCAACCGATAAAAAGGTAAAGCATATGAAACGGTTAGTACTCACATTACTTGCAGGGACCATCCTTACAGTAAGTTCAACACAAAATATACAAGCTACACAAACAAGAACTTATGTTGAAGATATGCATGGTCGTGCCTTGATATATCGCTCAAAGCTAAATTTTTGGTCAAGTTTATTAGCTTCAAGTATATTCATCGCTCCAGGATTATCATTTTTATATAGTGGATATACCCGCACACCCAATATATTGATTGGACATGGAGGCACACACCTACAAGATCCCACATTCGATTATGTCTTTGGGAGTTTATTAACTGCAGCTGGTTCATTTTTTATATATGATTGGTATAAAAATTACTGTAATTTACATATACCAGTCATTATGCTAACCAAATCAGGCATATGGTATGAAAATAAAATGAAATATCGTTGGAATGAAATTATCGGTATTGATCTGGTAAACATACCTGTACGCAATGAACACGGAATAATAATCTATGTAAATTATGTTGTGAGAATTACAACAAATCGCAAAAGATTTTCTGGATTAGAATCTTTTTCGATAAATCAAAATGAAATTGCTATTTCTAGAGAAAAATTACAAAAACTCATGAATAAATATTGGGATGCTTCAAAAGTTGAACAAACAAATTCTACACAAGACAACAAGCGATCTATACCTGAAAAACCCAAAAAAACAACAGCAAAAGCCCATCGTAGATTCAAGCAAAAAAACTCTTAAAAAAAGCTCCGGCACATGCGGAGCTTTTTTTATACACAACGTATCGTTAATTCGCGTGTATGCAAATCCTGACCATAATCTATGGCAATATTACATACATCATGCGTAAGTAATGGCGCTACAACCTCGGGCCATTCGATCAATGTCCAACTATTTGGCTGGTACAAATATTCATTAAATCCAGCAGTTATAAACTCATCAACACTACCAATTCTATATAAATCAAAATGGTAAAATGTTTCCTGTTTATCATTTACATATACATTCAAGTAGGTAAACGTAGGGCTGGTAATTTCTCCCTTAATTCCTAATTGCTCTAATAGTTGACGAATCAACGTCGTTTTACCTGCCCCAAGTGGCCCTTGAAACGTAAATATCTTGCATGTTTTTAATTTTTGTATGAGTAACCGTGCAACATACTCTACTTCTTGTTGAGAATATATAATTTTTTGTACGTTCATAATTTTTTCAACTTTTCTATTAACATGCGCTCTTGTTTTGATTTCTTGCGACCATTGGTAATAAAAGATACTTTTTTAATATCCTCTTTTTTTACCGGAACCGATGTACTAAATGCTAACATTACCTTATCAAGCGATTCGTCATCTTGCTGGGTTGTTTTCTCTAGACGTTCTTCTGATTTACTGCCTAGTTCTTGATCCTTTAGTGTATCTTGCACTAATTCATAAAAATATGATGGATCTATGGATACAATATCTAAGTACACTGCATAATCAGTTAAATCACGGTCTGCAGAAACCAACAATACATCTTTGTTTTTATAATCTTCAAGATATTGCTTAATAATGTCATCTGCCGTTTTGTATGCACCTGAATACAATTCTGTCACTCTACCACTCTGACTTTTGTGCAACCAATCAGACGGCCCACCATCAAATACCACTATTATCATATGTTTTTTGCGTTGTGCATAACGCTGCATCTGCCCAATAAACAGGATGCGCTCTTGTTCAGTAATAAGACGATCAGTAATGTGTTGTTTGAGTAAATTATATCCATCAATTATAATAATCATTTATTAATTCCTGCATATCCCTGAGTATTGCAAAAAACATAATAACTCCGTACAATTATTGCAAGTTGATTAGTCTATCACAATCGGTGTGGGAGCAAAATTATGTCTAAGTTAGTGCATATGCGACAACGCATTAAAGCTATTGAAACAATAAAGAAAATTACCCATGCCATGCGTCTTATTTCTATGTCCACTCATTCACGCCTCAAGAATAAACAAGAACCTATGACACAGTACATAGAACATATCAAAACGCTTTTTGAACGCATACATACGATAGTTCCCGAATGGCACAATCAACTCCTCAATCCATCACCTCAAACTCCTACAAAAAATCTTATTATTTTGATCGGCTCACAAAAAGGACTATGTGGCAATTTTAATTCGTCATTATTCAACTTTTTCAACAGAAGCAACTCACCATATATTCATCCATATGATATTATCGTAATTGGTAAAAAGGCAGTTGATTTCATACAAGAAGTAACAAATGGCAACCTTATCGCCACCTATCCAACATTTGGATTACGTAATTTATTTACACTTTCACAAGCACTAGTAGATACCATTATACATGCACCACAACCATATACTTCTGTCATTATGGTCAGCAATAAATTACAAGGATTTTTTGTACAAAAACCACATGATACACAATTAATACCATTTACCCTCGACCATGACATGAAACAGTCATCAACCGAGGAATATATATGGGAACAAAATGCAACTGAAATACTTGATGTTATTGCCCAACAATATTTGGAAGCATATATTCAGTTTACTTTATTCCAGTCATTGTATGCAGAATATGCAGCACGTTTTTTATCTATGGATAATTCTACTCGGAATGCTAATAATTTACTTGAACTTACAAAGCTTGAATACAATAAATTACGCCAAGCAAGGATTACTCAAGAACTGACTGAATTAACCGGTAGCTTTTAAATTCTAATTTGCTTTTCTTGACCCTCATATAGAATATTCTGATCAGAACAAGGTTCTCCATACAATTGAATATTCGCTCCCAATATAGCTAATTTTTTTTCAAGCGATTCATACCCACGTTTCCAATGCTGTATTCCTGTCATAATTGTTGTGCCTTTTGCACTCATACCTGCAATAGCAAGTGCACATGCAGCACGAATATCGGATGCAATCACCTGAGCTCCATACAGCTCTTCAACTCCTGTAACTATCGCTGTATTATTATTTACCGTAATATGCGCACCCATTTTTATAAGCTCACGTGCATGCACAAGGCGGTTTTCAAATACAGTTTCTTCAATAACACTGGTACCTTCTGCCAGACATTGCAAAACCATCATAGGCGCTTGTAAATCTGTTGGAAATCCAGGATATGGACTTGTTTTGAATGAAACAGCTTGTGGATTTTGTGTTGCCCGTAAAGTAATACCAACACCATTGCTGCCAACTTCAATAGTGTGACCCATTTCTTCAAGTTTTAATAAAAATACATCAAGTGCGTATGCTGGTGCTTGTGGTAACGAAATGGAGCCACCAGTTGCAGCTGCTGCTATGAGTAGCGATCCTGCTTCCAAACGATCAATGAGAATAGCGTGTTCAATTGGTCTCAAATCATCAACACCTTCTATTATCAAAGTTGCCGGTGGTGTGATATGTATCCGTGCACCCATTTTTTTGAGCACTATGATTAAATCAAGAACTTCTGGCTCAAGCGCTGCATTGACAATATGGGTAGTTCCTTTGGTCAATACGGCTGCCATCATAATATTTTCTGTAGCACCTACGCTTGGATATGCAAGTACTATTTTCTGAGGCTTAAGTTTTGTCGCACGCCCACGTAAAAAATCACCTTCCTGAGTAATTTCTACACCCATCTTTTTAAAATTATTCACATGATAATCAATTGGTCGAGAGCCCAATACACAACCACCTGGAACTGCTATATCAGCGTAGCCAAAACGTGCTAATAAGGGCCCCATAACCAAAATTGAAGCACGCATCTTTTTCATAATATCAGCTGTTACTTGCCACCTGCTAACATGTGTGGTATCAACCTCTAATGTATGTTGTTCTGGTACAAATACTATACGAGCACCTAATTGTTCAAGCAACTTAACCATATGCAATACATCTGCTGAACACGGAACATTATGCAATACAGATTTGCCACTAGTTAGCAACAGCGATGCCATAGTTACTAATACTGCATTTTTTGCTCCAACTAGTTCTGCCACTCCATGTAGTGGCTCAGATTGTTCAATTTTTAGATATGCATTTTGCATAAAAACTCACTTTTTATATATTTTATTAGCACAATCAAAAACGGCTCATCAAGTGTAACGTAAATAACGTGAAATCGATAGAAAAAATTGCTACTATAAAGTAATTATATTTATTATTAACCCCTACTTTAAGGAAATGTATATGAAATATTTATATATCACACAACTGATCCTCATATGTAGTACCGCAGTAAATTTTGCTATGGAAAAAGACTTGCAAAATTTTAAACAAAACTTAGAACAAAATACTTGTTATGATTGCCCTTTTGAAGTCATACATGCCTACAAAGATATTTATGAAACCACACAACAATCAATTGAACAAGGATTAATGTGCCCAACTATACCACACCGGTTCATAAGAAATGCACATGCAACCATGGTATTTAAAAAAAAACATGCAGATATTTATAATACATGTATCGAACATAACATACCACTTGCCTAAGGTAATATCATAGTTAACCATTTTAAAACTAGCGTGACCTCTATATTTCATCCCATTGTATTAAGTATGTTTAGTATTCCATTCCAACAACATTTAATTGAAACAAGAAACACATTATTAAAATTAAAAAATATTAATGACTTGAACACATTATCTGAAGAAGAAAAAAATATGTTTACTGTAGATCTGTTCAATCTCAGTTATCAACAGCTCAAAAAAGAATGTAATACCAATCTTACTAAGATTATCTCCTACTATGAGATACTCAAGCAATTAAAAGAAAAAAATGATGCTATTCATACGCGTATGCGTATACCAGAACCAATCTCATAAAAGTATTAATTATGCCTATTTGAGTATCTATTTGCCCTTGAGCTCTCGGACTTCTTCCGGTGTCAAGTAACGCCACTCACCAACACGCAATCCTTTTTTGGTCAAACCCGCAAATTGCACCCTATCGAGCTTATCGACCTCATAGCCCAATGCTTCAAACAAACGACGTACAACACGATATTTGCCACTATGCAACGCAACATAGACATTATTCTTTCTTTCACGCGGAACATACTGCGCTTCATCTACAACAACTTGTCCATCTTCAAGTTGAATACCTTGTTTAAGTTTCTGTATATCAGATGGCTTTACTACAAAATCAACTGTCACTTTATAAATTTTTTGTACCTGATATTTAGGATGCGCAAGTTGGTTTGCAAGATCTCCGTCATTGGTAAGTAATAAAACGCCCGTTGTATTTCTATCAAGTCTACCAACCGGATACACGCGCTCTGTGACCTCAGGCTTGAGTAAATCTATCACCGTTTTGCGACCACGTTCATCGGAGAGCGTTGTTACATAATCCTTCGGTTTGTTCAGCAGGATATAAACATTACTTCGCTCACGAGCCAAAATTTGGCCTTCTACGGCAACCCGATCAGAGGGCAATACCCGATACCCTGGTTCCTTGACCACTCGATTATTTATGGTAACTCTACCAGCTTTGATCAAATCGATTGCTTTACGACGAGAACACAACCCTGCTTGTGCAATGTATTTATTAAGCACAAGTCCATCTGTTTTTTTTATTTGTTTTTTTTGTATCATGGTTTACCACTATTGTTTTTGCAAAAAAAATACGTATCGTTATGCTAACATAGTTACGATACAAACCCAAATTTAGATTCACAGGAGCTCAAATACATGAGTATAAAAGATTCAAAAAGCAAAGGTTCACTTGAAGTTATTTGTGGTCCTATGTTTTCTGGAAAATCAGAAGAACTCATTCGCCGATTACGCCGTGCTACATTTGCCAAGCAAGGTATTTTAGTTTTTAAACATGCATTGGACGATCGCCATACAATTGAACAAGTTCGTTCGCACAATGGAAGCACCATTGATGCTTTTGCAACAGATCGTCTTGATGATATCTGTGCTCAAGTATATAACACAAAAGCAGATGTCATTGGGATTGATGAGGTACAATTTTATCCACAAGGCATTATAACCGTCATTTGTGAACTAGTAGATGCGGGCAAGCGTGTCATTGTTGGTGGTCTTGATCGAGATTTTCGTGGAATACCTTTTGGTCCTATGCCAACTCTGCTCGCAATTGCAGACAACATTACCAAGCTCACTGCTATTTGCACTACCTGTGGACGTGAAGCTTATTTTTCTCAACGCTTAGTAGGTAATAAGCCTGCCAAGTTTGATGATCCGGTAATTCAAGTTGGTGCTCAAGAAACATATCAAGCACGATGTCGTAATTGTTATTCTATCGATAGAAGACCAAATCTTGCAGAGTTCAGCTTCTAAAATATGTCAAAACAAAAAAATTCCTATACCTGTACCAATTGTACATACAAAACACTAAAATGGCTTGGCTGTTGTCCTGAATGCAAGGAATGGGATAGCTTTTTCGAAACAAAACCAACAACTATAACACCCATAGTTGGCAAAGCACAACTAGCAGGTGCAGCCACAACAACCATGCTACACTTGGATAATGTGCCAACGCACATGCAACAGCGTATGTTATCCGGTATTCATGAATGGGATCGTGTCATGGGTGGAGGCATTATCCCAAGTTCATTATTGGTACTTACTGGCGACCCAGGCATTGGCAAATCTACACTACTTCTACAAGTGTGCAATCAACTCGCACAACAATATCGCGTATTTTATTTTTCTACCGAAGAATCATTGCAACAAGTAAAACTTCGTGCACAGCGACTTGGCTGCCTGAACGCAATGTTATTATTTTCTGATGCTTCTGATTTAGCAACCATTATAGCAACTGCTCAATCACAAAAACCCACAATTATGATTATTGATTCCATACAAAATTGCTATATTGCCGGGTCACAAACGTTACCTGGTAGCGTTGGCCAATTGCGTGAATCAACATTTCAACTCATGCGTCTGGCAAAAGAACAAAATATTACCATCATACTTACTGGACACATCACCAAAGATGGTGTAATTGCAGGACCCAAAACATTAGAGCACATGGTTGATGCCGTCTTTTATCTACAAGGCGAAGACCGCTGGCAAACACGAGTATTGCGCGCAGTAAAGAACCGTTTTGGTACTATCAATGAACTTGGTTTTTTTGAGATGAAAGAGGAAGGATTACAAGAGGTCGCCAATATCAATGAACACTTATTGAGTGAAGTTTCTAACGCTCCAGGCTCAGTGCTCGTAAGTGTTATGGAAGGATCTCGTCCATTACTCCTCGAATTGCAAGCTCTTACCATTGAGTCAAAACTTGCTATGCCACAACGAGTAATTTCAGGGGTTGACCATAAGCAGGTAATGCTCATTGCAGCTATTTTACAAAAATATCTCCATATAAAATTAAACACCCATGATATATTTTTTAAAATAAGTGGTAGTTTTAAGGTCAAATCAAGCGCCATAGACCTAGGTATTGCCCTTGCACTACTTTCTAGTTACTTCCAGGAACCTCTACCCGAGAAATCAATTGCTCTAGGAGAAATAAGCTTAACTGGCCAGGTAAAGCCTATCAATCAAATTAATCAATTCGTACGTGAAGCAAGCACTTTTGGCATAGAACAGCTCATGATTGCTAAAAATCAAAAAATAGAGCATAAAATAGCCTCTACACGCCGTTTTCACAATATCTATGAGCTTTTATCTATTTTTGGCAATAAATAAGCCAAAAACAGCCCCCCTTTTGCTAAATTATTCTATTTGTATTAGAGTATTAATATACCCTCAAAAAGGGCTAATCTATAGGTTTAAATGGAGATTTTTATGAATAAGAAACTACTTATTTTACTATCAGGTATATCACTCCTTAATCCAATGCTCATACCGGCTATGGAAAAAGAAGAATACAGTACCCAAAAAGAATATAACATAAAAAGTCTAAAAGATTTGGCAATGGACGTTATTGTTGATAATGCCGAAGAATTATACTGTTTTTATGATAAATATCTACTTGAAGAATTAGACTATTTGCCCGAAGAATGTGCTATACCACTTATTCAAAAGTTGCCTCAAAGCTATATCGATGAGCATAAAAATGAAATCATAGATTTCATAGAACACAATAGACTTACACCTAAAAAATTAGAAGCACTTACAGTAAGACTGCCCAAACATGATGATAATGGTTACCATTCATTAACTCCTTTCATGCAACGTATTAAAAAAAGTAACTTAAAAAACGGTTTCTATGCAAGAGAACTTGCTTGGACAAAGGAAATTCCTGATCATCTAAGACAATTTCTTATGGCGGTAAAATTCGCACGAAAAGGTACAATTGATATTGGTACCGCAAAAATTATTATTGATCATTTCTGTAACGCAAAAATGAATAAAGATTTTTTAGAAATATATTGTAATTATTTCCCTAAAGAAATTTTACAGCATAATAACAAAGATATTTTTATCTTAGCACTTCTAGATGAAAATATTGATTTAGCTAAATACTTTGAAAGCTTTGAACGACTGGTTCTTGTGCATTTTGTTGGTATGAAATTTATTCAATTACAAATTATGCAAAGAAAAGCGGCAATACTATCTTTGTCTGGTAACAATGAACTAAAATATGCTGCTAGATTTGCTGAAGATAATTTAAAGTTATTTATACGAGATCACGTATCTGATTTAAAGGCATTAACTTCAGCAGATTTACAAGATCATTTCGAAAAAAAATATAATGAAGTAAAAACAACTTTGAATATAGATGATACAGGTCTTGGTTTCTTTGGAATATATCCATTCAAAACCGCAATAGAAAACTTTGTTAAAAAAAATATTACAAAAAAATTAAATAACTCTTGGTAAATTTAAAGGCGCTGTTAAAAGCGCCTTTTTTTACGTCACAATTTTTAATTTCTTGAGAACCTTCTGCACAATTATAACTAATGCTCCATCTCCCATCACATTCGCTGCTGTACCAAAAGAATCAAGTAGCAAATAAAGCGTAATAATAATACTTACCATTTCTGGTGTAAATCCAAATACCGTTTTTAAAATTGGACTTATTACGATAATGCCTCCTCCTGGTATACCTGATACCGCAAACATACTCAAGCAAAAATAAAACACAAAATGCATAAAAGCTGATAATGATGGCAAACATACTTGGTATAAAGTCATAGTTACCATTGCAAGCACCGGTACTCCTATCGCATCTCCCAATAAATGGACATTAGCCATTATTGGCATAGCCATACCCGCAAGAGCTCGATCACCGGTGTTTTTTGTTGCAGTTGCTACCGATACTGGAACTGTAGCTGTACTCGACATAGTACTAAATGCAGTCAGATAAGAAGGTAATGCTATATTAATTGCCCGAAGCGCACGCGGTAATGAGAATCCTACTGCTACAAAATATATCCATACCAAATAACTAATTTGCATAGCAACTAATATAAATACCGTACTTCCATATTGTTGTATAAGCTGCATGAACATTCCTTCATGTTGAATTTTAAGCAAAAATCCAAACACATACAAAGGCAATAAAGGAATAATAACTATATTTAAAATAGCTTCAATTAGTTCTTTAAGTCGAATAACTTGCTGTTCAAACCATGGCCATGGAAAAAAAGAAAATAGTAAGCCAAATCCTACCGCTGCGAGCATGGCATATTCAGAACTGAGTGCAAGCGGTAAAGACAATACATACAAAGGATCAATAGTAACATCTGCTGACAACATGGCCGCTGGATCAACACTACATATGCCGAGTGGTAATAAACCACGAATTACTACATAGCTAAGCAATGCGACTAATGCATTTGAACAAAAAATAAGTGCAAGCATAACCAATAAAACAACTGGTGCATTTTTTTTGAATGATAAAATACCTGTAAGCACAAATGAAAATACTATGAACGGTAAAAGAAAGCTCAACGCATCCTTAAACCAAACACTAAATGTATAAAAAAATTGTGCAGTATACGTGCTAAGCATGCCGCCAAATAAAAATACAAACCCTATAACACATAATAATTGAATAGGTAGTGATATGCGCTTAATCATATCGGCCTTTCATGTTGTACCGGCTCCTTGTGGACACTCAGGAATAACCAGATAAGTTAGTAATGTAAACTTCCATTTTTATTTAGCATACAATAAAATGAACAAAAGTATTACTTGCTTTTTTGAAAGGTCATTATGCAATTCAACTTTCGTTCTCGTTTATTTTGGGTTTTATTTAGCATTTTTTCTCTCATATGCATTGCTACAACAGTACATTTTTTTCCAAAAGCAATTCCTCTCATTCACCTTGATTTAACTATGGATCGTTCTGCGGCACAAAAACGCGCTAGAAATATTGCGCAACAATTTAATTTCGGACCAGAGAATGGACAACAAGCTATTATGTTTCATACTGATACGTTGGTAAAAACATTTATTGAACTTGAAGGTGGTGGTAAAGATAATTTTGTTTCCATGATGAAACAAAATTTATATCAACCATATACGTGGCAAGTACGTAATTTTACACCCTATCAAGTGCATGAATCCATCATACGGTTCACTCCCGATGGCATTCCTTATGGCTTTGTAGAAAAATTAGCTGAAGACATACCAGGCACTAATCTTGATGTACAAAATGCACGCTTACTCGCTGAATATCAAGCTATCAATAATTGGCACATAGATTTTGCACACTATACACTCATAGAACAATCAAAAGAAATACGTCTTTCTGAACGTATTGATCATACCTTTGTATATGAACGCATTGATCATAAAATAGGCGATGGCTATAGATTACGTATAGTGGTCAGTGGTGATAAAGTCACTGAACTTACTCATTTTGTACAAATACCGGATAGTTTTAAACGACAATATCAAGAAGTGCGAACAGCTAATGATACCATTGCTTGGTTTGCACAGTTAGTAATGCTACTTATCTACATTCTAGGCGGCTGCATAATAGGACTACTTATTTTATTTAAACAACACTGGGTAATATGGCAAACGCCACTCATGTGGGGTGCTATTATAGCACTACTTGACAATCTAACTATGCTCAACAATATACCACTTCTTTGGTTTGCATACCCTACCGCACTTTCACCCTATGGGTTTTTACTCAATTATTTGACTAGTATGCTCTATCAATTTTTGTACAAATTCATTTTCTACTCGCTCATTTTTATGGCTGCAGAAAGTTTAACACGTAAAGCATTTGGCAATCAGCTGCAATTATGGAAGTTATGGAACAAAAACTATGCAAGTTCTCTAACTGTCTGGGGATACACTATTGGTGGGTACTTGATTGTGCCTATACATTTTGCATTTATATCTTTCTTTTATATTTTCACCACACAATATCTCAACTGGTGGGTCCCTTCAGACACATTATTCGATCCTAATGTACTCGCAACATATGTTCCTTGGTTTTCTTCTTTGGCTACTGCATTACGTGCTGGATTTATGGAGGAATGCTTGTTCCGTGCCGTACCACTTGCAAGTGCTGCATTACTAGGTGCATATTATGGCAGAAAGAACATATGGATCATTTTTGCATTTGTTATACAAGCATTAATATTTGGAGCTGCTCATGCAAATTATCCTATGCAACCAGCTTATGCACGAGTTATTGAACTTATAGTACCATCTTCAATATTTGGTGGCTTATATCTTGCATTCGGACTGTTACCTGCAATAATTTCCCACGTGATCTATGATGTTGTGTGGATGTCACTTCCTATTTTTATATCAACTGCCCCCTGGGCATGGATCAATCAGTTAATTGTTATAATGCTTGCACTATTACCGATGTGGATCATATTATTTGCACGTTTGAAAGAAAACAAATGGTTCACATTAGGTTTACATGCTTACAACAAAGCGTGGCAACCCTTAATACCACCCAAACAAGTCAATTATGAAACTAAGGCACCCGAATTGATCACATTTACTTTGCGCAAACAATTATCAGTATATGCCCTTGGATTAGCTGCATGTAGCGTATGGTTATATACAACACAATTCAGACAAGATGCCCCGGCACTTGGTATAAACCGTACACAAGCAGAAGTAATTGCACGTACATATTTAAACCAACAAAACATACACTTGAATACGCAATGGCGTGTCATGACAGCTATTGATGACAATGATAACGCAAATGTACAACATGTATTTGTCTGGCAAGAAGCAGGGCAACTTATGTACCAAAAATTACTAGGAAATTATCTGACAGTTCCACACTGGGTAGTACGTTTTGCGCAATTTAATGGTGACATTGTTGCTCGTGCAGAAGAATACCATGTTTTTATCCAACCTAATGGCACCATATCACGCATGAATCACTTATTGCCAGAAAGCGCTCCTGGCATGTCGCTTGATGAAAATAGTGCCCGAATATTGGCATTTGAAGCACTACAACAACACTTTAATCTTGAATCAACAGAAATCATAGAAATTTCCGCTATTCCGCAACAAAAACCAGCGCGTAAGGATTGGATTTTTGTTTTTGCGCAAAAAAATATCTTACCCATCGATGGTGGCCAAGCACGAATTAAAATTACTATCGCAGGCAATGAAATAACTGATTGGCAGCGATTAGTACATGTACCAGAGCTATGGCAACGAGACTTCCAAAATAAACAAAATATAACACATGTCATTACACAACTGAGTGGATTATTAATCTACTTGTTTTTTATAATTGGCATGGCCATTGCATTACTTTCTTTGACTTTCAGTACTAACCCATTTACATCATTTTTTATTTTTTGCTTCATAGGTATTTTGAGCTTATTAACTATAAATACTATAAATTCATGGCCAGCTATCATAGTTAAATTAGTTACTAGCAAACCATGGCTTAATCAATTATTTATTACGTTTGGTTCACTCGGTATTGGCATCTTAATTAAAGCAATTGTTTTTGCACTAACTATTAGCTTTGTCAGTTATGTTAAAACAAAAAATAAACTACCTAAAAATATTTCTACTATTCTGCTTGGTATATCTCTTGGCATTCTACTTGCCTGCATAGAAAATATTTTTGTGTATCTTCTACCAACAGTCAAAGCAACATGGGCTGATTATGATCCGCTCAATACATTTGTACCTCTGTTCGCCCAAATATACAATGTACTTATTCCATTTATTAGTTTTACTACATTATGGTTATTACTCACTACTTTGGTTAATTACCATACTCAATATGGTATTCATAAAAAGTTTTCATCCACATTCATTCTTTGTGCTGGTGGATTTTTATTTGCCGGTATATTATACGCAGACAATCTTATCTTGTATGGAACATTTGGATTGGCATTCGGCATAACCTTAGCTCTGTTATACTTCTTAGTCATACGGTTTGATCTTGCTTTAATCCCTCTTATTGTTGGTACACAGATAAGTTTACGCACATTGCAACACGGTTTATTCCATGCATATCCATTCTCTTTTGTATATGCAATAAGCAATGTATGTGTTATAGCATGTATCGCGTGGCTCTGGTTCAAAAAATTAAATAGATAATATTCACGAAAGTACAGAATAATAATGAAGTATGATATTAAGGAACTCATAGAAAACCAACATACTTTTTTTGCAACTAATATCACCAAATGTGTATGTGAGCGAATCAAACAACTGACAAATCTTAAGAATACTTTGATTAAATATGAATCACGTATACTTGAAGCGCTATATGCTGATTTGCATAAAGCACCATTTGATGCATATAGTAGTGAATTTTATGTGGTTCTCAAAGAAATTAATTATGTACTCAAAAATATTCATTGTTGGGCAAAGCCACACAAAGTTACAACACCCTTGCTCTACAAACCTGCCCGTAGTTATATTGTTCCAGAACCTTACGGCGTTATCTTAATCATTTCTCCATGGAACTATCCGTTTCAATTAACGTTTTTACCACTTATTGGCGCAATTGCAGCAGGTAATTGTATTGTGATTAAACCATCCGAACATGCGCCACACACAACACGCATAATGAATACTATCATCAGTAAGTTATTTGATCCTGCGTATGTGAGCATTGTACAAGGCGGCATAGATGTGGGACAGGAATTACTTGAACAAAAGTTTGATTACATTTTTTTTACTGGAAGTACTCGTGTGGGACAATTTGTTATGCAAGCAGCGGCAAAACACCTAACACCACTCACCTTAGAACTTGGTGGCAAAAGTCCATGCATAGTGCATAGTGATGCACACATACCACAGACCGCCCAACGCCTAGCATGGGGAAAATTTTTAAATGCGGGGCAAAATTGTGTTGCACCTGATTATGCATTGGTTCATATCTCACAAAAATATGCTCTTATTGATCACATCAAGAAAACAATTACACAATTTTTTGGTGATAATCCGCAAACAAGTTCTGATTATGCTCGCATTATAGATGAACGACATTTTGATCGTCTTGTACCATTACTCACACAAGGGAGTATACTGACGGGTGGGCAATATGATCGCAAAGATTTATATATAGAACCCACACTTTTGGATAATGTTGATTTAACAGGTTCGCTCATGCAAGAAGAAATATTTGGACCACTTTTACCCATCATTACCTATGAACATATTGATGAAGCAATCAGCTTTATCAATAACAAATCAAAACCAATAGCTTTGTATATATTTTCCCGCAATAAAAAAATACACAACAAAATTATACAATCAACCTCATCCGGTAATGTTGGTATTAATGACACAATTTTGCAAGCTGCTTCAAGCTACTTACCTTTTGGCGGTACTGGTTTAAGTGGGTTTGGCCGATACCATGGCAAAGCAAGCTTTGATATTTTCTCCAATCAAAAATCAATATTCAAGAAATCATTATGGTTTGATAATAATTTACGGTATCCACCGTATGGTAAACTACAAAAATTTATTCATAACATCACACGCTGGAAAGAAAGATAGTTAATCTAACTTTCTTTCCATTGTTTCTATAATTTTCTAAACTACCGCCTGGTATCTTTAATTCATTTTTAAAAAGATGTCATACAACTATCATAATAATCAAACATAAAAAATATTGTTAAAAAATAAAGGTGCGATAATTTAAATTTATCGCACCTTTATTTTTTAATCATAACAAAAAAAGGAGATCTTTATGAAAAAATATATCTATCTCAACTTATTATTACTTTCACAATTTACTCGGCCTACGATAAACAATACCCAAGCCATCGTACTTGCAGGTGGTGAAGGGTCACGTTTTAAAACAGGTATTACCAAACAAATTGCACCAATTTGCGGGCAACCAATGATTGCTTACCCATTACGCGTACTTGAACAATTAAATATTCCAACTATTGTAGTGATTGGCCATCAACGAGAGCTAGTTAAACAGGCAATTACATCAGTCGGCATACAAAATATTACCTACGTTATACAAGAACAACAAAAAGGAACCGGACATGCTTTACAGTGCACGCAACACACCTGGAATTCACAAAACATTCTCGTAATGAATGGCGATATGCCTCTTATTACACCTGATATTATTGCGCAATTAATAGAAAAACATATGGACACCAATGCAGTAATCAGTTTCCTTATTGCAGCAAATACTGATAAATCGCTTGCACTTGGCCGTATTATACAACATGAAAATGAAATTGCTATTGTAGAAGCAAAACATTTTACCGGTAATATTGATAAATATCCCTATGTAAATGCTGGTTTATACATCATTCAACGAGATTTTTTAGAAAACTTTTTAAGTACTATTCAACAAAATGAACAAACTTCTGAATTTTATATTACAGACCTTGTACATATTGCAAGTAATAACAAATTACCAGTTACTACTTTAGAAGTACCCTTTGATCCTGTACGTGGCGTTAATACTCTCAAAGAACTTGTTATCGCTGAACAAATAAAACAACAAGAAATTATCGAACACTGGATGATACGCGGTGTACGGTTCTATTTGCCTGACACCATACGCGTTGATGTTAATGTAACCATTGGGGCCGGAACAGAAATTGGTGCAGGCGCACACATACTAGGCAATACAACAATTGGAAAATATTGTAAAATTGCCCCTTACAGCATAGTAAAAAATGAAACCATATCAGATAATACAACCTACCAACAATAATTCAGAACAAAAATAAAATTTATTTATAAAAAAATATCTTTTGTGTATATAAAAAAAAGCATAAAAAAAGGAACCTCATAAAAATGAGATTCCTTTTTAAAATAAATCTGGCAGTACCTGCTTTTCCGGGCCGTCTCCAGCCAAGTATTATCGGCGCTGTGGACTTTACTTCCGTATTCGAGATGGGAACGGGTGTTGCCCCACAGCTATATCCACCAGAAAATTTCAATCGATAAATCGATACATTACTTATAAAATTTAAAGTATTATTGTATCAAAATTATCTATAATTTCAACTTGTGATTGAAATATTTGTAAATAAACCTTTAACATCTGTCAAAAGTTGCGAAATTTTTAAAAGTTCGCGATTAAAACTCTCGATCTATTAGTACTGGTTAGCTAAGTGCATTACTGCACGTACACATCCAGCCTATCAACCTTGTAGTCTTCAAGGGATCTTACGTATTAAAATACGGGGTATCTTATCTTGAGGCGAGTTTCCCACTTAGATGCTTTCAGCGGTTATCTCTAACAAATTTAGCTACCCAGCGTTGCTTTTGGTAAACAACTGGAACACTAGAGATTTGCCCATCCCGGTCCTCTCGTACTAGGGACAGCCCCTCTCAAATACCCTACGCCCACGGCGGATAAGGACCGAACTGTCTTACGACGTTCTGAACCCAGCTCGCGTACCGCTTTAATTGGCGAACAGCCAAACCCTTGGGACCTTCTTCAGCCCCAGGATGCGATGAGCCGACATCGAGGTGCCAAACCTCCTCGTCGATGTGGACTCTTAGAGGAGATCAGCCTGTTATCCCCGGCGTACCTTTTATCCGTTTAGCAATGGCCCTTCCATTCAGAACCACTGGATCACTAAGTCCTGCTTTCGCACCTGCTCGACCTGTATGTCTCGCAGTCAAGCTCCCTTTTGTCTTTACACTCTACCGACGATTTCTATTCGTCATGAGGGAACCTTTGAACGCCTCCGTTACATTTTGGGAGGCGACCACCCCAGTCAAACTACCCACCAGACACTGTCTTTCGTCCGGATTACGGAACGAAGTTAGATTTTCAAATCAATAAGGGCGGTATTTCAAGGATGACTCCATCAGAGCTAGCACCCTGACTTCATAGTCTCCCGCCTATCCTACACAAACCAATCCAAAAATCAATGTCAAGTTATAGTAAAGGTGCACGGGGTCTTTCCGTCCTGCCGCGGGTAGCCGGCATTTTCACCGGCACTACAAATTCACTGAGTTTATCATCAAGACAGCGCCCAACTCGTTACGCCATTCATGCGCGTCGGAATTTACCCGACAAGGTACTTCGCTACCTTAGGACCGTTATAGTTACGGCCGCCGTTTACTGGGGCTTCAAATCGGAGCTTCGCCGAAGCTAACCCCTCCTATTAACCTTCCAGCACTGGGCAGGCGTCAGACTCTATACTTCCTCTTACGAGTTTGCAGAGCCCTGTGTTTTTGTTAAACAGTCGGTTGGGCCTATTTATTGTAACCTGCCTTTGCTTTCCAAAATAAATTTTAGTAACAATGCAGGCACCCCTTCTCCCGAAGTTACGGGGCAATTTTGCCGAGTTCCTTAATGATAATTATCTCAACGCCTTAGTATTCTCAACCTATCTACCTGTGTCGGTTTGCGGTACGATCACCCTTTGACTCGCTAGAAGCTTTTCTAGTCAGTGTGGGATCAGTCAAATACGCCTTTTCTTACGAATTGGCATACCCATAACGCTTCAGAAACACCTCACGGATTTACCTATGAAGCTATCCTTTGCGCTTAGCTTGGCAATCCATACGCCAAGTCAACTTACCCTCCTGCGTCACTCCATCGCTCAAACGTCATTAGGTGGTGCAGGAATTTTTAGCCTGCTTTCCATCGCCTACTCCAATTGGCCTCGGCTTAGGATATCGACTAACCCTGAGTGGATGAACCGATCTCACGGAATCCTTAGATTTTCGGCGAACAGGAATCTCACCTGTTTTTTCGTTACTAATACCAACATGCTCACTTCCTTGATCCACATCACTTGTCCTTACGGTCAAGCTCGTATCTATCAAGGAACGCTCCCCTACCTCTACACTAAAATCGAAATTTTAATGTAAACCATAGCTTCGGTGATTCGTTTGAGCCCCGTTCGTTTTCAGCGCAGAGACACTTGACCAGTGAGCTGTTACGCTTTCTTTAAAGGATGGCTGCTTCTAAGCCAACCTC